>CAYNRF010000045.1:0-19577 GCA_964399525.1 uncultured Phycisphaeraceae bacterium | reverse complement strand
ATTGGAAACGGTGTCGGCTTCTGGAACACCATGCCGACCTTGGAGCGCAACTCGTTGAGATCCACGTCCGGCGCGATCATGTTGCGCCCGTCCATGATCACCTCTCCCTCTGCGCGCTGACCGGGGTAGAGGCTGTACATGCGGTTCAGCACGCGCAGCAGCGTGGACTTGCCGCAGCCCGAGGGCCCGATCATGCCCGTGACCTGACAGTCCGGCACTTCCAGGTTGATGGCCTTGAGAGCCCTGTTGGCGCCGTAGAAGAAATCGAGGTTGCGCACCGAGATCCGGGAAACGGTGTTGATGGATACCCCGGAGCGGGCCTGCACGCCGCCGAAGGAGGCGTTCACGCCTTCCGCCTGCGGCTGGTCCGTGGTCGAGCTCATCGAGGTTTCCTCACGTCTTCTTGCGCAGCAGGACGCGCGCGACGATGTTGATGGCGAGAACGCCGAGCGTCACCAGCAGCGCGCCGGACCAGGCGATCGCTATCAGGTCGGGGAAGCCGGAATTGGCCTGTTGATAGATGGCGAGCGGCAGGCTCGCCATGGCCTGCCCGAGGTCGGTGGAGATCACATTGTTGCCGAAGGAAGTCAGCAGCAGCGGCGCCGTCTCGCCGGCGATGCGCGCCACCGCAAGCAGCACACCCGTGACGATCCCCGACAGCGCCGCCTTGTAGCAGACCAGCACGATCATCCGCCACTTCGGCGCACCGAGCGCGATTACGGCCTCGCGCAGCGTGTTGGGAATCAGCTGCAGCATGTCCTCCGTCGTGCGCACCACCACTGGAATGACGATGATGGCGAGGGCAAGCACGCCGGCGATGCCCGAGAAGCTGCCCATCGGCAGCACCACGAGCTGGTAGATGAACAGGCCGATCAGGATGGACGGCGCCGAGAGCAGGATGTCGGACACGAAGCGCACCGCATTGCCGAGTTGTGAGCCGCGTGCGTATTCCGCGAGGTAGGTGCCGACCAGCAGGCCGATCGGCGTGCCGATCAGGGTGGCAAGGCCAACCTGGATGAGGCTGCCGATGATGGCATGTACCAGGCCGCCCTTCGGCAGCGTGTCGTCGCCATAGGTCGTCGGGCGGAACTCGGTGGTGAGCACCGTCAGATCCATCGCCGCGAGGCCGCGCCACAGGAGCGTGGCGAGGATCGAGGCCAGGAAGAATAGCCCGATCGCGGTCGCGATCAGGCAGAAGCCTGTCACAAGCCGATCCACGAACGAACGCCGCCGTCCGAGGGCGCGCGCCGCCGCCGCATCGCGTACGCCGAATTGCGCAAGCGTGGTGGTGCTCATCGTCTCAGCCTTTCAGCCGCGAGCGCAGCAGCCAGCGGCTCGTCGCAAGCACCACGAAAGAGATGAAGAAAAGGAGGAAGCCGATCGCGAATAACGCCGATTGCTGAAGACTGCCGGCCAGGCTCTCCGGGAATTCCATCGCGATCACAGAGGCGATCGTGGTGGCGGGGTCGAAGATGCTTTGAGGCAAGCGGTTCGCGTTCCCGATCACGAAGGTGACGGCCATCGTCTCGCCCAGTGCACGACCGAGACCGAGCATGATGCCGCCCACCACAGAGGCCCGCGTGTAGGGGATGACGACGCCGCTCACCACTTCCCAGCGCGTGGCGCCAAGGCCGTAGGCGCTTTCCTTGTAGACTGGCGGCACCTGCTCAAAAACGTCGCGCATCGTGGCGGCGACGAAGGGCAAGATCATGATCGCCAGGACCAGCGACGCCGAGAAAAGCGACGTGCCGGCGAACGAATTGCTTGCGAACAAGAAGCCGATCAGCGGGAGGGCTTCCAGCGTCTCGCCGAACGCTAGCTGGATATGCATCTGCACGAACGGGACCAGCACGAAGAGGCCCCACATGCCGAAAATGATCGAGGGAACTGCAGCCAGCAACTCGATGGCGGTCCCGACCGGGCGGCGCAGCCAGCCGGGCGCGAGCTCCGTCAGGAAATAGGCGATGCCGAAGGCGACCGGCACGGCGAAGACAATCGCCAGCAAGGAGCTGACGACCGTACCAAAGATCGAAATGAAGGCCCCAAATTCCTCACGGCCTTCCACCGGGTCCCAGTTGGTTGAGAAGATGAACCCGAGCCCGAAATGCTGGAAGGCTGGCAAGCCAGCAATGAACAGCGTCAGGATGATGCCGCCGAGAGTCAGCAGCACGATCAAACCCGCCAGCTTGCAGACCCACTCGAACAGCGTGTCGCCGAATGCGCCGGCACTCCGCCGCCTGACCACATCCGGCACGGCGCCGGGGTTCGTCGCGATATCGCTCACCCGTCCAGCACTCCAACGGACGTCGGCTCACCGGCATCCGGAATTGGTGGCCCAGGCACCCGAAGGAGCCTGGGCCTGTCTTGTCGTCCTCAGGCAGTCCAGACCGGGCTGCCGTTCGGTGCCTTCACGGCGCGGCGCCAGGCTGCGCGGACCAGGTCATGCGCCGAAGCCGGCAGGGGGATGTATTCGAGGCTCGACGCGATCTGGCCGCCATTGCGGAAGGCCCAGTCGAAGAAGCGCATGCTGTTGCGGCTGGCCTCGACCTTCTCCGCTGGCGGGTTAGTCGGAAGCAGGATGAAGGTCGCGGCGGTCATCGGCCAAGCCTTCTCGCCGGCGAGGTCGATCGTATCGGCGGCGAAGTTCTCCGCCGTCCAGTCCGCCGAAGCGGCGGTGGCGCCGAAGGTCTCAGGGATCGGGCGGACGAAGTTGCCCGACTTGTTGCGAAGCTGCGTGGTCGGCATGCGGTTCACCACGGCGTAGGCATTCTCGATATAGCCGATCGCACCCGGCGTGTTGCGGATGATGTTCGAGACGCCTTCGTTGCCGCGAGCGCCGTTGCCGGCCGGCCATCGGACGCTGGTGCCGGCGCCGGGGCCGTCCTTCCACTCGCCCGAAACGCGCGACAGATAGGTGGTGAACACCCAGGTCGTGCCGGAGCCATCCGCCCTGTAGCTCGGCCCAATCGGGAGGTTCGGAATGCGGATCTCGCGGTTGAGTTCCACGATGCGCGGGTCGTTCCAACGACGCAGCTTGCCGAGGAAGATGTCCACGACGATCTCGGGCGTGAGCCGCAGCGCGTTATCGGCGACTCCCGGCAGATTGGCCGAGAGCACCACCGAGCCCATCAGCGAGGGGAACTGCAACAGGTTGCGCTCGGTGAGTTGCGCCGTCGTCAGCGGGGCGTCGGACGCGCCGAAATCGACTGTCCGTGCCGTGATCTGGTTGATGCCGCCGCCGGAGCCGATGGACTGGTAGTTCAGTTGCACGCCGATCGCCTCGCGCGCCGCCTGAGCCCAGCGCTCATACACGGGCCGCGGGAAGGTCGCACCGGCACCCGTGATCGTGGCCTGCTGCGCCAGCGCCGGACGGTTGACCAGGAGAATCGGCGCCGAAAGTGCCGCACCGCTGCCAAGAATAAGGGTCCGCCTGTTCACTGCATCTCTCCGGTCTGTGGAAGGGCCGCCGATTGCGCTGGCAAGCCCAGCGCCCGGGCTTCTAGGCCCCGAGGGCGACCCGCCGATTTCAGTTTGATGAAGCTTCGATGACAGCCATCTCGACAACCGCAATCTTCGTCCATGAGCGCACCGCGGCGCTCAGTCGCCGGCGACCACGATTTCTGTCCGGTTCCAGCCGCCCGACAACCGGCGATAGTCACGGATCTCGACCATCTTCCGCACAAGGGCGAGGCCTAGACCGCCCACTCGATCGTCATGGAGCGAGGGGGGGGCTGAAGGGGCCGGCGTCGCACGGGGATCGAAAGGCTCCGCGGCATCCTCGATGCCGAGGAGAACGCCTGCCGGGGCTGCTCTCACGTCGATGCGCAGCGCAGGAGGATCACCAGCGAACCGACCATGCGCCATGAGGTTCGCGACAAGCTCGTCAAGGACAAGCCGCACCTTGTAGCGTGCCCGGTCGGACGCGCGCTCCTGCTCGAGGAACGCATCGACCTGCGCTTGTGCCGCCTCCAGACCAGCCAGATCGAGCGCGACCTCGAGGGCCAGCACAGGAAATCAGGCAGCCAGCCGGGCCACGGCCTCGTCTTCCGTGTTCACAAGGGGCAGAACTTCGTCGAGCGCCATGGCAGTCAGAACCTCCCGCACCATGGGCTGGGCGCCGAACAGGACCACCCGTCCGCCGCGTCGGGTCACCACCCGAGCCGAGGACAGCAACAGCCGAATCCCAAGCGAGGACAGGAACTCCAGCCCGGTCAGGTCCAGTACCGCGCTGCGACCGCTGGCGGCTACCGCCGCGGTCAGAGGTGTCTCCACGCCGCCGACCGTGGTCGAATCCAATCGTCCGACGAGGACGATCTTGTTCGCCGTCGGGCCCAGCTCCACGATATCGAAGCGCACCGACCATCCTCCGCTTTGCCATCGCGCGACCCGGGCACGGGTCCGCAACGCTCCTTGGCATTTTACCGTGCCATACGGTGACGCATCAACCCTGCCGCGACCGGCTCTCGGCCAAATGGTCGAAGCGATGACGGTAGGTGCCGAGGCCGAGTGTCTGGCCGCGCAACTCCAGGATGAGATCGTGCAGTTCCGCCGCGGGCACCATCGCCTCGACCTCGTCCCAGCCAGGCCGGTCTGCCGTTTCGGCGTAGCCGAGTATCTGTCCGCGCCGTCCGGTCAGAAGGCGCTGCGCGGCCGGAGTAAAGGTGGAAGGCACCAGCACGGCGACATGCTCCACAGGCTCCAGCACAACGGGATCGGCCTTGGCCAGCGCTTCCTGCACGGCCATGCGGGTGGCGGTGGCGAAAGCCATGTCGGAGCTATCAACGCTGTGGAAGCCGCCATCCACCAGCGTCACCTCGATGTCCACGACCGGATGACCGAGGGGCCCCTTGCGTGCTGCCTCCTCGGCGGCTTCCCCGCATGCGGGGATGAACTTCCGCGGGATGGCGCCGCCGACGATCTTGTCCACAAAGCTGAAGCCGGCGCCACGGAGGCGCGGGGCGACCTCGATGGTGACGTCGGCGAACTGGCCATGTCCTCCGGTCTGGCGCTTCAATCTGGCATGCTGACGGACTTGACGGCGAATGGTCTCGCGAAACGCGACGCGAGGACGATGCGTCTCCAGCTTGACCACGCCCGAGAGCTTCTCGAAGGCCGCCCGCAAATGCTGCTCGCCCTGCCCGTGCAGCACCGTCTCGCCCGTCTCGGCGATCTGCTCGATGGTGAGGGAGGGATCTTCTTCCACAAGCTTCGACAGCGCGGCGGCGAGCTTCACCTCGTCCTTGCGGTCTGCTGGCTCCATGGCCAGCGCGTAAGTCGGCACCGGCGGGCTGGGGAATGGCAGTGCCTGACCGCCGAGGGTGTCGCCGGTCGCCGCAGCTTCGAGCCGACCGAGAGCCACGACCTCGCCTGCCACGGCTTCACCGACCTTGGCGGCCTCGCCGCCGGGAAAGCGCCAGATGCCGCCGATGCGCTGCCCGCCGAGGTTGGCTCCGTCCCTCACCGAACCGCGCCAGAGCCGGACATAGGAGAGCCGCCCCGCATGACCTGCTTGCACGGTACGAAACACCTGGGCGAGCGGCTCGCCGGCCGGTTCGATGCCGAGCCGTTTAGCGGTCTCCCCAACGTCCGGCGCGTCATGCCGCAGAGCCTTCCACAGGCGGCGAACGCCCGCGGCGAGCTCCGCAGCGCCGAGCAGCACGGCATCCGCGTGCCCCGCTGCCTCCTCGGCGTGCAGGGGACGGTAGAGGGCCGCCGGATCAGGGGTGCGGTCCTCCACGATGGCCTCCAGTAAGTCGTCGTCGGCGTCGGCCAACGCCTCGGCCAGGGCCGCGCGGGCCTCAGCCTCTCGACCTCGCATGACCTCGGGGAAGGGCGCGGGTTCGGAGGCGGCGCCATCCCTCCAGCGCCAGGCGCGCTCGCTGATCAGGTCGACATAGCCGACGATTCGGTCACCTTCGCGCCACGGCACCTGGCGCAGCAGCAGGCGGCGCCGAGCATGCTCCTGCAGGGCGGCGACGCTGTCCCGCACCTGGCCGGTGAGGGCATCCACCTTGTTCACGAAGATCACTGCGGGGATGCCGGCTTGCTCCGCCATCCGCAGGCTGGGCGCAGCCATGGCGGCGCGGGCGGGATCCGGCTCGACCACGATCACGGCGATGTCGGCCACAGCCAGTGCGCAGGCGGCGGCATGGCCGAGTTCAATCGATCCGGGGCAGTCCAGCAGCGTCCAGGGATCTCCCAGGAAGCTCGCCTGGGCGATCCGCATCTCCGCGCCGGGGACATGCGCGCGGCCATTGCCGGTGCGGCGGACGGGGTGGCCCGCTGCGCCAAGCATCGCATCGAAAAGGGCCGACTTGCCGCTGCCATACGGACCGATCAGTGCAGCGCAGCGGGGACCATGCGTCGGGGTTTCGGACATCGTGCGCCTTCCTTCGTGGCCGGCTTGGCGGCGGCCTTCGTGCTTGGGCGGTATCCCCGGTCGGGCCAGGGACCCGTCGGTGAACGATACCGCAGACGTGCCCGCGGGCGAGCAAAATCCGCCGCGGCTGGGCGAGCGAGCATGGCGGTGGCAGGATCACTCGGGGAGGACCGGCTGCATGATCCTGGACCCGGAACCGGATGGGCCCCTGCCCAGCCCGGCCGCTCGGCTGCGCAGCGCGCTGGAGCAGCCGCGCATCGCCGTGGTGCCCGGCTGCCATGACGCCCTGGGCGCGCGGCTGATCTCCCGGGCGGGCTTCCCGGCGGCCTTCCTCTCCGGGTACGCGGTCAGTGCCGCACGCCTCGGCCTGCCGGATGCAGGCCTGGTCTCCTATCGGGAGTTGCTGGACGCCGCGCGCGAAGTCTGCGCAGCGACGGACCTGCCGTTGATCGGGGACGCGGATACCGGATTCGGCAGCGCCATCAACGTGCGCCGGACCGTGATGGGCTACCACCAGATCGGCCTGGCTTGCGTGATGATCGAAGACCAGGTCTTCCCGAAGCGCTGCGGCTACGCCCAGGGGCTGGAAGTGGCGCCCCGCGCCGAGGCGCTGACCAGGATGCGCGCTGCGCTCGATGCGCGAGATTCGATCCGCAGGGCCGGCGGCGACCTGCTGGTGATCGGCCGCACCGACAGCCGCGCCGCCGTCGGGCTGGAGGAGGCGCTGTGGCGCGCCGAGGCCTTCGCCGACCTGGGCGCGGATATCGTGTATTTCGAGGCGCCCGCCAGCACGGCAGAGATGGAGGCGCTGCACCGCGCGGTGCGCAACGTGCCGACCATGCTCGCGCAGGTGGAGAAGCCGGGACGCCTTTTCCTCACGCCCCAGCAGGCGGAGGCGATCGGCTACCGCGTGCTGTTGCTCGGGGTAACGCTGCTGAATGCGATGATCCGGGCGCAAAGGGACGTGCTGGCGCTGATCGCCCGCGGTGCGCATCCAGGTTCGGACCGGCTTCTGCCCTTCGAAGAATTCTATGACACCGTAGGATTCAACGCCTACTATGCCATGGAAAAGCGCTACCCGGGCTGAAGCATCGACCGGGCAGACGCCGCCAGTGCCCCGGCAGTGGCGATGTGCAAGTTCTCACGCGCGGCGAGATCCTTCAGGCTTTCGCGCAGATAGCGGACCCGGTGCGGCGCGCCAAGCATCCAGGGATGCACGCCGATCCCAAGCACCCGCCCGCCCCGCGGTTCGGCCAGCAGGCGGTCCAGCGCGTCCTTCACGAGGCCTGGCCAGCGCACAACCGGCACGCGGCGCAGCCAGAGCGTCTGCACATCGTCCCATTCAGCTGGCGGCGGCATGGCGAGCAGCCCCGAGGCGTGAAGATAGGGTTCGTCGTCATTGGCCCAGTCCAGCGAAAAGCCAAAGCCCGCTTCCGCCAGCAGCCTTGTGCTGTGCTCCGTCGCACCGTGATCCTGTCCGAGCCAGCCGGTCGCTCCGGGCCAGATGCGTGAGAGACCGTCGCGCGCCTGCTCGATGTGCGCTCGCTCCTCCGCCTCGCTCATGCGTGAGGTCACCATGCGGCTGGCCGAGATGCCGTGCGCAACCGGCTCATGGCCACGGGCAGCACAGGCCGCAACGAGTTCGGGATGACGTCGGGCGGCGAGCAGGTTCACGGCGACGCTGGCCGGCAGAGCCAGCGCGTCCAGCACCTCCAGGATGCGCCACGCGCCGATGCGGTTGCCGTAGTCGCGATAGGACCAGGTGTGCCAGTCGGGCGTGCCGCTAAAGAAGGCCCCGCGGAAGCGCGGATCGCGATGCGTGCCGTCGGGCGGCGCGATCTCCGTATGCTCGATGTGAAGCAGGATGTAGGCCGCCACCCGCTTTCCGCCGGGCCACAGGAAATCCGCGCGCGACGACTGCGGCGCGTAAGGGTGGATCGCGTGGTCAGGACCGCGGGTTGGACTCATCGTGCCGAAGCGAGCACGGCGGAATCGTAGTGGTGCGCGAAATACCAATCAGCCATCTCCGCGCCCGTGGCGAACCACACGCCCTCGTGGCGACGCAGGTAGGATAGCGTTTCGTCGAGATAGCAGATCCTGTGCGGACGGCCGATGATGTAGGGGTGCAGCGCGATGCACATCACTCGCGGCTGCACCTCGCCTTCCGCGTAGAGCGTGTCGAACATGTCCTGCGCGGCCCGGGCGAACTCCTCGCCCTCGCCGGCCCCGGCTGCAATCATGACGGCGTCGTTCAAGTCCATCTGATAGGGCAGCGAGACCAGCCGGCCGGAGCGAACGCGCACGGGCGTCGGCTGGTCGTCGTGATACAGGTCGCAGAGGTAGGAGATGCCGGCCTCCGCGACGAGATCCGGCGTACGGAGCGTGTTGGAGGCAGCGGGGGAGAACCAGCCGCGCAGCTGGCGTCCGGTCATTCGCCGCCAGGCCTCGACGCTGGCGGCGATCTCCGCGCGCTCCCCGGCCTCGTCCAGGCCCCAATGATAGCGCGTGTTGTAGAGCCCGTGGCTGAACACGTCCCAGTCTCGCGCCAGCATCGCCTCCAGGATCTCGGGGAACATCTCGCCGACCGCCATGCTGAAGGACACGGTGCCACGGATGCCATGCCCGTCCAGCACTTCCATGAGACGCCAGACACCCGCGCGGTTGCCGTAGTCCTTGAGTCCATAGGAAAGGATATCCGGGTGCGGCGTGCGCGGCCACGGATCGCGCTGGCGGATGGCAGCGGGCAGGAACTCGTAATGCTCGATGTTTGGGCAGATCCAGACGGCGAGCCGCGCTCCGCCGGGCCATGTCAGCCTGGGACGAAAAGGCAGCGGCGCATGCAGCAGGCGGTGTTCAGGGTCAATCATGCTGGCCGCGCCTTCGCCCGGTCACCTCTCCACCACCAGCTTCAGACAGCGAGCCGAAGCCCGTCGGCCTCGGACAACAGGTGTGCGACCCTGTCGCGCGGCAGGAGCAAGGGATCGACCGATTTACCCCCACTACTGCCTTCGGGCACTTCACGAAGCGTGCCAGTACTGGCCTCGTAGTCGAAGGCAGCGTAGCCTTCCCGCGCGATCCATTCAGCGATTTCCGGCCAATTGTTGCGCTCCACGGTCAGCACGGGACGATGCGCGCGCAGCAGCGGCGTGAGGCCTTCCAGCACCCGCCGCTCGAAGCCTTCCACGTCGATCTTCGCCAAGCGCAGTGCCGAGGGTGGCGGCAGGCTCTCGGGCCGCCGGACCACCGCGGGCACATCGACGAAGCTGAGATCCTCCCGCGTGCCGTGGCCAGCGAGCAGACGGTCCACGACGTGCCGCTTGTCGAGTTCGCTGCGACGAAGCGAGGCGTTGCTGCTCGGCCCGACACCGCCAGCGCCGCGCACGACCGGCACATGCAGCGTCATCGCCGCATCGGCATCGGCCAGGCCGCACAGGAAGATAGTGACTTCGTTCGGCACAAGCCGCGCCGCGCAGGCCAGCGCCTCCGCACAGAGCGGATTGGGCTCGAAGCTCCAGATCCGCATCTGTCGGTTGAACATGGCGAAGCTCACGATGCTTTGCCCCAGGTTGGCCCCGACATCGAGGAAGGTGCCTTCCCACTTCGAGAAATGCCGCCAGACGGCGAGCCAGCCATGATAGGGCCGACCGCTCGCGTGCAGGTGGGTCAGCCAGGTTTCGACCCGGCTGTCCGAGAGGTTCAGCGTCGCCTTGTCCGGCAGTTCAGCCGGTGCATCCCAGCGATGGATTTCCGCGAGCACCCTGCCCTCCCTGCGCCGGCTTCGGTGCGAGTGTAGTTCCAAGTCCGGCGGAATCGCCGATTTGTTCGGACGATGCGACGGAAAAATTTCCCTAATGCGGTCCCTTGATGAAGCGCCCCGCGAGCATGATGGCGCTGATGTGCCGGCCCTGGCCTGTCAACAGCGACAGGTCCTTCAGCGGATCGCCCTCCACCACGACCAGGTCGGCAAAGGCTCCCCCTGCCACCGACCCGATCCGTCCCTCCATGCGCAGCAACTTCGCAGCATGCAGCGTGGCGCTACGGATCACCTCGATTGCTGGCAGTACTCGGCCGCGGATGACGAACTCCTCCGACTGGTGGCGATGCATCTCGCCCAGCAGGTCGGTGCCGAAGGCCATCGTAAGGCCGGCACGCCGCATCTTCTCCAGGCTCTCGAGCCCGGCCAGGCGCACCGTGTCGATCTTCGCCACGGACTCTGGCGGCAGGCCCAGACTCGCCCCTTCATCCTTCAGCGCCTGATACGTCACCAGCGTCGGGCAGGCGATGGCGCCGGCCTCGGCCGCCTTGCGGGCGGTGGACTCCTCGATCAGGTTGCAGTGTTCGAGACTGCGCACCCCGCATTCCACGGCACGGCCGATCGCCTCGTCGGTGTAGAGATGCGCGGCGACATAGGTCTGCGCCATGCGCGCTTCCTCGACGGCAGCGCGGATTTCGTCCTTGCTGTAGCCGAGGAAGGCAATCGGGTCGGTCGGGCTGGCGACGCCGCCATTGGCCATGATCTTGATGTAGTCGGCCCCGGCCTTGATCTCCTCGCGGCAGGCGCGACGCACCGCATCCACGCCATCCGCGATTCGGCCGAGCGCGCCGAGGCGCTGCTCCGCCCAATGGTTGTCGCGGCTGTCCCAGCGGCCGCGCCCATCGCTGTGCCCGCCGGTGGAAGAGATGGCCTTGCCGCAGAGCACCATGCGCGGCGCGTCGAAATGGCCTTCGTCGCGCGCCGCACGGAGGCCTTGCGTGGCGCCGCCCAGGTCGCGCACCGTGGTGAAGCCGCGCATCAGCATGCCGTGCATGATCTTCGCCGCACGGAAGGCGACCAGCGCGTCCGGCAGCAGCGCATGGCGCGCCAGATTGACCTCGGAGGCGATGACATGGACATGCGCGTCGATCAGTCCGGGCATCAGCGTCCGGCCGCCGAGGTCCACCTTGCGGGCGGACACCGTCGTGAGCGGCCTGTCGGAAACCTCCTTGATCAGGCCGTCCTCGACGAGGACATGGCCCTCCACGGCATGGTCGGCAGTGCCGTCCAGGATGCGGGCGTTCGCGAACAGCGTGGCGGACATCGGCACGTCTCCTTCGCTGCGGAAGCTAGAACGCCACGCCCTCCTCGGCCAGACGGGCCTTGACAAGGTTCTTCGGCACTTTCCCATATCCCGATTTCGGCAGCGCATCCCACAGCACCACGCGAAGCGGCTGCTTGTAGCGTGCGATGCGCTCCTTGAGGTGGGCGAGGACCTCCGCCTCGCCGACTGTCATGCCTGCGCGCGCGACGACGCAGGCTACACCCGACTCGCCCCACTTCGGATGCGGGATGCCGACCACGGCGCATTCCGCGACGGCGGGATGCGTCAGTATCGCCTCCTCCGCCTCGCGCGGATACACGTTCGATCCGCCCGAGATGTACATGTCCGACGCACGGCCGGTGATCCAGAGGAAGCCGCGCGCGTCCATCCGCCCGAGGTCACCGGTGTGGAACCAGCCACCGGCGAATGCCTTGCCATTCGCCTCCTCATTCTCGAAATAGCCCGCGAACACCGCCGGACCGCGCACGCAGATCTCTCCGACATGACCGGGCGGCAGGCGCGAGCCATCCTCCGCCAGGATCGCAACCTCCATGCCGGTGCGCGGGACGCCACAACTGCCGGCATTGTCCGGGGTGTGCATGTCGGAGCGCAGCACGGTGATGTTGCCTGTCACCTCTCCGAGGCCGAAATACTGGACGAGGCAAGGTCCGAGCTTACGCAGCGCCTCGGCCTGGTCGGCCTCGTACATCGGCGCGCCGGCATAGATGACGTGCCGAAGGGAGGAATGATCGTGCTCATCCACCGCGGGGTGCCGCACCAGCGCGGTGAGAATGGTCGGCACGCAAAACATGTTCGTCACGCGGTGCCGCTGGACCAGCGCCCATGCCTCGGCGGGGTCGAGCTTCTCGCTGGCGGTCAGCACCGTGACAGCGCCACGCGCAATCTGTGCGATCTGGTGGATGCCCGCACCATGTGAGAGCGGCGCGACGACCAGGGAGGCGTCGCGTTCCGTGGTGCCGGGCATAAGGTCCGCCAGGTGGTTGGTCACCACGAAAGACATCTGGCCATGCGTCAGCACCGCAGCCTTCGGCCGGCCCGTCGTGCCAGAGGTGTAGAAGAACCACGCCGGGTCGTCATAGGCGACCGCCGCCTCGGCATCCGACAGAGTCGGCGCATTGGCCACGAGCAACGTCTCGTAGGCCAACTCACCGGCTTCGCGGTCATCGCCCATCGCAACGACCTGGCGGAGATGGGGCGAGGCAGCGCGCACCGCCTGTGCATGGCCGACGAAGCCCTCGTCGCGCAGCATGACGACGGCGCGGGAGGAGGTTGCGAGATAGGCGACCTCGCCCGGTGTCAGGCGGAAATTGGTCGGCACCCAGACGGCGCCGGACTTGAAGCAGGCCCACATGCTCTCGAACATCCGGTTCGAGTTGCGGGAATGCACGAGCACGCGGTCGCCCTTCCCGACGCCGAGGCCTCGCAGCGCCGCAGCCAGCCGGTCCACCCGTGTGTCGAGCTGTGCGAAAGTCCAGCGCCGCTCGCGCCAGACCAGCGCCGGCGCTTCCGGGATTCGGCGCGCCGTCTGCGTCAGAAGGCGGCCAAGATTGGCGGCGGTTGCGATGCCAGGCATCAGACGGGACGATCCCCTTTTTGCACCTGGAGAGTGCGGTTATCGGCCGCAGGGAGCATCCGCGCAGGATCGCGGGTGACGACGATGTCGAGCACGGTCGGCGTGTCGGTGTTGCCGAGGCCCTCGCGCAGCGCGCTGGCCAGCTTCTCCGGATCGGTGACGCGGATCCCATGGCACCCCATGGCCTTGGCCACAGCCGCGTAGTCGATCTCGACGAGGTCGGAGGACTGATAGTTTCCCGGGCCATAGACCGCGTGCTGCAGCGCCTTCACGTAGCCCGAAGCGGCATTGTTGAAGATGCAGCAGACGAAGGGGGCGCCGGCGCGGCGTGCGGTCTCCAACTCGCCCATGGACATGTTGAAACCGCCATCACCGGTCAGCGAGACCACGCGGCGACCTTTTCCCACGCCGAGTTGCGCGCCGATGCCCCCCGGCACGCCATACCCGATGGAGGCAAAGCCGCGATCGGCGACAAAGCCACGACCCGGCCGCTTGGTGTCATAGAATAGCGCTCCCCAATGCGCGGCGAAGCCGCCATCGGCGACCAGCACGGCATCCTCCGGCATCACCTTGTTCAAGTCGCCGAGCAGGCGGCCGACGTTGATCGGGGACTCGCCGGATTCCAGCCGCTCCCGCGCTCCTTCGCGCCAGGCCGCCATCCGCTTCGGAACTTCCGCGCACCAGGCCGCGCGCGATGACGCACGCTTCCCTCGGTCACCCAGCAACCCGGTCAGTTCCTCAAGCGTCGCGCGCGCATCCCCAGCCAGGGCACTATCGGTGCGCGTCGTTCGGCCGATCTCCTCCGGCAAGACGTCCAGGTGGATCATCGGCACGCCGGCGGGCATCAGAGTGAAGCGCTTGGTCGCGATCTCGCCAAGCTTGCAGCCGACCACCAGCAGGCAGTCGGACAGCGCGATGAGGTCGTTGGCGATGCGGGAGTAGCGGCCGAAGACGCCGGCCGAGAGAGCATGGGTGCAGGCGATCGCGCCCTTGCCCGACATGGTGTGCGCGACGGGAATGCCCTGTTCCTCGGCAAACCGGGTCAGGGCGTGTTGCGCCTCGCTGATATGGATCCCACCTCCTGCAAGGACGAGCGGGCGCTCGGCCCTGGCCAGCAGCGCGGCAGCGCGCGCCAGTTCGTCCGGATCGGGCCGCGTGCGGCGGGCCTGCGCGCGCAGCGTGCCGGGGTCCACCCAGAAGTCGGACGCGTCGAAGTCATGCTCACCATGGGCGATGTCCTCCGGCATGGCGATCAGAACAGGGCCTGGGCGGCCGCTGGTCGCCACAGCGAAGGCACGGCGCAGATGCTCGGGTATGCGGGAGATGACCTCGACACGGATCGCTTCCTTCACCAGGGGGCGGAGCACATCGAACTGCCGCGCCTCCTGCGTCATGTTCTTCCATGCATGGGTGCGGTTGGCGTCGCCGATGACAGCGACCATGGGCATGCCGGCATTGAACGCCTCGGCAAGCCCCGTCGCGAGGTTTGTCGCTCCGGGACCGAGGGTACCGTCCACCAGGCCCGGCCTGTTGGTCACCCGCGCATAGGCGTCGGCGGCAAAGGCGCCGCAGCGCTCATCGTTGATCAGCATGTGCTGAACGCCGAGTGCGCGGCAGGCCTCATAGAAGGGCAGGAGCTGGAAGCCGCCCATGCCGAACATGGGGCCGGCGTCGTGCAGCTTCAGCATCTCGGCCAGGGCATGGCCGCCGGTCATCCGCCGCGTGGCATTCGAGGACATCTAGACATGCTCCAGCAGGGCGGCGACGAACTCGCGCGCCGATTGGCCGATGCGCCCACCCCGCGCGGCGGCGAGCGGATTGAGGGCGGAGAGATAGCCATCACTCCAGGTGCTCATCGCATCGCCGATGCGCGCAGAGAAGCAGGAGACGCAGGCACCCGCGATGCCGCGTGCTTCAAGTGCCGGCAGGCGGGAGATCCCGGCCCCGTCCACGCCGATGCCAGCATCGTTGTACACCGCGGCGAGCACCTGCGCCTTGACCGCCGTCTCCGGCTTGCCGCCGAGCAACCCGCCGTGCGAGCCGGTCACCACGACGTGCCCGGTATCCCCGGGCACCACCAATCCATTCGAATCGAGTGCGAAGACCCGGACGCCCGCATGACCGGCGCCTTCGATCTCGCGCCGGGCCTCGTCCATCCCATCGCCTGTGGCTGCGGGCGGCAGGCCGGCCGCGGCCAGGCGCCGCAGGGCTTCCTCGGCCCTCATGCCCTCTGTGAGGCCCAGCGCCGCGGCCGGGGCGTTCACGGTAGAGAGGCGTCCACGCGCCAGCATGTCCGCGCCCTCGCCGATGCGCGCCGTCATGAAGCCGACGCAGGCCGCCGGGATCTCGTGCATCGCCAACCAGTCCAACCCGCCGACCCCGGCCCGCTCCCGCCCTACCCCGGCGTCGTGCAGGATCACCGCCGCCAGGCCACGCCGCGCCGCATACCAGGCCGCATAGATCCCGCCATGGCTGGCGCAGAGCGCCACGCGCCCGGCGGCCTCGGCCGGCAGGTGGGTCACGCTGTCCAGCACCAGCGCGTCCTCGCGCATGAGCCCTCCCTCCCCGTCTTGATTCCTTCGCGCGCTGCCGCATGCTCCGCAAGCCCCCGGCAAGAGGGGCAGGTTGAGGGGAACGTCCAGGGATGAGCGGCGATAACCGGACGAGGCTGCTGGCGATCTACGCCGCGATGTGCCGGATCCGAGCCTTCGAGGAGACGGCTCTGGCGGCGCATCGCGCCGGCGAGATCCCGGGCCCGTTGCATGTCTCGATCGGACAGGAAGCCGTCGCAGCCGGGATCTGCCTGAACCTCCGCAGTGACGATCGCATCACCTCGAACCACCGCGGCCATGGCCACGCCCTGGCGAAGGGCGCGGGCGTCGCCGGCATGATGGAGGAGCTTTTCGGCCGCGCCGGCGGGCATTGCCGCGGCAAGGGCGGCTCGATGCACATCGCCGACTTCTCCGTCGGGATGCTCGGTGCGAATGGCGTCGTGGCCGGTGGGATCCCGATAGCGGTCGGCGCCGCGCAAGGGCTTCGCATGCTGGGCTCCTCCGCCATCGTCTGCTGCTTCTTCGGGGACGGTGCGATCAATCGCGGGCCTTTCCTGGAAGGGCTGAACTGGGCCGCGCTGTACGAACTCCCCGTGCTGTTCGTCTGCGAGGACAATGGCGTCGCCGCCTTCACTCGGGCGGAAAGCGTGACCGCCGGCGCCGGCGTCGTCGCGCGCGCAGAAGCTCTGGGCGTTGCGGGCGTTTCGGTGGACGGCAACGATGCCGTCGCCGTCGACGAAACGGCGGCCCGGCTGGTGGCAGAGATCCGCAGCGGCACCGGCCCTCGCCTGCTGCACGCCACGACCTATCGCCTGATGGGCCACACGAGCACGGATGCCGCCGCGTGGCGCGAGGCTGGCGAAGTGGAGGCGGCGCGCACGCACGAGCCCATCCTTCGCCTGCGGGCCCGCCTGCTCGCCGAAGGTGCGGCGATGAAGGCGCTGGATGCCATCGAAGGCGACGCCTGGGCGGAGATGTCTGCGGCACGCACCGCGGCCCTGGCAGCGCCCTGGCCGGACCTAGCCACGGCGTGGGAAGACGTGCAGGACAGCGGCGCCGCACAGGAGCCGGCATGACATGTCGGAGGTGACGCTGATCGAAGCGGTGCGCCGCGCTGCACTGCAGGAGATGCGGCGCGATCCGCGGGTCTGGGTGCTTGGCGAGGACGTGGCGCGCGGTGGACTGTTCGGCCAGTACGGCGGCTTCCTCGAGGAATTCGGGCCGCAGCGCGTCGTCTCTACCCCGATCTCGGAAAGTACCATCATGGGCGCGGGGCTCGGTGCAGCGCTGGTCGGCACGCGGCCGATCATCGAGATGCGGATCTTCGACTTCGTGATGTGCGCTATGGACGAACTGGTGAACCAGATCGCCAAGATACGCTATATGTTCGGGGGCCAGGCTAGGCCCGCTCTGGTGATACGCATGCCGCACGGGATCTGGCGCAATTCTGCGGCGCAGCATTCCCAGACTCTGGAGAGTTGGTTCACGCACATCCCGGGTCTCGTGGTGGCGGTTCCCTCCACTCCAGCCGACGCCGCCGGACTGCTGGTTTCTGCCATCCGCAGCGATGATCCCGTCCTGTTCTTCGATCCGAAGAACCTGTTTCCCCACAAGGGGGAGGTGCCGGGGACCATCGCGCCACTGCCTTTCGGCCATGCCCGCCGGATTCGCGAAGGCGCGGACCTGACGATCGTCACCTGGTCGGCGGCCGTGCCTTTCGTGGAGGAGGCGGTGGAGACACTCGCCGCGCGTGGTATATCGGCCGACGCGCTGGATCTTCGCACGCTGTGGCCCTGGGACGAGGACGCGGTCTGCGCCTCGGCGGCCAGGACGCGACGCCTGCTGGTGGTGCACGAGGCGGTGACGACCGCCGGCTTCGGTGCGGAGGTTTTGGCGCGCGTGCTCGAGCGGCTGGGTCCCGCGGCGCTGCGCGGAGCCACGAGGCTGGGCCAGCCGCGCGTGCCGGTCCCCTTCGCCCCGCCCCTCGAAGATGCCTTGAAGCCGGATGCCAGCAAAGTCATTGCCGCCGCAGAGGGCCTGCTGCGCAGCTGAGGGAAGCCGGCATGCGACGCTAGCGGCGGAGCGCGAGGTGCAGCACGAGGCCCGTAGCGCCCGCCAAGGCAAGAAGTATCGCCATCGGCCATGGCGAACTTTCGCCAGCCGCGCCGATGAGCACGCCGACGACTGCTCCGCCCCCGAATTGCAGCGTCCCGATCATGGCAGAGGCGCTGCCGGCGACCCGTCCGAGCGGCGCCATGGCCAGCGCGGACGCCAAAGGCAGCACGGCACCCATCATGGCCAGGTAGGCGAAAAGCACGAGCAGGAGCGGCCAAAGCAGGCCGCTTGCCACCGCCAGCGGCACGGCCAGCCCCGCTGCGGCGCAGAGCGAAAGCGACACGATGATCAACCGCGCCGGCGTGATCGTGCGCACGAGCCGAGCAACCACCTGGGTCGCCAGGATAAGGCCGAACGCGTTGGCGCCGAATGCCAGTGCGTATTCCGTGGGAGACAGGCCGTGCCGGCCCATCAGCACATGCGGTGAAGCGACCAGATAGGCGAAGAGCCCGAGCATCGGCACCGCGCCCGCCAACGCGTGCGCCAAGAACCGGCGATCACACAAGATTTGTGCATAGACCGCGATAACGGCACCCGGACCATCGCGTCGGCGCTGCTCCCGGGGCAGGCTTTCTGGCAGCGTCAGAGCGATAAGCGCGAGCGCGGCGATCGCGTAGGCCGCGAGTGCCCAGAAGATGGCGCGCCAGCCGAAGGCGGCGAGCAGGGCACCACCGAACAGCGGCGCCAGGATCGGGGCCGCCCCCATGACCAGCATCAGCATGGCCATCATGCTTACTGCGCCGCGTTCGTCGGCCACGTCACGCACCACAGCCCGGGCCACCACCATGCCGGCGCAGCCGCCCAGCGCCTGGACCAGCCTTAGCCAGGCGAGGGCGTCGGCGGATGCCGCCAGGGCGCAGCCGACCGAGGCTGTGGCAAAAAGGGCGAGCCCGGCGAACAGCGGTGCTCGCCGGCCGAAGCGGTCGGACAACGGCCCGACTACGAGTTGTCCCGCTGCCAGGCCGAAGAGGAAGGCCGCGAGCGTCCGCTGCACAGCGGCCGGCGTTGCCGACAACTCTGTCGCCATCGCAGGGAAGGCCGGCAGGTACATGTCCACGCCAAGCGGGCCGAGGGCGGTCAGCGAGGCGAGCAATGCAGCGAGCCGACGAGAAGCGCCCGGCATCTTTCCCTTCCGGGTAGGCAGCGACCCGACTAGCCGGCGGCGGGGGGGCCGTCCAGCAGGCACGACAGAATGAAGATCGGGAGGGTCAGGTTGCGCATGCGGTCCATCGGTTGTTAGCCTCGAAAGGGAGGCGTCCCGACCGGGGCCGCCGGGGAGGCAACGGATGGCGACGGTCTCTGTGCGGGACGCGCGCAAGAATTTCGGAAGCACGCCCATCCTTCACGGCGTGAACGTCGAAATTTCGGATGGCGAGTTCGTGGTGCTGGTGGGTCCTTCGGGCTGCGGGAAGTCCACGCTGCTGCGCATGATCGCCGGGCTGGAGAACATCACCAGCGGTGAGATCGCGATCGGCGGACGGGTGGTCAACACGGTGCCGCCCAAAGATCGCGACATTGCGATGGTCTTTCAGAACTACGCCCTGTACCCTCACATGACTGTGCGGCAGAACATGGCGTTCTCCATGAAGCTGGCGAAGGCGCCTGCCGACATCATGGAACAGGAAGTCCAGCGGGCGGCGAAGATCCTCGGCCTTGAGATGCTGCTCGACCGCTATCCGCGCCAGCTTTCCGGGGGACAGCGCCAGCGCGTGGCCATGGGACGAGCGATCGTTCGCCACCCCCAGGTCTTTCTGTTCGACGAGCCGCTGTCCAACCTGGATGCGAAGCTGCGGGTCCAGATGCGCAGCGAAATCCGCGTGTTGCAGCAGCGGCTGGCCACCACCACGATCTACGTGTCA
>CAYNRF010000044.1:16528-19801 GCA_964399525.1 uncultured Phycisphaeraceae bacterium | reverse complement strand
GGTCCCGGGTCTGGCCAGTCGGTCGGCGCAGCCACCGATGTGGAACCAGGTCGAGATCGGCGCGTTGCGCTCGACCGTCAGACTGTCGGAGGTCGCCTTCACGCCCCCGCCTCCGCGTCGCGCCCCAGGTACCCCTTGCCGACCTGCCACACCGGGCCGGCGCCCATCACCACGAGCAGGTCTCCGGGGCGGCACAGGTTCTCGAGCTGCTCGATGATCGCCTCGAACGGGTAGAGATGCATGGCGCGCACGCCCCGGGCCCGCAGGCGGTCGACGAGGTCGGCCGAGGAGACTTTCTGCTTCTCGACCTGCGAGTCGCGGACGAAGTAGATCTGCGGGACGATGACGATGTCCGCGTGCTCGAAGCTGGTCGCAAACTCCTCGAGCAGGAACCGGGTGCGCGAGTGCTGGTGCGGCTGGAAGACGCAGATGAGCCGGCCGCCGGCCGGGGCCGGGTCCTCGGCCTGGCGCAGGGCCCGCAGCGTGGCCTCGATCTCGGTCGGGTGGTGCCCGTAATCGTCGTAGACGCGCACGCCGTCGCGCTGCCCGAGGAACTGCATGCGCCGGTCCAGCCCGCGGAACGCACCCAGCGACGCGGCCACCTTGTCCGGGTCCGCCCCGCAGGAGCACGCCAGCGCGAACGCCATCGCCGAGTTGAACGCGTTGTGCTCGCCGGGCATGCGCAGCGTCCACGACCGCTCGCCCACCTCCGGCCCGCGCACGCTCACCCGACGCGTCGCCGTGTCGTAGGACACCACCCAGTCGGCCGACGGGTTGAAGCCGATCGTGTCCACCCGGCAGGTCAGCCCGGCGGTGATCTCACGCCGGTGCGCGCCCTCGTGGGCGATGATCAGCCGCCCGCCTTCCTGCTCCGGCGGGACCAGGCGTGCAAACTCGGCGAAGGCCTCGACGATCGCGTCCAGCGACCCGTAGATGTCCAGGTGGTCCGCCTCCACCGACGAGATCGACGCCACCACCGGGCGCAGATTGTGGAACGAGCGGTTGAACTCGCACGCCTCGGCCAGCAGCAGCCCGGGGCGGTCCGCCATGGGCCCGGCCGGCACACGCTCGGCCCCGACGCGGAAGCCCACCGGGCGTCCGGGCGCCCCCGTCCCGGCGGAGAGCTGCGAACAGGTCGCCCCGACGATCACCGTGGGGTCCAGCCCCGCGTCGGTCATGGCGCAGCCCAGCATGGCGGTGGTGGTCGACTTGCCGTGGGTGCCGGCGATGGCCACGCCGGTGTGGGCGGCCATGCACAGGCCCAGCGCCTCGGCGTAGCTGTGGAAGGCCAGCCCGCGGCGGGTCGCCTCGAGCGCCTGCGGGTGGTCCGGCTTGATGGCGGCCGAGGCGATGATCACGTCGGCGTCCTCGGGGATCGCCGCGGCCGATTCCTCGAAGCCCACCGGGATGCCCGCCTCGGCCAGCGCCTGCGTGGTCGCGGACGGGGTCGAGTCCGAACCCCGCACGCTCAGCCCCCTGGCCGCGAGCACCCGGGCCAGGCCCGACATGCCGCAGCCGCCCACGCCGAGCATGTACGGACGCGCGCCCCCCACGGGCGATGGGCCCGGACGGAGGCGGGAGGTTGGTTCGGACGCGGTCATCGGGTCGGGTCTGTCCACGGTCAAGGGTATCGACACGCCCGGCGACCCCGCGTGAATCCTCCGTTCGAGCGGGGATGTTCCCGAGATCCCGGCCGTCTTGCGCTCCCTAACCTTTGCTCCCGATGCCCGACGCCGCCAACATCCTCCCGAACCTGCCCAACGCCGACCCGCTCCCCTACAAGATCGCGTGCCTGTGCGATCTGCGCGACGCGCAGGGCCGTGTGCTGCTCCTGCACCGCATCAAGGCCCCCAACCAGGGGCTGTGCTCTCCGATCGGCGGCAAGCTCGAGATGCACAAGGGCGAAAGCCCCATGCAGTGCGCCGTCCGGGAGATCCAGGAGGAGGCCGGCATCACCGTCCCGATCGAACGGGTCCACCTGGGCGGCCTGATCGCCGAGACCGCGTTCGAGGGCAAGGGCCACTGGCTGCTGTTCTACTTCCGGGTCCTCGGGCCCGTCGAGGTCAGCACCGGCGCCATGAACGAGGGCGAGCTCCGCTGGCACCATCCCCACGAGATCGACCAGCTTCCCCTGCCCGAAACCGACCGCGCCATCATCTGGCCCATGATCCGCAAGCACGAACGGTCCGGCCCGGGCGGCAGCCCCGGCTTCTTCTCGATCCACATCGACTGCCGCGGCGAGCGGCTCGTCTGGACGGTCGAGCAGGAGACCCCCGCGGACTGACGGGCCCGCGGATCCTGCAACGCGGAATCCGGACCGGGCCGGTTCCGTATACTGAACCGATGCTGAACACCCCAGCCAATCCGGGCCACCGGACCGACCGGCGGCCGCGACCGCGGCCGGCCCGGATTGCCTTCCTGATGGCCGCGGTGCTGCTGGCCTGGACGGCCGCGCTCGCGGACCGGGTGGGGGCCACCCGCGGATCGCCTCCGTCGGGCCTGACCCGCGGCACCCTCATCCCGACCGCCCTGCCCGGGCTGGCCGGGGCCGAGTCGGCGCCCCCCGCCGCCGTGCCCGCCTATCGCCAGGCGGACAAGGTGGTGGTGATCACGATGGAAGGGCCGATCGACGCCATCACCGCCATGTCCGTCCGCCGCCGGATCGAGGCGGCCGAGCTGGGCGGCGCCAACGCCCTCGTCATCGACATCAACTCGCCCGGCGGCGAGGTGGGCGCCGTCCTCGAGATCACCAACGCCATCAAAGCCTCGTCGATCGACAACACCGTGGCGTGGATCAACCCCGACGCGTACTCCGGCGGCGCCATCGTCGCGCTGGCGTGCCGCGAGATCGTGGTCAACTCGCCCTCGTCCATGGGCGACGCCTTCCCGGTCACCATGACCTCCGTGCCCGGCCAGAACCGCATGGGACTCCGCGGTCTGACCCCGGACGAGCGCACCAAGATCCTGCCCGTCCTGCTCGCCGACGTCACCGACTCGGCCCGGCGCAACGGCTGGGACGAGTACATGGTGCAGGCCATCGTCATCGACGGCATCGAACTCTGGTGGGTCGAAGACCAGGCCACCGGGCAGCGGCTGGCGGTCAACGAGGAGGAGTTCCGCATGCTCTTCGGCCGTCCGCCGGTCCGCGGACGCCCGCTGCTGGCGGGCGTCACCGGCGGGGTGCGTGACGCGCGCACCTCCGCGACGCCGCCCCCGGAGCAGGCCGATGAGCCCGCCGAGGAGCCGACGCCGGACGGACAGCCCGCGCCCGCC
>CAYNRF010000044.1:9824-16428 GCA_964399525.1 uncultured Phycisphaeraceae bacterium | reverse complement strand
CCTTCCGCCCGGCCAGCGACACGCTGGAGGACGTGGCCCGCGAGTTCGCGCTGCCCGAGCGTTCGGAACTGCGGCTGGACCGCCCCTCGCAGCGGCCGGTGCTCACGCCGGCCGACGCGGGCCGCTTCAGCGAGCTGGGCTACCTGACCGACGGCACCGCGCCCATCGTGCTCCGCGACGACCAGATGCTGGCCTTCGGGTTCTCCGCCACCACGATCCGCACCGACGAGGAGCTGCGCGACTACTTCGGCGCGGTCGAGATGGTCCGCGCCGACGAGAGCTGGTCCGAGCGGCTGGTCCGCTTCATGACCAGCGGTCTGGTCCGCGGCGTGCTGATCGTCGTGATGCTCATCGCCCTGTTCCTCGAGATGATGAGCCCCGGCCTGACCGTCCCCGGCATCATCGCCGCCGCCTCGCTCGTGCTTTTGCTCGCGCCGCCCGCGCTGATCGGCGCGGCGGGCTGGTGGGAGTTCGTGGCCATCGGCGTCGGCGTCGTGCTGCTGGGGATCGAGATCTTCGTGCTGCCCGGCTTCGGACTCTTCGGCGTGCTGGGCGTCGTGTCGCTGTTCGCCGGGCTGCTGGGCACCTTCGTCCCCGCCGGCGGGGCGCTGGGCAACCCCGCCACCCAGCAGGAGCTCCTGCGCGGCGCCACCATCATCCTGATGGCCGCCATCACCGCCGGCGTGGGCATGTACCTGATCGCCCGGCACTTCAACCGCCTGCCCTTCCTCGACCGCCTCGTGCTGGGCGCCACCCCGGGCGATGAGGACGAGGAGAGCGTCCGCGCCGACGCCGAGCTGCTCCGCGCCGCCGCCCGCCTCGAGCAGACCCCGCTGACCGTCGGCATGACCGGCGTGGCCGTCACGGCCCTGCGCCCCGTCGGCTCCGCCGAGATCGACGGACGCATCTTCGACGTGGTCGCGGGCCTGGGGGTGATCGATCCCGGAACGCCGGTCCGCGTGGTGGCGGTCGAGCGGTTCCGGATCGTGGTGGAGGAACAATCCGCGGAGGGAGCCGCCTGATGGAAACCGTGCTGGTGGTCGGCCTGGGTCTGCTGGCCGTCTCGCTCATCCTGATCTTCATCGAGGCCCTGGTGCCCTCGGGCGGCATCATCGGTCTCGTGGCCGGGTGCTGCGCGGTCGCCGGGGTCGTCGCGCTGTTCCGCTATTCGGCCGTCTGGGGCGCGTCGGGCATGCTCACCGTGGTGGTGCTCGGGCCCATGTCGTTCTTCTGGGCCATCAGGATGCTGCCGCACAGCGCCTTCGGACGCAAGCTGATCGGCCCGGATGCCGCCGAGATCGCCCGCGGCGTCGGCGACGACCTCCAGGCCGATCGCGCCCGGAAAACGGCCCTCATCGGCCGGACCGGAAAGGCCGTCACGGACCTGCGCCCGGTCGGGCTGGTGGAGGTCGACGGCCAGCGGTACGACGCCGTCGCCGAGATCGGCCTGATCGACCGGAACACACCCGTGCGGGTGACCGGCGCCGACGCGATGCAGATCCGGGTCCGCGCCGTATGACGCGGACGCCGGGCGCCGCCGATCCCCGCTGTCCGGACGCCGGTCCTCCTATGCTTCCTGTCTCACCCGGTCTTCCCCCCGCGAGGAGTCACTGATCCATGGGTCCACTCGGCATCATCCTCATCGTCATCGCCGGCATCGTCCTGCTCGGACTGGTCGTCGTGCTCTTCAACTTCTTCGGCCTGTGGTTCCAGGCGCTGCTGTCCAACGCCAAGGTCAGCCTCGCCGACCTGATCGGCATGCGGTTTCGCAAGGTCGACGCCCGGACGATCGTCCTCAGCCGCATCCGGGCCGTCAAGTCCGGCCTGCCCATCTCGACCAACCAGCTCGAGACCCACTATCTGGCCGGCGGACGGGTGGTCAACGTGGTCACCGCCCTGATCGCCGCGATGCGCGCCCGCATCGATCTGGACTGGGACACCGCCTGCTCGATCGACCTGGCCGGGCGTGACATCTTCGAGGCCGTCAACACGTCGGTGAACCCCAAGGTTATCGACTGCCCCAACCCCGCCCAGGGCCGCAGCACCATCGACGCCGTGGCCAAGGACGGCATCCAGCTCAAGGCCCGCGCCCGCGTGACCGTGCGCACCAACCTCGCCCGCCTCATCGGCGGCGCCACCGAAGAGACCATCATCGCCCGCGTCGGCGAGGGCATCGTCTCGGCCATCGGCTCGGCCGACAGCCACAAGCAGGTGCTCGAGAACCCCGACCGCATCTCCAAGGCCGTGATGGCCCGCGGCCTCGACGCCGGCACCGCGTTCGAGATCCTCTCGATCGACATCGCCGACGTCGACGTCGGCGAGAACATCGGCGCCCAGCTCCAGGCCGACCAGGCCGAGGCCGACAAGCGCCGCTTCCAGGCCGAGGCCGAGAAGCGCCGCGCCATGGCCGTCGCGCTCGAGCAGGAGAACAAGGCCAAGATCGAAGAGAACCGCGCCCTGGTCGTCCTCGCCGAGGCCGACGTCCCCAAGGCCATGGCCGACGCCTTCCGCCAGGGCAACATGGGCATCATGGACTACTACCGCATGAAGAACATCCAGGCCGACACCTCGATGCGCTCGTCCATCGCCGGCCCCACCGGCACCGGCACCACCCAGGCCCCCCGAAACAACCCCTGATCCAACCGATCTTCGCCCCCACCAAACGCCCCGCCCCCGCGGGGCGTTTTTCATGCCCTCAACCGACAAGCCGCGACTGCAAAGCAGCGGCCGAGCGACGTGTTAACCTTCGCGGCCTGCAATCCAGCGCGAGCACCAAACTCACTCCTCGTCCCGCTCCCCCGGCACCGCCGGCACCAGCAGGAACCGCATCACGATGTCGTGCGTCGCGCCCGGCCCGCGGTCCCGCAGCGCCTCGATCGCCTCGCCGCGCGCCGTCCACCGGAACACCGCGTTGAGCAGCGGCTGGTCCACCTCTTCGTACCCCGACCCGACCGTCCCGTCCGCCAGCGGCACGAACCGCGCCCACCGGACCCGCCCGTCCGCCCCGAACCGGATCTCGATGAACGGATTCCGCCGCGGGCTGTAGGCGTTGCGCACCTGCAGCGACCAGGTCGGACGCACCGTGGTCAGCTGCAGATCACCCGACGCCTGCAGCGGCCGCCCCAGCCGGTCGATCGGCAGCTCCCGCGCCGTCCGACGCATCGCCGCGTCCGACGCCCGTTCGTCCAACTCGCCCGGCGCGCCCGCCGGCGTGGGCGGCCGCTGCGTCGGACGCGCCGGCGCGGGCTGCGCCGGAGTCTCGATCGGCGCCTCCGCCGCACGCTGCTGCGGCGTCGGCTCCGGCGGCCCCATCACCCCCCGCTCCACCGGCTCGGTCGGCGTGGGCTCGTCCGGCGGCGTCTCCGCCCGCGGCTCTTCCACCGGCACGGGCTCACCCGGCGCCGGGTCCGTCGCCTCCGGCGGCAGCACGGGCGCACGCGGATCGTCCGGGATCTCCAGCGGCTGGAGCGGCGCCGGCTCCTCAGGTTGTGGTTCCACGGCCGGCTCGGGTTCGGGCTGAAGGACCGGCTCCGCAGGCGGTTCGGCCGCCGGCACCGGCTCGGCCTCCGGCCGCTCCACCGGCGACACCGGCGCCGGCTCGGCAGCCTCCTGCACCGGCTCCTCGACCGGCTCGACCAGATCCGGCGGGGACACCTCCGGCGTCGGCTCGGCCCCGGGCGTCGGCGACAGCTCCGCCTGGTCCACCTCGGACTCGGGCGCCGCCGCTTCGACCGGGTTCTCCAGCACGCCCAGCCACGCGATCGACGCGTTCTCCGGGATGTCCATGCCCAGCGTCAGGGGCTGCGGCGCGTCCTCGGCCTCCGTTTGCGCGGGCGGGATCGGGAACCAGACCGTCCGCGACGGCATCACCCCCAGCCACCACGCCACCCCCGCGTGCAGCAGGACGCTGACGGCCAGACCCGCCCCCCACACGACCGCCGCCCGGTCCTGCCGCGGATGGACCGCATGCGAGCTCACGGCGCCCCCCCCTCCGCCTCGCCACCACCAACGCCCGCGTCCGCCGGCGCTCGCCGCCCCACCACCGAGAACCGCGTGATGCCCCCCCCCACCAGCGCGTCCGCCAGTTCGATCAACAGCCCGGCCCCCGCCACGACATCCGCCGCCACCAGCACCGGGGCCTCCGGACGCGCCGCGCGCCGCGTGCGGATCGCCTCGACCAGCGCCTCGCGGGCCACCGCCTCGCCCATCAGGCTCACCGACCCGTCCGCCCGCAGCGTCACCGTGATCGGCTCGACGCGTTCGGCCTCCACGCCGCTGGTCAGGTCCGGCAGCGAGACCCCCAGCACGTCCGCGCGCACCATCAGCGCGATCGAGAAGATGAAGAACGTCAGCAGCAGGAACACCACGTCGATCATCGGCGTCAGCTCGATGCTCGTCGTCGTGTTCAGGCGGCGGAGACGTCGCATCTCACACCCCTCCTTCCCGCGCGACCGGACGCACGTACTCGCGCCCGCCCCACGAGGTCGGCTTGCCGGTCACCAGATCACGCCACGCCTCCCGATAGATCGATCCCACCAGCCACGCCCCGATCGGGAAGTACAGCACGTCCTCGGTCCTCGCCCCCGAGCTGCGATACACCCCCACCAGGCCCGTCAGCCAGACAAGCAACGCGAACGCGCACGCGCCCCCCGCCGCCCACCGCGTCGGGCCTTCCCCGCCCGCCATCGCCAGCCCCAGCCCGACAGCGGACAGCAGGGGCAGGCCCACGCCCAGCGCGGTCGAGCGCCACGCATACCGCCGCAGCCGTCCCGGCTCGCGGTTGGCCGACTCCGTATAGATCCGCTTCCACCCCCGCCGGAACTGCGCCCAGTCGTCGTACATGCGGCAGCGGACCATGCCCTCGGCCAGCAGCAGCCCGCCGCGCATCTGGCTCTGGGCCACCCGACGCGAGAACGCGATGTCCTCCAGCAGCGCCTCCTTCACCCCCTCGTGCCCGCCGATGGCCCGGTACGCCCCCGCGTCGAACAGCATGAACTGCCCGTTCGCGAACGGCCGACGCCGCCGGTGGTCCTCCAGATTCGCCCGGATCAGCGGGTACTGCCGCGCCAGCTCGAACCCCGCCGCCGTCTGCACCACCCGTTCGAACCACGCGTCCGTCGTCAGCGTGCAGAACAGGCTGAGCATGTCGAGGCGACGCTGACGCGCCAGCGCCAGGCACGCCCGCACGCAGCTCGGATCAAACTCCGTGTCGGCGTCCGTGAAGATCAGCACCTCGGCGTTCTGCGCGTGCTGCGACCGCTGGAAGCCCGTCCACGCCGCGTGCACCTTGCCCGCCCAGTCGGCCGGGCACTCGGTGATCTCCACGATCTCGAACCGCGGATCCCGGTCGATCGCCCGCTCGGCCACCCCGCGCGTGTCGTCCGTGCACCGGTCCAGCGCCAGCACCACCCGCATCCGGTCGTAATCCTGGGCCTTCAGCGAGGCGATCAGCCCCGAGATCGTCCCCGCCTCGTTGTGGGCGGGCACGATCACGCAGACCTTCTCCGTCGGCGGCTTGCGGTCCGCCGCATCCACCCCCGCCCGCGCGGTGGGCAGCGCCCGGCGGGTCCGCAGGATCTGGAAGATCGCCGCGGACCAGTACACCGCCAGCCCGGCGGCGCCCAGCAGGCAGACGCCGAGCAGGATGTCCAGAGGCAAGTTCGCCATAAAAGCCTGTTCAAGGGTAAGCCCGCCGCTGCGCCCGTACACTTGGGCCGATGACGGACCCCACCAGCCCGGACCCGGGCCCGCCCGCGCCCCACGAGGTTCCCAGGCCCCGTCTGGGGGACGCAGCCGCCCCGGCGGCCGAGGCGGCGTGGAGACCGTCCTATCCGGTCTACGAGCTCAGCGTCGCCGGCGTTCGCGAGCTCGACCGCCGCGCCGCGATCGAACTCGGCATCCCCACCATCGTGCTGATGGAGAACGCGGCCCGGAACGTGCGCGACCACGCGCTGGACCTGCTCGCCCGGGCCCGCCGCTGCGACACCCTCATCCTCTGCGGCCCGGGGAACAACGGCGGCGACGGTCTGGCGCTCGCCCGGCACCTGGCCGTCTTCGGGATGCCGGTCCGCGTGGCCCTGGCGGGCCGACCGTCCCCGGACAGCGATGCCGGAACCCAGCTGCGGATCATCGAGCGGATGGGCATCCCGATCCTGCCCCACGGGGCCGCGGCCCTGGGGGACGACGCACCGGGACTCGTCGTCGATGCGCTGTTCGGCACGGGTCTGACCCGCCCTGTTCAGGGGATTGCGGCCGACCTGATCGCGTGGGCCGACGACCAGCGCGGCCGCGGGGCGCTGGTGCTGGCGGTGGACGTGCCTTCCGGACTCGACGCGGACTCGGGGTGTCCCCTGGGTGAAACATGCGTCAGTTACGACCGGACGGTCACGCTGGCCGCGGTGAAGACCGGGCTGACCCGCCTCGAGGCCCAGCCATATCTGGGGGAACTGGCGGTGGTGGACATCGGGGTCCCCGCATCGCTGCTGGACGCCCTGGGCGTCCGCTGGCCCGGCCTTCCCGGCGAAAAGCGTGGCCATTCCGGGAGTTAGCGTGCCCCCGGGGGGCCGCGGGGGGGGCGGCGCGGCCGGGCCCCCGGCCAGACAGG
>CAYNRF010000044.1:6610-9814 GCA_964399525.1 uncultured Phycisphaeraceae bacterium | reverse complement strand
GGGTTGGGGAAGCACCGGGCGTCGGGCCCGTCCCGGGCCCCCCCGGGGCGCCGGGGTGGCCCCGCCGCCCCCGGCCCCCATTCAAACCCGGCCGCGGGCCTTGCCCGCGGCGACCGACGCACCCCAAGGATCCCCGATGCCCGTCCGGATGGAGCTGAGCCGCATCCTGATCCGTGAGCTGACCGACGTGCAGCTCATCGAACTGACCGAGGCCGAGCCCGGCGGCGGGGCGGCCCCGCGCTCCTTCCCGATCGTCATCGGGCTGCCCGAAGCCCAGGCCATCGAACGCCGGCTCTCCGGAATCGTCCCCAAGCGCCCCCAGACGCACGACCTGCTCGCGTCGGTCGTGGCCACCCTGGGCGCCACGCTCGATTCGGTCGAGATCACCGACCTGTCCGAGGGGACCTTCTACGCCCGCCTGAATCTGACCGGGCCGGACGGCGCCGCCGTCCGCGTCGACGCCCGGCCCAGCGACGCGATTGCGCTCGGCGTGGCGTCGGGCGTGCCGGTGTTCGTGGACGAGTCGGTCATCGAGGAGGCCGCCACGCCCCACCCCGGCGGGACGGAGCCGTGATGGTCCGCGCGGGCGAACATCCCGAGCTCGAACGCTTCGCCGCGCACGTGACCGCCCCGGTCTACCTGACGCGGGACATCCCCGGCATCGGCGGGGCCATCAAGCAGCGCGACGAGGACTTCCTGGTCGATGAGATCCCGCTCTACGAGCCCTCGGGCTCGGGCGAGCACATCTACCTCTATGTCGAGAAGCGCGGCCTGAGCACCATCCAGATGCGCGACGAGATCGCGCGTCACTTCCGGGTGCCGCCCCACTCGATCGGGCACGCCGGGCTCAAGGACAAGCACGCCATCACCCGGCAGGTCGTGTCGGTCCATGCGCCCGGGCGCACGCCGGAGGACTTCCCCAGCTTCGACCATCCGCGCATCTCGATCCAGTGGGCCGACCTGCACGAGAACAAGCTGCAGCGCGGGCACCTGGCCGGCAACCGCTTCTCGATCAAGGTCCGCGGGGTCGAGCCGACCGGCGTGCTCCACGCCCGCAAGGCCCTGGAGATGCTGGCCCGGACCGGCGTGCCCAACCGCTTCGGCGTCCAGCGGTTCGGGTACATGCGCAACAACCACCTCATCGGCCGGGCCATGATCCTCGGCGACGCCCGCCGCGCGATCGATCTGCTGCTCGGGACCGGCGGAGACATGCCCGCGATGCAGCGCGAGAGCCGGCTGGCCTACGCGGCTGGGGAGTACCGCGTTGCGTATGAGGCGATGCCCCGGCTGTTCAAGGGCGAACGTCAGGCGCTCAAGGTCATGGCGGCGACGGGCGACCACGCGCAGGCGCTGCGGGCCATCGACGCCACCGCCGCGGGCTTCTTCATCTCGAGCTTCCAGAGCGCGGTCTTCAACGCCGTGCTCAACCGCCGCCTGCTCGAGGGCCGCCTGGACCGGTTCGAGGACGGGGATCTGGCCTTCGTGATCAAGAGCAGGGCCGTGTTCCCGGTGTCGCCGGAAAATCTGAACGAGCCCGAACTCAACGAACGCCTCGCCCGCTTCGAGGTCGCGCCCTCCGGGCCGATGTGGGGCACCACGATGCGCCGCGCCGCCGGCGCGGTCGACCGGGCCGAGGTGGCGGCGCTGGCGGGGGCGGGCGTGGAGCCGGCCCAGCTGGCCGCCTGCGAGGAACGCGACGGCTACCTGATGATCGGCGGCGACCGGCGCCCGCTGCGCATCCCGGTGATCGACCCGGAGGTCGAGGGCGGGGTGGACGAGCACGGGGCGTATGTCCGCTGCGCGTTCGAGCTGCCCAGAGGCTCGTTCGCGACCACCGTGATGGACGAGATCATGAAGGTCCCTCTGGAGGAGGAACCGGGCGATGAGTGACGGCGTGCGTGTGGTCTGTTTCGACTGGGGCGGGGTGATCCTGCGGATCTGCCGTTCCTGGGAGCAGGGGTGCGAGATGGCCGGCCTGCCGGTCCGCGGCAAGTCCGGGCACAAGAAGTGCGTGGACGCCCGCCGGCGACTCAGCCAGCGCTACCAGACCGGCCAGATGTCCGACGCGGCCTACTTCAAGGCCGTCGCCGAGGCCAGCGATGCCCAGTATCAGCCGGACGAGATCGAGAAGATCCACCACGCCTGGCTGATCGAGGACTTCAAGGGCACCGGGGATCTCATCGCGGAGATCAACGCCATCCCCAAGGTCTGCACCGCCCTGCTCTCCAACACCAACGGCCTGCACTGGGCCAGGCGGGAAACCGACTTCAAGACCGCCAGCCTGATCGAGCACCAGTGGGCCAGCCACCTCTTCGGGATGGCCAAGCCCGACGAGAAGATCTATTCGGCCTTCGAACGCCGCGTCAGCGCCTCGGCCGCCCAGATCCTCTTCTTCGATGACCTCGAAGAAAACATCCGCGGGGCCCGCGCCTCCGGATGGAACGCCGAACTGATCGATCCCGAGAAGGACCCCGTCAGGCAGATGCGCAAGCACCTGAAGAAGTACGGCGTGCTCTGACCGCACCCGGACCCCAGCGAAACTCCGCCCGTCGGGAACGGGCGTCATGACCCAGCCAGAACCCACCCCCATCCTGACCCCCGACGCCCACGCACGCATCGACGCGGCCATCGCGGACGCGGCGCCGCCGTCCGGGGCCGCCGCCGCGGCGCGGATCCGACGGGCCGAGCCCCGGGACACCGCCGCCGCCTGGGCCGTGGAGCAGGCGGCCTTCGCCGAGTCCGACCGCTTCAGCCTGCGCCAGACGGCCGGGCTGATCACCAACCCCCGGGCGCGGGTCTTCGTCGCCGAGCGGGAGGGCGACATCGTGGCCTGGATCGCGATGCTCACCCGCCGCAGCCGCTCGGGCGTCACCGGCCGGCTCTACACCGTGGCCGTCTCGCCCTCCGAAGCCGGCCGCGGCCTGGGCCGACGCCTGGCCACCCACGCCGTCGAGGCCCTCGAGGCCGAGGGCGTCACCCGCATCTACCTCGAAGTCCGCCAGGAAAACCACCGCGCCATCGCCCTCTACGAGTCCATGGGCTTCCGCATCGTCCAGCACCTGCCCATGTACTACGGCGAGAACAGCCCCGGCTACCGCATGCTCCGCCAGCACCACGCGCCGCACTGACGCTGGAACAAACACGGAAAACAGGTACGCAGAGGTGCAGAGGGGAGGGGGAGGGGGGGGGGGAGGGAAGAGAAGG
>CAYNRF010000044.1:0-6600 GCA_964399525.1 uncultured Phycisphaeraceae bacterium | reverse complement strand
AGAGACCACGCAGAGGGCGCAGAGAAAGACAAAGAGTTTTTCAACGCGAAGGTCGCGAAGGTCGCGAAGCGTGGATCGAGACACCACACTCCTTTCCGGCTTCACCAATATCAAAGATCAAGGAGTAGATGGACCGGGCGGCTTCCCGAAGATCGCTTCGCATTCTTCGCGCCAAAATTCCTCTCTCGGCGCCCTCTGCGTGGTCTCTGCACCTCTGCGTACCTCTTCAAATCCTCTCTCAAGCACGCACCACCACCCCGATCTCCAGTTCCACCGCCCGTACCGGCGCGCACTCGGTGTCGGTGCACGCCTGGAACTGCACGCCCAGCACCGGCGTGCCCGGCGACGGGCCCACGCCCGGGGCGTGCTCGAGCACCACGTCGAACTCCACCCGCCCGTGGTGCACCAGGATCCGGCCCACGCCTTCGACGCCGTAGGACTCACCCGCCGGATAATCCGCGTAGACCGCCACGCCCGAGCCCCTGGTCAGTCCAACCCGCAGCCCGCGCAGCATGCCCGCGAGATCGCCTTCCGCGCCTGGGTCGGCCGCCACCACGTGCCAGCCCGGATCGATCTGCAGCGCGACCTTGAACACCCCGGGCGTGTCCGCCGAAACCTCGACCTTCTCGGTGTTGGCCAGCACGGTCACGGGTGACCTGGGCTTTGGTCCGGTCAGTTCCGCCTCGCCGGTGGCGAACACGTACCGCCCGCCGAGCCTCTCGCCCAGCGCCATCATCGCCAGCGCGGCCCGCAGCGGGTTGAGCGTGCCCACCGGGGCGCCGTCCACCGCGCCCGATACCGCCGTCAGCAGCGCGGCCGCCCGATCCAGCCAGACACCTTCGCCGGTCAGGGCGTGCAGGTCCACCATGTTCCGCAGCATCACGCCCGACGCCGACGGCGTGGCCCCGTCGTGCGTGGTCCTGGCCCGCAGGAACAGATCCGTCCGGCCCGCCGCGGTGTCGAAGTACCCGCCCTTCCCGTCGCCGAACACCCGCTCGGCATGATCCATCAGGGCTCGTGCCGCCGCGAGCCATGCCGGATCCTCGGTCAACGGGCATGCCGCCAGCGCCAGCAGCCCGTGCGTCAGGAACGCGTGATCCTCCAGCGGCGCGGGCACCGCCGCCTTCCCCGCCCGGTACACCCGCAGCAACCCGCCGTCATTGTCACGCATCGCACCAAGCACGAACCGGGCCGCCCGCGCCGCGGCCTCCGCATATACGCGTCCTTCCTCCGCGCCAAGCACCCCGGCCGTGCGCACGAGCCCGGCGATCATCAACCCGTTCCACGCGGCCAGAACCTTGTCGTCCGTGCCGGGCTGCTTGCGGTTGTTGCGGATCGCCAGCAAGGTCCCGTTGACCCGGGCCAGCCGCGCCGCGAACGCGTCAGGCTCCATCCCCATCCGCTCCGCCACCCGTTCCGGACGCCCCTCCAGCCGCAGCACCCACCGCGGCGCCTCGTCCGGATGGTGCGGGTCCTGGAAGTTGGCCGATGCGTCCAGCCCGTACACCGCTCGGGCGAACTCGGCTTCGTCCCCCAGCGCCGCGTCGAACTCCTCGGGCGTCCACAGGTAGTTCAGCCCTTCGCGGTGATCGACTTCCGCGTCCTGCGCCGACCAGAACGCCCCCGTCTCGTCGGTCATCTCCCTCAAGACGTAATCACACACCCGCCGCGCCACCTCGGCGTAGTACGAATCCTCGTACACCTCCGCCGCCCGCGCGTACAGGTGCGCCAACTGCCCGTTGTCGTACAGCATCTTCTCGAAGTGCGGCACCGTCCAGAACCGGTCCACGCTGTACCGGTGGAAGCCGCCCCCCACCGGTTCGTGCATCCCCCCCTCCGCCATCCTGTCCAGCGTCATCCGCACCGCCGCGTCGTTCGCCTCCCGGGTCGCCTCGTCCGTCCGCTCGCGCACGTCCAGCAGAAACTCCGCGAAGATCGGCTGCGGGAACTTGGGCGCCCCCCCGAACCCGCCCTCCGTCCGATCGAATATCTGCAGCAGCGTCGCCACCGCCTTCTGCACCTGCGCCGGCCCGATCGCCACGGCCTCTCCGCCGGCCCCCAGCTGCTTGGCCACCGCCTCGGCCAGAATCTCCGCCTGCTCGAGCACCTCCGCCCGCTGCTCGTGCCACGCCTCCGACATCCCCTCGAGCACCCGCGTGAACGACGGGATCCCGTACCGCTCCGCCGGAGGGAAGTAGGTGCCGGCGAAAAACGGCCGCAGCCCCACCGGCTCCAGGAACACCGACGTCGGCCAGCCGCCCCGCCCCGTGAAGGTCACGGTGGCCGCCATCGACAGTTCGTCCACGTCGGGACGCTCCTCGCGGTCCACCTTGACGCACACGAACCGCTCGTTCATCACACGCGCCGTGGCCTCGTCCTCGAACGATTCCCGCTCCATCACATGGCACCAGTAACAGGTCGAGTACCCCACCGAAAGAAAGATCGGCACCCCCCGCCGCCGCGCCTCGGCGAACGCCTCCTCCCCCCACGCGTACCAATCCACGGGATTGTGCGCGTGCTGGAGCAGATACGGCGAAGATTCTCTGGCGAGCCGGTTGGTGTGCTTGTGCATGCTTGGCATCCGGAAAGAGGTACGCAGAGGTGCAGAGATCATGCAGAGGGCGCAGAGGAGAGAACAAGATCAGGATTCTTAACGCGAAGATCACGAAGGACGCGAAGGTGTCGCACGGATGTCTTCAACTCTGTTTCACAGCATTGAATTTGAGGGATCGGGGTTTCAGATTCGGAGTTTCAGTCTGGCCGAGAAACGCTTCGCGTTCTTCGCGACCTTCGCGTTGAAAAACTCTTTGTCTTTCTCTGCGCCCTCTGCATGATCTCTGCACCTCTGCGTACCTCCCCCTCCGCACCCGTCCCTCACCGCCCCACCACCCGCACGATCACCGATCGCGACGACAGCACCCCCGGCCCCCCCGGCCGCGGCGCCCGCTTCGTCACCCTGCTGGCGGCCACCAGCGAGCACGCCAGCGCATGGTCGCGCTCGTGGGCGACGCCGGCGAGCACCACCTCGGCGGATCGCACGAGCGGATCCTCCGGATCCTCCTCTGACCGCTCGATGTGCCCCCGCTGATCGTCGTACGCCGCCGCGTAGGCCCCGGCGGTCCGGCGCACGGCCGACTCGTCCGTCAATCCGTCGAGGCACGCCTCGCAGGCCCCGCGCAGGTCGTCCAGTTCACGCTGCAGACGCCGCCGGGTCTCCAGCACCCGCGCGGGCGTGGCCTGCACGAGCACCGGCACCGAGCAGCCGAACAGCCGGCGCTCGCGCGACCGCTCGGCTTTCTGCGCAAGCGAGGGACCGTCGACCCGGAGCACCGCGTACCCGTGCCGCGCCGCGAACGCGTCGAGCGCCCCCGCCAGCGGCACCGAGATCGAAGGATCCGGCCCGTCCCGCGTCAGATCGCGCGCCAGCCGCTCGAGCGCCACGTCCGGATCCGCCTCCGGCCCGGGCTCGACGAACCGCCGCAGCGGCGCAAAGTCGGGGTCCTCGGCGACCAGGCGCCGGGCGGCGGCGAAATCCTCCGAGGCGTCCGCGCCCTCCACCGCCGTCGCCAGCACGCCCGCCTCGACCAGCGGCGTGGCCCAGGACACGGCCTCCATCACGCGGCGGAAACCCGGCGAGCCCATGGCCCGCTCGCGCGAGACCGCCGCGGGTTCGAGCGACCGCGGCAGGAATGTCACCGCCGGATCGGCCAGCAGCACGCCCGCCATCGAGGCCACATCCCGCGAGCACAGCGAATAGGGGCTGATCAGGAGGTGCACGCCGTCACGGCCCTTCCCCGATCCCGGCGTCGTCCTGCGCTGGTTCGGCCTCATCGTCCGCGATCCCCACCGCCCGCTCGATCCAGGCCTGCATGCGCGCGGCCTGCGTCGGCAGCATCACGAAGATCATCTCGTGGCCCACCCCGTAGGCCCATCGCTCGGGCCGCTCGAGCAGCCGCCACAGGGCCTCGCCGGTGTCGGACGGCACCGCCCGATCCCGCGTGGCGTGCAGCATCAGCACCGGGATGCCCGCCATCTCGGGGGCGGTGTGGGTCGCGTCCATCCGCGACGCGCCCAGGTACGCGTTCGAGACGCGCTCGAGACGCTGGGGATCGGCTTTTCCCGTGGAGGCCGGGTCCTCGGGGTCCCAGTCCAGCACGATGGCGTCGATCCACTCGGCGTAGTTGGACTGGGCGCTGATCTTCAGGAAGTTGGCGCCCCCCGCGATCAGCACCGCCGCGTCGTAGCGCTGCGGGGCGTACGCGTACACCGTGGGCATCACCATCGCCCCGCCGGACATGCCCACCAGCACCACCGGCTTGTCCCGCAGCATCCGGCGCTTGCCGAGCACGTACTCCACCGCCGCGTCCGCCGCGTAAGCGCACTCGGCCGTCCGCGTGTCGTACACGCCGGCCAGACGCCGCCCGACCGCTTCCTCTTCACCCGGCTCGATCGCCGCCTCGACCCGTTCGGTGAACCGCGCCGGATGGGCCAGGAACCGCACCACGGCCCACCCGCTGTTGCGCCAGAACCGGACCTGGCCCTCGATGATCGGCTGCGGCGTGCCCAGCATGCCCGGGATCAGCACGATCGTGCCCTTCACCTCGGGCGTGGTCGGGTCGTACAGGGCGATCCAGGTCCGCTCGATCGCGACCCTCGGGTCGTCCGGCGTGCTCTCACCTGATTCCTGCGCGCTGACGAAGACGAACACCTCGGACTCCTCGCCGGGCGCGGCCGGGGCGTCGGCGTCGCGGTCCTCGACGGGCGGCAGGAAGAGCAGCGAGCCCGGGCCCTCCGGGACAAACCGGAAACCTTCCTCGATCCCCAGACCCCGCGCCAGCGCTTCCGCATGCCGATACTCCAGCTCGCCGGTGCGCAGCTGATGGAAGCGCCCCAGATGGGCCGGTCGCAGATCCACCAGACGATGCTCGAGCGGCACAATCACGCCCCGCGGCGACCCCTGCTTGCCCCACCGCGTTGGCCAGCGGCCCGCCGCGTCCTCCGGAGCCTCCGGCGTTTCCGCCCGGGCCGTCAGCACAGCCGACGCCGCCCCGGGCTCGCCGCGCCCGCCCGGCGCGGGAGAGACCGCCATGCAGCCGCCGGTCAGCAGACACGCCAGCACGCAGGCCCCCAGCGAGGCCCGCGGAACAAACGGCCACGGGATAAGGAATTTGTGCTTCACCTGACCGATGATACGGGCGTTCTCCCACGCCCGATGCTCGAACGCACGCCCGACCCACCGAGACCCCCATGCCCCACGACGCCCCAGCGCCGCCCGAAATCCCGGCCACGCCCCAGAGTTCCGCCCCCGTCCCGGTGCTGCGGGCGTTTCTGGCCGGCTTCTTCATGGGTCTGGCCAACCTGGTCCCCGGCATCTCGGGGGGCACCATGCTCGTCGCCTGCGGCGTCTACCGCCGCTTCATCGACGCCGTCTCCGACGCCAGCCGACTCCGCCTCACCCGCCCCACGGTGCTGCTGCTCGGTGTCATCCTTCTCGGCGCCGCCATCTCCATCGGCGGCCTCGCCAACGTCATCCACTGGGCCCTCGTCGAGCACCGCTGGGTCATGTACGCCCTGTTCATCGGCCTGACCCTCGGAGGCGCCCCGATCCTCTGGAAGCTCGCCCACCCCATCCGGCGCGACGTCGTCGCCGGCGCCATCGCCGGCGCCGCCGTCATGGGCGTGCTCGTCTACCTCCAGGAATCCGGCGCGGGCGGCGCGGGCTTCAACGGACCCGCCTGGCTCTTCGTCGGCGGCATCGCGGGCGCCTCGGCCATGATCCTCCCGGGCATCTCCGGCGCCTTCCTGCTCCTGCTCCTGGGCCAGTACGAGCCGATCATCGCCGCCATCAAGGACACCATCGCCGCCCTCACCCGCGCCGATGTGGCCGGCGTCCTCGCACAACTTTGGACGATCATCCCCGTCGGCCTCGGCGTCCTCGTCGGCATCGCCGGCGTGGCCAACCTGCTCAAGTGGGTCATGCACCGCTACGAGCGCCCCACGCTGGGCGTGCTGCTGGGCCTGCTGCTCGCCGCGCCCGCCGGCCTCTACCCCTTCCGCGAGGGCGTGCCGCCCGAGGTCGGCGACACCATCAAGGGCCAACTCGTCACCACCGAAAACCTCGCCGAGTTCCGCGATCCGTCCGCGTCCAAGGAATGGGCCCAGCGCGCCTATCGCCCCGCGCCCGCCCAGATCGCCGGCGGCTTCGCCCTCATCGCCCTGGGCTTCGGCGCCACCGTCGCCATCTCGCGCCTCGGTCGCGACCGCAAGCCCCAGCCCGAACCCGCGAAAACCTGACTTTCCCGCGTCGATGACCGCTTCCGTGCGCACGTTTCGTGGACATCGCCCGCTTCCCGCTTGAACAACCCCCGCCGCGCGATATCTTCGCGCCATGCCCGTCCTCCAGGCATCCCGCCCCCGTGGGGCCGACTTGCAGTCGGCCTCTCGTCCTCCTCCCCTTCCTCGTGGGGCCGACTTGCAGTCGGCCTCTTCTCCTCTTCCCCAAGCTCCCTCCCTGCCCAACCCCCACCTCCCCGACGCCGTCCTCCGCCTCCTTGCCGACCCCACCCTCGCCACCCTCCGCGTCTGCGATCTCGCCCAGCA
>CAYNRF010000043.1:0-19852 GCA_964399525.1 uncultured Phycisphaeraceae bacterium | reverse complement strand
CGGCAAGGCCTTCTGCGCCGGCATGGACCTCAAGGCGGTGCTGGTCGAACTGACGGGCGATGCCACGCTCGGACGACGACTGCTGACCAGCCTCGCCGAACTGACGCTCCGCCTGCGCCGCCTGACCATGGTGACCATCGCCAGCGTCAACGGGGCCGCGATCGTCGGGGGCTGCGGCCTGACCTGCGTCTGCGATCTCTCCATCACCCACGCCGATGCCAAACTCGGCTTCCCCGAGGTGGACCTGGGTCTGTGCCCGGCGGTCATCGCCCCGTGGGTGCTCCGCAAACTCGGCCCGGGGGTCGGACGCCGCGCCCTGCTCATGGGCGGCGTGATGTCCGGCACCGAGGCCAAGGCCATCGGCCTGGCCGACTTCCTCGCCACGGACCGTGCCGCCCTCGACACCCTGACCGACGAGGTCGCCCAGCGTCTCGCGGCGGGCGGCCCCAAGGCCCTGGCCGCCACCAAGGCCCTGCTCAACCGCCTCGACGGCTCCGAGGACCGAGACGCGGTCCTCCGAGGGGCCGAACTCAGCGCGTCCGTGTTGGCCACCCCGGAGGCCCAGGCCGCTCTCAAGACTCGCATGGTCAGATAGGCCCATCGTTGCGGACCCAATACCACCCGAACATGGGTCCGGGGGTCTATCATCTCCGGTAGTTCATCAACCCGACGGGGTGCGCCTGGCGTGAGGGACGCCCGGCCACGCCGCCGCTGTCCCCGGGTGCCCATGTCCGATCTGCCGATCCGCACCGTCGACGCCGGCGAGACCGGGACCGTGGTGGTCCTGACCCTGGAACAGGGCGATCGGCCGGTCGTCGTGCTCGATGAATCACTGATGAACCGGCTCGACCGCTCGCTTTCAGCCCTGCCGAAGGGCATCGACGGCTTCATCCTCGAGTCCGCCGCCCCCCGCGCGTTCGTGGCCGGCGCCGACCTCAAGGCCATCATGGCCATGGATGACCCGTCCCTGCACCGCTATCTCGAGTACGGCGCGTCCATCTTCCAGCGCATCTGCGATCTGCCCTGCCCCAGCGTGGCCGTCATCCACGGCGCGTGCCTCGGCGGCGGGTTGGAACTGGCCATGCACTGCGACGGTCTGATCGGCCTGGTCGATCCCGCGGCCAAACCCTTCCCCATCGGCTTGCCCGAGGCCGGCCTGAAGATCTGCCCCGGCTGGGGCGGGACCAACCTGCTGCCCGCCCGCATCGACGCGAAGACCGCCATCATCGCCACCGCCACCGGCGTGCCCTTCAACGCACACTCCGCGGCGGAACTCGGCTTGTTCGATGACACCGTGGCCGCCAAGGAGGACCTCGTCCCCGCCGCGGTGCGGTGGATCGGTCAGCAGCGCGGCCACACCGATCGCGGCACACCCATGCACTGGGTCGGCGCCGACGCCCACTACGCGGCCTCCGAGGCCGGGCTCCACGCGGCCCAACGGGAGATCGAGCACACGCCCGAGGGCGACGCCGTGCTCGACGCCGTCGCCGTAGGCCTGAAGGAAGGCTGGCGCGGCGCCCTGCAGAAGGAGCGGGACGAGCTCGTGCGACTGCGCCACACGGCCCCGGCCCGCGAAGCCATCGAATCGTTCTTCGCCCGATCCGCGAAGAAGTAACGACACCCATGAATACCCCACGGTCCCGCCCCCGGCGGGTCCGAGAAGTCCGTTCCCGAGGAGACCCGACCATGGCCGACCTGAAGAACCTCAAGGGCGTTTCCGAGCGTGACAAGCAGATGATCGCCGAGGCCGAGACCCTGCTCGGCCCCGAGCCGGAAGCCATGGGCGTGGTGAAGAACTATTTCTGGGGGCGCCTGCGCGAGAATCTCCTCTACCCCTACCCCGACATCGCCAAGGAGTCGCCCGAGGAGACAGCCGAGTGCGACCGCCTGCTGGCCGAACTCGAGGACTACCTCAAGAACGAGCACCCCTCCGTCGAGATCGATCAGGAGCAGTACATCCCCGAGTGGGTCATCAAGAAGCTCTTCGACATCGGCGCGCTGGGCATGACGATCCCCAGGGAGTTCGGCGGCCTGGGGATGGGCATCACCAGCTACAACCGCGTGCTGGAGACCATCGGCAAGTACTGCGGCTCCACCGCCGTCATGGTCTCCGCCCACCAGTCCATCGGCTGCAAGGCCGTCATGCTCTTCGGCACCGACAAGCAGAAGCGCGAGTGGCTGCCCAAGCTCGCCCGCGAGTGGCTCAGCGCCTTCTGCCTCTCCGAGCCCAACGTCGGCTGCGACGCCGGCGGCCAGGAGACCCGCTGCGAGGTCTCCGAGGACGGCGAGTACTACATCCTCAACGGCGAGAAGAAGTGGGCCACCTCCGGCGCCATCTCGGGCCTGTTCACCGTCATGTGCAAGCAGAAGATGGCAGACGGCAAGGACAAGGTCACCGCGCTGGTGTGCCACCCGGACATGGAAGGGGTGGACATCTTCTCCAAGAACCGGTCGAAGGCCTGCATCCGCGGCACCTGGCAGGCCCGCATCAAGTTCACCAACGTCAGGGTCCCCAAGGACCACCTGCTCCACAAGGAAGGGCGCGGCCTCAACGTCGCCCTGACCTGCCTGAACTACGGCCGCTGCACGCTCTCCGCCGGCATGCTCGGCGGGGCCAAGCGGGCGATGGACCAGGCGATCAAGTGGTCCCAGACCCGCTACCAGTTCCAGCGCCCGCTCGCGGACTTCGAGCTGGTCCAGCAGCGGATCGCCCACATGGCCGCCCTGACCTACGCCATGGACTCGGTCCTCTACATGACCACCGGCATGCTCGACCGCCACGACGAGGACATCATGGTCGAGACCGCCATCTGCAAGGTCTTCTGCTCCGAGATGGGCTGGCGGGCCGTCAACGACGCCGTTCAGATCATGGGCGGCGAGTCCATGATGACCGAGAACGAGGTCGAGCGCATCTTCCGCGACTCGCGCATCAACACCATCGTCGAGGGCGCCAACGAGGTCATGCAGTCCTTCATCTTCGCCTACGGCGGCAAGCAGCTCGCCGAGAAGATGCTGGGCATCAAGGAGAAGGCCGACAACAAGCAGTTCTCCATCCCCATGATCAAGGCCGCGATCCCGCTGGGCATGGAGGTGTTCCTGGGCATCCGTCCCAAGGCCCCGCGCACGCCCAAGGTCCACGCCTCGCTCGTGCCCAGCGCCGAGCGTGTGTGCAAGCTCATCGCCGAACTGACCTACCAGTTCAAGATCGCCAGCAAGAAGCACGACTCGGCCATCGTCACCCGCCAGGCCGTGCAGGCCCGCCTGGCCGACGCCGCCCTGTACATCCACGCCTGGAACTGCACGCTCTCGCGTCTGGACCACGACATCAAGAAGGGCGAGTCGGGCACGGAGTTCGAGCGCAACAAGGCCGCCGCCTTCCACTTCTTCGACCTGGCCGAACTGGCCATCCACGACGCCTTCCGGCAGTTGCACGAGAACGCCGACGACACCATGCTCACCGCCGCCCAGGCCGCGTTGGCCCACAGCCAGACGCTGCCCAACTCCGACTTCATCATCCCCGAGCGTTCTCCCAACGCCAAGGGCACCGGACGCACCGCCCACAACGAGCACGTCAAGCAGTTCCCCGGCACCGGCCGCGGTATCGCCGGCGGCACCGGGCGTGAGCACATGGCCGAGACGATCGAACAACTCTGACCGCGCCAACCAGACCGTTCGCCGCCGACCCCGGGCCCGGGGTCGGTGTGCTTTCCGCAGCACGCGAGCAACCGACAGCCCACGAAACCGCATGCTCACTCCGGTTGGCGAGCACCAACATCGTCTCCGAATCAGGAAAGATCACCCCGAGTTTCCTAGACTTGATCGCCTCCATCGACGCCGCGCCGCGCGGTGGTTCCCCCACCGCCACCGGAGCTCGGGACATCCCGGCCGTGACCCTCGACAAGGACCGCTCATGCCCCATCGCACCGTCTATGAAGCCAAGATCGAGCACCTGCAGATCCTCGACGAGGACGGCAAGCTCGACAAGAAGCTCGCCAAGGACACCCTGACCGACGACCAGGTCATCCACCTCTACGAGCAGATGCGCATCTGCCGCGAACTCGACGAGATCGCCTTCAAGCTCCAGCGCTCGGGCCGCATGGGAACCTACCCCCAGAACAAGGGTCAGGAGGCCAACGCCGTCGGTTCCGCCCTGGCCATGAAGAAGGGCGTCGACTGGCTCGTCCCCGCCTACCGCGAGAACGCCGCTCTGTTCATGCACGGCCTGCCCATGCATTTCGTCCTCGTCTACTGGATGGGCGACGAACGCGGCTCCAAGATCCCCGAGGGCGTCAACATCACCCCCCTCTCCGTGCCCATCGGCACCCACATGCTCCACGCCACCGGCATCGCCTGGGCCACCAAGATCCGCAAGGAGAAGGACAAGGCCGTCATCACCTACTTCGGCGACGGCGCCACCTCCGAGGGCGACTTCCACGGCGCGATGAACTTCGCCTCCACCATGCAGGTGCCGGTCATCTTCTACTGCCAGAACAACCAGTGGGCCATCTCCGTGCCCCGCGAGCAGCAGATGAACTCCCAGACCGTGGCCCAGAAGGCCCTGGCCTACGACATGCCCACCCTGCAGGTCGACGGCAACGACGTGTTCGCGGTCTACAAGGCCGTCAAGGACGCCCGCAAGCGCGCCATCGAAGGCGGCGGCCCCTCCTTCATCGAGGCCGTGACCTACCGCCTGGGCGACCACACCACCGCCGACGACGCCCGCCGCTACCGCGACCCCGCCGAGGTCGAGGCCTGGCAGGGCAAGGACCCGCTCATCCGCACGCGAAAGTACCTCGAGGCCCAGGGCGTCTGGGACGACAAGAAGCAGACCGCCCTTGAGGAACGCGCCAGGAAGATCGTCGCCGAGGTCGTCAAGGCCGCCGAGGGCATCGAGACACCTCACCCCACCGACTTCTTCGACTCGATGTACGCCGAGTTGCCCAAGGACCTGCTCGAGCAGCGCAACACCATGCGCACCAGTTCCATCGGGCGCAACCCGTCGCAGATCGGCCTGAAGGCCCAGCCCGCGGAGACCCGCTGAATGCTCGTCAAGGTGATCGACCATAAGGGCAAGGAGCGGTACATCAACGCCGCCTTCATCAAGTCGATCGCGCCCAAGAACGAGACCCAGGCCGAGATCGAGGTCTCCGGCTGGGCCATGAAGGTCCGCGTCGACCAGACCGCCGACCAGGTCGCCGCCATCGTCAACGCCGCCCTGCCTTCCAACCTCGACGCCCTCCTCGCCACCGAAGCCGAACAGCAGCAGCAGAACGAGACCGCCATCATCGCCGTGATCGGCTGAGGCGGAGAACGGAACCCACCATGCCCGAGATGACCCTTGTCGGCGCCATCAACCAGACTCTCGATCTCGCCCTCGCCGCCGACCCCGACGTCATCCTGCTCGGCGAGGACGTCGGCCTCAACGGCGGCGTCTTCCGCGTCACCGACGGCCTGCAGGCCAAGCACGGCAAGCACCGCGTCGTCGACACCCCGCTCGACGAGTCCGGCATCATGGGCAGCGCCATCGGCCTGGCCATCGCCGGCATGAAGGCCGTCCCCGAGATCCAGTTCGACGGCTTCCTCGGGCCGGCCTACGACCAGCTCGTCAACCACGCCGCCCGCATGCGCACCCGCACCCGCGGCGCGGTCACCGTTCCCCTGACCGTCCGCGTCCCCGTCGGCGGCGGCATCCACGCCCCCGAACTCCACTCCGACTCCCCCGAAGCCATCTACGCCCACTCCCCCGGCCTCAAGGTCGTCATGCCCTCGACACCCTACGACGCCAAGGGCCTGCTGCTCGCCGCCATCAACGACCCCGACCCCGTCGTCTACTTCGAGCCCAAGCGCGTCTACCGCTCCTTCAAGGAAGAAGTCCCCGAGGGCCACTACACCATCGAGATCGGCAAGGCCAAGGTGGTCAACGAGGGCGACGACCTGACCGTCGTGACCTGGGGCGCGCCCGTCTTCCAGTGCCTGGCCGCGATGGACGAGCTGCCCGACGATGTCTCGATCGAACTGATCGACCTGCGTTCGATCTACCCCTGGGATGTCGACACGGTGGTCGAGTCGGTCCGCAAGACCGGACGCTGCGTGATCGTGCACGAGGCCCCCATGACCGCCGGATTCGGCGCGGAAGTCTCCAGCCGCATCCAGGAGGAATGCTTCCTGCACCTCCACGCCCCCGTCCAGCGCGTCACCGGCTTCGACACCATCATGCCCTACTACAAGCTCGAACTGAACTACCTCCCCGAAGCCCCCCGCATCAAGAAGGGCATCGAGGAATGCCTCGCCTACTGACCCCGTATCCTCCCTCTGCGTGATCTCTGCGACCTCTGCGTACCTGTTGATCTTCCCCTCGGAGCACCGATGGCCGGCAAAGTCTCATCCGATCCCAATGTCTTCATCCTCCCCGACCTCGGCGAGGGCCTCGAAGAGGCCGAACTGATCGCCTGGAAGGTCAGCGAGGGCGACACCGTCGAGGAGCACCAGATCATCGCCGAGATGGAGACCGACAAGGCTCTCGTCGAGGTCCCCAGCCCCCGCGCCGGCACCATCGCCACCCTGCACGGCAAGGACGGCGACATCATCAAGGTCGGCGCCCCCTTCGTCACCTACCAGGGTTCCGTCCCAGCCGCGGGCGTAAGCACGCGGACTCCCGCCCCCACCGTCGCCACCCGCCCCACCGTCACCAAGTCCGCCGAACATGCGGTTGAATCCGCCGATCACGCGGAACAAGAAGACGCTGGCACCGTGGTCGGAAAAATGGGCGATTCCCTCGCCGGCATGACCTCCAAGGACGGCAAGGCCCTGGCCGCCCCCGCCGTCCGCCGGCTCGCGCGCGACCTCGGCGTCGATATCGACTCGGTCCCCGGCACCGGCATCGGCGGGCGCGTCACGGCCAACGATGTCCGCAACGCGGCGGACGGCAAGTCAGCCAAACCCGCCCCGGCCCCCACCCAACGAGCCCCGAGCGTCAGCGAGCGGGCCTCTTCTCCAGCCGCCGCACCGAGTGCGCCGACCGCTCGCCCCGCCGAAACCCGCCGCCCCCTTCCGACCACGCCCATCGCCCCGCGCTACAACCCGGCCCCGCAGTATCAGCCGCAGCCGGGCTACGCCCAGCCGCAGCAACCCGCGGCCTACCAGCCCTATCCGCCGCAGCCCTACCCCTATCCCCCGCAGCCGTACGGCGTGGGCTACCCCTACCCCCCGGCCCCGATGCCCTTCTATCCGCCCTACCCGCCGGCCTATCCGCAGCCCTACCCCTACCCCGCCTCGCAACAGCAAGCCGGCATCCCCGCCGCCCCCGGCTACCACCCCACCATCGGCTCACGCCCGATCCCCGATCCCGCCCAGCGTTCGCTGGTCCAGCCGGGCTATCCGACCGCCCAGACACCATTCCGGGGCGTGCGGCGCACCATCGCCAACCGCCTGCGTGAGTCCGTCAACACCGCGGTCCACTTCACCGTGGTCGACGAGGCCGACGTCACCCTGCTCGACGACTTCCGCCGCCAGGTTACCGAGCAGACCGGCGTCAAGCTCAGCCTGCTGCCGTTCGTCGGCGTGGCCGTGTGCCGCGCCCTGGCGGGCCGCTTCGGCGCCCTCAACGCCCGCGTGGACGACGCCAACGAGGAGATCGTCCAGCACGCCGCCGTGCATCTGGGCATCGCCACCGACACCGATTCGGGCCTGATGGTCCCGGTCATCCCCGACGCCGACCGCCTCGACGCGGTGTCCCTCGGCCAGGCCATCGCCCAGACCGCGGCCAGCGCCCGCGACCGCAGCATCAGCCGCGATCGCCTGATGGGCTCGACCTTCACCATCACCAACGTCGGCTCCCACGCCGGCCGCTTCGCCACCCCGGTGATCAACTACCCGGAGGTCGCCATCCTGGCCGTCGGCAAGGCCTACGACGCCGTCCTGGTCCGCGACGGCCAGGCTGTCATCGGCAAATCGCTCCCCCTGTCGCTTGCGTGCGACCACCGCGTGATCGACGGCGCCACCGCCGCCCTCGCGCTCGCCGAGATCGTGTCGATGCTTCAGGACCCCGGCACGCTGGCCTGATTCGACCGGGGAGAAAATCCCATAGTCTGTTGTGATTCCACCCGCTTTGACATGGGCTGGAGTCCCTTGGCAAAAATCCCCCGCTGACTCTTGCGTTCCCCTGTTCGGGCCGTCATACTCCCGGTCCATTCGTGGGGTACGCGCCATGCCGCATGCGTTTGATGTCGCCATCGTCGGCGGGGGACCCGCAGGGTCGACCGCCGGAACCCTGATCAAGAAATACCGCCCGGATCTCTCGGTCCTGATCCTCGAAAAGGAACGCTTCCCGCGCGACCACATCGGCGAGAGCCAGCTCCCCCTGATCGGCCAGATCCTCCGCGAGATGGGCTGCTGGGAGAAGTGCGAGGCCGCCGGCTTTCCCATCAAGGTCGGCGCCACCTACCGCTGGGGCTCGTCCGACAAGCTCTGGGACTTCAACTTCGTCGACCCCAAACTGCTCAGCGGCCTCGACCGCCCGGGCCGCTATGAGGGCGCCCGCGTCTCCACCGCCTGGCAGGTCGACCGAGCCGTGTACGACCGGATCCTGCTCGACCACGCCGAGTCGATGGGCTGCGTCGTCCGCCAGGAGACCATGACCACCAAGGTCCACCGCGATCCGGCCGACCCCGACCGCATCGCCGGGCTGGATATCCGCGGCGTCGACCGGTCGACCGACACGATCACGGCCCGGCATTACATCGACGCCTCCGGCAACGCCGCCGTCATCCGCAAGGCCATGGGCGTCGCGGTCGACTCGCCCTCCAGCCTGCAGAACGTCGCCTTCTGGGATTACTGGGAGAACGCGGACTGGGCGGTCGAGATCGGCGTCGGCGGCACCCGCGTGCAGGTGCTCAGCCTCGGCTGCGGATGGATGTGGTTCATCCCCCTGGGCCCCACCCGCACCTCCGTCGGCTTCATCTGCCCCGCCGAGTACTACAAGAACTCCGGCAAGACCCCCGACGAGATCTACGCCTGGGCCTGCGCCACCGAGCCCCGCGTCCGCGAGCTGACCCGCAACGCCACGCGGCGCGGCCTGACCGAGGCCACCAAGGACTGGTCGTTCCTGGCCGAGCGCCTGGCCGGGCCGAACTGGCTGCTGGCCGGCGAGTGCGCCGGCTTCGCCGACCCGATCCTGGCCGGCGGCATGATGCTCGCCCACTCGGGCGCCCGCCACGCCGCCTACACCGTCCTCGAACTCGAACACGCCCGGCTCGACCCCGCCTGGCTCCGCACGCACTACAACGACACCCAGCGCCGGCGCATCCGCCAGCACATCCGCTTCGCCGACTTCTGGTACGCCGGCAACGGCCAGTTCACCGACCTCGAAGAGCACACCAGCCGCATCGCCAAGGAGGCCGGCCTGTCCATGCGTCCCAAGGACGCCTTCCGCTGGCTCTCCACGGGCGGCTTCTCCGACGACGTCCTGGGCTTCACCGGCCTGGGCGGGCTCGACGTCGGCGGCGTCAAGCAGGTCGCCGCCATGTTCGGCGGCAAGGACGAACTGGAGTGGGAGATCGCCCGCTTCAACCGCTTCGAACTCAACCTCCGCGCCGCCGAGACCGTCGCGATCCCCGTCCTTCAGAACGGCCGCATCCTCCGGGCCAAGTGCTTCATCCGCGCCGAGCGCCGCCTGCCCATGGTCGGCATGTTCGCCCGCGTGGTCCAGGCCCTGGAAAAGCACCGCGATCTGCACCAGATCGCCGACTTCTTCTACGCCGAGGCCCACCGCGTCGATCCAAAGTCCGTCGACTTCCAGTTCATGCTCGCCATGCAGGCCCTGGAGACCATGCTCCACGACGGCTGGGTGACCGGCACGCACGACCGCAAGAAGCCCCTGATGCGGATCACCAGCAAGACCATGTCGGGCAACATCATGCACAACCAGGACGAACTGACCCTGCGGCTCCAGGAGAGCGTCATCGACCACGACGCGGCGTGAATCGGCGTGGAATCCGATCAAACGAAAACGCCCGGAGCCATCGGCCCCGGGCGTTTGTCATTTCGAACCGGAGAAGCCGGGATTACTTCCCGTCCTTCTGCCCCATCATCTTCAGCATGTCCACGCAGCGGTTGGCGTAGCCGGCCTCGTTGTCGTACCAGCTCACGACCTTGAAGAACCGGTCGTTGAGCTCGATGCCCGCGTTGGCGTCGTAGATCGAGCTGCGGGGGTCGCCGATGAAGTCGCTGGAGACGACCTCCTCCTCGGTGTAGCCCAGCACGCCCGCCATCGGGCCTTCCGACGCGGCCTTCATCGCGGCGTTGATCGCCTTGAGGCTGGTGGCCTTCTCGGTCCGGAAGGTCAGGTCCACCACCGATACGTCGGCTGTGGGGATGCGGAAGGACATGCCGGTCAGCTTGCCCTTGGTCGCCGGCAGGCACAGGCCCACGGCCTTGGCCGCGCCGGTGCTGGCCGGGATGATGTTCATGTAGGCGTTCCGCCCGCCGCGCCAGTCATTCTTGGACGGGCCGTCCTGGGTGGGCTGGGTGGCGGTGGCCGCGTGGACCGTGGTCATCAGGCCCTCGACCAGCCCGAAGTTGTCCAGGATCACCTTGGTGATGGGTGCAAGGCAGTTGGTCGTGCAGCTCGCGTTGGAGATCACGAAGTCCTTCGCCGGGTCGTACTGGTCGTGGTTGACCTTGTAGCACAGGGTCTTGACCGTCTCGGGGGTCTTGGTGGGGGCCGAGATCACCACCCGCTTGCAGCCGTTGTTGGCGATGTGCTTCTGGGCGCCCTCGAGGTCGGTGAAGATGCCGGTCGACTCAAGCACGTAGTCCACGCCCCACTGGCCCCAGGTCAGGTTGGTCGGATCGCGCTCGGCCTTGGTCTGGGTGGTCTTGCCGTTGACCGTGAAGCTGGTCTCGGTCGCGCTGATCTCGGCCGGCTTGCCCCCGATCATGAACCGGCCGTGCATCGTGTCGTACTTGAGCAGGTACGCCAGGTTGTCCGCCGGCACCAGGTCGTTGACCGCGACCACCTCGATGCCGGGGGTGTTCATGGCGGCCCGGTACACCAGGCGTCCGATGCGTCCGAAGCCGTTGATGCCGATGCGGATGGTCATCTGAGCATGTCCTTTCGTGGTTGCAACCTGCTGGGCCTAGACAGTAGAGTCACACGGTCGGCCTTTCCACCTTCCGCCACCCTGCCGAGCCTGCCATGCACATCGATGACGAAGTTCTAACTCTTGTTGCACAAGGCGATTACGACGCTGCCGCCCGCCTGCTCCAGTCCCGCCGCGGCGTCACCCTCGACGAGGCCGCCGCCGAGATCGACCACCTCCGGGGCGACATCACCCCGATCGACGCTGGCTCCGCCGCCGACCCCATCACCCCCGAGATCGCCGCCGCCATCCGCGCCGGCCGCAAGATCGAGGCCATCAAACTCTACCGCGAGGCCCACGGCGTCGGGCTCAAAGAGGCCAAGGACGCGGTGGATGCAGCGGACGCTGCCATGAGAGGCTCGAGGATGAGTCCGACAGCGGCTCAGGCCGCGCGACCCGGTCTGCTCCGCCGCCTTTTCGGTGGGTGACGCTCACGCCCCATCAATGTCCGACAGACTCTTCGGCCGGAACGACATCCGCAGCGCGTTCGCCACCGCCAGCACATCGATCAGTTCCTGCGCGATCGCCCCCGCCACCGGCGGCAGGAACCCTGCCGCCGCGAAGCCCATCCCCACCACCGATAGCGCCATCCCCCCCACCGCGCTCTGCAGGGCGATCTTTCGCAGCCGGGCCGAGATGTGGAAGAACTCATCCACTTTCTCCAGCGCGTTGTCCATCACCACCACGCCGGCCGCCTCGGTCGTGATGTCGCTGGCCTTGCCGAAGGCGATGCCCACCGTGGCCAGCGCCAGCGCCGGCGCGTCGTTGATCCCGTCGCCCACGAAGCAGGTCCGGGCTTTGGCTGACTCGGCCCGCACGATGGCGACCTTCTCCTCCGGCTGCTTGCCCGCGTGGATGTCCGTGATGCCCACCTTCGCGGCCAGCGCCCGGACCTCCACCTCCCGGTCGCCCGAGACCAGCATCACTTTCTCGAACCGGTGCCGCTTGGTCAGGTGCCGGATGAACGCCGCCGAGTCCTTCCGCGGCTCGTCGCGGAAGCGCACCACGGCCCCCAGCGCCCCGTCGATCAGCACCACGCACTCCAAGCCACCTTGGGCCGCGGGCAGTTTCGCCCGGATCGCTTCGTCCACCTTGCCGCGACCGGTCACCAGCACCTCGACGCCGTCCACGATCCCGCGCAGCCCCTGGCCCGGACGCTCCGACACCTCGACCGGCTCGTGCACCGGCACCTCGGACCGCTCGGCCTCGTTGACCAGAGCCTCGGCGAGCGGGTGCTTGGAATACCGCTCCAGCGCCCCCACCAGCGAGAGCATCCGCTCGGGCGGCATGGCGTTGAAGATCTGCACCGCCGTGACGCTCGGGCGTCCGTAGGTCAGCGTGCCGGTCTTGTCGAAGATGATGGTCCGGCAGGTGTCGATGGTCTCCAGCGTGGCCGGGTCCTTGATGATGATGCCCCGCTTGGCCGCCAGCGAGATCGCCCCGATGATGGCCGTTGGGATGGCGATCAGCAGCGGGCACGGCGTGGCCACCACCAGCACCGCCAGGAACCGCACCGGATCGCCCGACACGAACCATGCCACCAGCGCGATCGCCACCGCCAGCGGCGTGTACCACGCGCCGAGCGAATCGCCCAGCCGCCGCATCCGCGGCCGGCGCTGCTCGGTCTCGCGCATCACCTTCATGATGCGGGCGTAGCGCGAGTCCTCGGCCGGGCGGGTGGCCTCCATGGTCAGCACCGACTCGCCGTTGACCGCGCCGGAGATCACCTCGGCCCCGGGCGCCTTGGACATGTTGTAGGGCTCGCCGGTCAGGAACGACTCGTCCATCGAGCCGTGGCCCTCGACCACGATGCCGTCGACCGGCGCGACCTCGTGCGGGTGGATCACCACCAGATCGCCCACACGGACCTCGGACACCGCGACATCCATGGCGGTCCCGTTGCGCTTGATGTGGGCCACCGACGGCACCCGGGCCGCCAGTGCCTTGAGCGCCGACGACGCGTTCCCCACGGCCCAGGCTTCGAGTGCTTCCCCGCCGGAAAGCATGAGTACCACCAGCACGCCCGCGAGGTGTTCGCCGAGGATCAGCGATGTGACAATGGAAATCCCGGCCAGCAGATCTGAGCCGAAGCGGCCGCGCACGAGATTCCAGGTCAGGTCGATCACCAGCGGCCCGCCGCCGACGATCAGGGCGATGTCCAGCACCCAGCGGGCCTCGCCGGGTTCCTGCCCGACGGCGAAGCGGAGGATGAGGTAGCCCGCAATGGCCACGACCGCGAGGATCGCGATGGGCAGTTCCTTGGCGGCCCAGATCCGGGCGGCCCGGCTCGCGGGCTTGGGTTCGTCAAACAACGCCCGCTCCTTCGTGCCGATGGGCGTGCCGGTACGCGACCCGGCCGGCGACCACCGTGGCGACCGCCCGGCCCCGCACGGCCTGGCCCAGGAACGGCGTGTTCACGCTCTTGCCCTTGAGATCCTGCGGCCCGATGACCCACTCGTGCTCGGGATCGATCACCGTGACATCACCGGGCCCGCCCACGGCCAGCGTGCCCAAGCCTTGACGATCCAGATTGCACAGGCGCGCGGGCTCGATGGTCATCAGAGCGATCAGGCGATCCCAGCCGATCAGGCCGGGGTGGACGAGGGCCTCGGCGTAGAGGGCCAGCGCGGTCTCCAGCCCGATGATGCCGAACGGCGCGGCGGCCATGGGGTTGCGTTTCTCGTCGGCGGCGTGGGGGGCGTGGTCGGTGGCCAGCACGGTGATCGTGCCGTCGGCGACGCCGGCGCGGAGTGCGACGACATCGGACCATTCCCGCAGCGGCGGGTTCATCTTGGCGGCGGTGCCGAGGCGTTCGATGGCGTCGTCGGTCAGCAGCAGGTGGTGCGGGCTGGCCTCGCCGGACACGGGCAATCCCTCGGCCCGGGCGGCGCGGATCATGGCGACCGCGCCCGCGGACGAAATGTGCTGCACGTGGTAGCGGGCGCCGGTCCGGCGGCTGATCTCGATGTCGCGGGCGACGATGACCTCTTCGGCCTCACGCGGCCAGCCGGTCAGGCCGAGGCGGCGGGAGACGCGGCCCTCGTGCATCACGCTGCCGACGGTCATCGCCGGGTCCTGGCAGTGCTGCATGAAGACGCGGTCGTGGGCGGCGCACTGCTCCATGACGCGGCGCATCATGTCGGCGTCGGCGATGGCGTCGCCGTCGTCGGAGATGGCGACCGCGCCGGCCTGCACGCAGGCGGCGATCGGAGCGATCTCCTTGCCGTGGCGGGCGACGGTGCCGGCCGAGACGCAGAAGACCCGGCAGTGGCCGGTGGCTTCGGCCCGGTCGGCGATCCAGCGGACGACCTCGGGCGCGTCGATGGCCGGGCGGGTGTTGGGCATGCAGCAGACGGTGGTGAATCCCCCGGCGACCGCGGCGAGGGAGCCGCTGGCGATGTCCTCCTTGTGGGTGAAGCCCGGCTCGCGGAGGTGGACGTGGGGGTCGATCAGGCCGGGGGTGACCAGGCAGCCGGCGGCGTCGATGACCTCCGCGCCCGCCGGGGCCGAGAGGCCCGGTGCGATGGCGTCCACGCGGCCGGATCGGATCAGGACATCCGCCTCGCGATCGGTCCCAGAACCCGGGTCGATCACCCGTCCGCCCCGGATCAGCAGCGTGTCCGCCATATCGTGTCCCTCCTGTGCCGGCATGACCCAAAGGATAGTGGCGGGTGGGGCCGAAGGGGGAATGCGGGCCGGATGGACGCTCGGGAGGGGTGGGCATACCATTCCGCCCGGGCCGCGGGTCGATGGACTCCTGGCGCGGAACAACCAGACGGGGTGTAGCGCAGCTTGGTTAGCGCGTTTGACTGGGGGTCAAAAGGTCGGAGGTTCGAATCCTCTCACCCCGATTGTGACAGAGTCCCCGCAGGCGTTCGCCTGCGGGGCTGTCGTTTGGGGGCGACCCCGTTCACCGGGCGGCGGCGTGACGAGGTCGGGCCCGCGAGACGATGGGTTCACGGCTGTTGGGTGTTCGCGGGGTCGTCGTCCAAGGGCTCAGCCGTCACGAATCGGTAGCGATACATGACCGCGTCGGCATCGGGCCGGCCGTTGGACTTGTTGGTTGTGTGCCAGCCGCTCCAGACCCAGTCGTGCGCGTGCGGGCGTGGGCCGAAGGAGGGCCAGAATCCGTCGTCCCGTCCGCCCATGGTCAGGTTAACGCAGAAGACGCCCCTGCCGGTGAAGACCGGCGCCCGGGCCGGCAGGATCCACTGACCGTCTTCCTGCCGGAAGGCGGCGCGATCGAACTCGGCATCGTGCGCCGCGCTCGGCCGACGCCCGCCACCGCGGGTCGCGACCAGCTGCAGGCGCAGTTCGGCGTCCGGCCAATCGGGCCGATCCGTGTGCTGACGCGGCAGTCGAATCTCCCATTCGATCGCCATCGCCTTGCCCCGGTGCGTGGGGACGGAGTCGACGCGAAGGTATGACATCAGGGTGGCGATCCCGACCAGGACCGCCACGGCGATCGCGGCGGCGAGAAGTTGGATCCACCATTCCGGGCGCCCGCTGGCCTGGACGATCCGGGCCGAGCCGATCCCGACAAGCAAGCCGATGATCATGCCGGTCAGCATGAGCCCGATGACAAAGTACCCCGAGGCGCCCTCGAAGCTCGTGATCCTGTGCCATCGCACACTCGCCAGCGCCATCATGAGCATCCCCGATCCGCCCACGATCGACCCCGTGACCCCGGCCAGCGACATCCACAGCCAGCTCATCGCGCCTGCTCCTCCGGCGTGGGCCGGGGTTCGCACAGCGTGAGGGCATGCACGGGCGTGAGGCGGAGAAGAACCGCTTCCGGGAGGACGTCATGCTCGGCGACGCCCAGTTCCGCGCACGCCGACCCGATCTGGTCGATGTCGGATCGTGTGATGACCGCCACCTGGAGCGGGGCGACCCATGGGTCCTCGGCCACGGAACAGATGCACTGACGCACCAACGCGGAGACTGTCTCGGCGGCCGATTGTTGAACGGGTGCGGAGCACGCCTCCAGGGCCCGGAACAACGGCGGGACACCGGGATGGGGTGGTGGGTGCGGCGACGGTCCGCTGTCCTGGCCGCGCACGGCGGCATCGATCCGGTCGAGCGCACTTAAAGCGAACTCCGCGTCGGGCAGACCCGGGCCTCCGAGGACGCGACGGCGGATCAGCCTTGAGCCGATCAGAACACGCCCTCGCAGGGGGAGTTGCTCAATCGAGAGATGGACAGCCATAGGCAGGACTCCAGCCAGTTCGGCCGATGCAGGGACTCTGAGGTCCACAACGCAAAGAGCGGTCGCGGACCTTGGTCCCTGACATCACCGGACCCGCAAGAAGCGTCCGACTGGATGCCCGCCCGGCGAAGCGGCAACTGTTGAGAACACTGAGTCCGGCGGCGTTGGCGGCCCCCTTCCAGCAAGACGGTGGCCGTTCCGCGTCTTTGGGTGCACCGTGGGGTTCACTGCCCGGGATCCGGCTCCGTGGCCCGGCGGTAGGTTGCGGTCATCATCTGTGTCCACGAACCGTCTTCCTGAAGCATCTGCGCGGAGAACGCTCGCTCGTCCGCGCCCTTGAACTCGGTGATGTCGCGGTACTTGGTGGATCTGGACGGATCGTCGAAGCGGGGGCCGACGGCCTCGAGAACGAGGGTGTCATCTCCCTCCAGCCAGCCCTCGTAAACCCACAGGTGGGTCATCATGGATCCGACCCACGTGCCGACGAATCGGCCGCGAGCGGGGTCGAACCCGATGGTCAGGCACATGGTCCCTACCGACCCTCCGGGCATCTCGCCCCGCGCGTGGCCCTGAATCCAGAGCTTGCCGATGGCGTGAACGGTTTCACGGCCGACGAAACTCTGCGGCTCAGAACCGGGCTCCGTGATACATCGGTGCTCGTAGGTCCACTCGCCGAGGAGCCGCTTGAGCCAGTCGTGCTCCGAGGTGGGTTCAAACTTCATGCAGGTCTGGTCCGGGGTCGAGTCGGCGTTCATGGGGTCTCCTGCGGGTGGGCGGCGCGGACGGGTCCGTGCATTGTTGCCGACGGACCCGTCCAGACCCCAAAAGTACAACCTCGTTCGGTATTTGTCAAGGTTAAAAAGCGATAATCGTGGCACGTGGCCGTCGTGCCCAAACCCCGGACGACCCCGCAGCCTTCCGTCCCGGCGTCGCCGGAAAGGCCAAGACGCGGGGTGGGCAATGCGCGCCGAACTTAACAACCTGTCGGCACTCACGCGGCATTCACAGGCGGTTCACGGCGATGGAGCATGCTGAATGTGCTCGAAGAGACCTCCCCGCGGGACAGCGCCGTCCGGCGCAGCGAAGGGTGGTCCGACGATGCCAGGAGGATCGAACCATGGCCGAGAAGAAAACCCAGACGCAGAAGAATCAGGGCGGCTCCGGACAGCAGCAAAGGTCCGATGACGCACGCCAGGGCCAGAATCAGGGCCAGAGCCAGGGCCAGAAGGGGCGCGGGCAGAACGAGACCAAAGTCGGCACCCAGAAGCAGGACAAGGGAAGGGATCGCTGATTTTCTGGCAGACATTCGATCCGCGGTGCCGAAAGGCTCCACGGATCCTTGAGGACACCATGGCGTCAGCGCCGGTAGGTGATCCGGGCCTTGGTCAGGTCGTAGGGGCTGATCTCGACGGTCACGGTGTCGCCGGGGAGGATTCGGATGTAGTTCTTCCGCATCTTTCCGGAGACGTAGCCGAGGATCTCGGACTGCTGCTCGTTGGGCAGACGCAGTTTGAACATGGCGTTGGGCAGGGCCTCGATGACCACGGCTTCCATCGTGAACTTGTCGTCTTGCTTGGGCATGCAGCTCTCTGGGATCGTGACTCGGACGCGTCCGCACGCGTTTCCGGCCCGTCTGTTCTGAAAAAACGCCCTGCGGGCGGGAAATGAAGGATAGGGCGTGTCGGGACGCGGGGCCAACGGGCGGTCGAAATGCGGGCGGGGCGGGTTGTCGGTCAGTCCGCCCCCTCCGCCGGGATCGGCCGCGGGGCCTCGATCGCGGGCAGGACGGGGGCGAGTCCCCTGGAGTCCGGATCCAGGAGCTGGTTGAGCAGGGCTCCGAGTCGGACGCCGCCCTGTTGGAGGCGGAGGTAGACCACCGGCAGGGTGTCGCGGACGTAGTCCTCGCCGAGTTCGGCGCCCGGCTGGGCGGGGTAGGCGTACCGCTCGGCCAGGCGGTGGCTCTCGAAGGTCCAGCGGCCCGCGGTGCCGATCAGGTCGTCGTGGCGGGCGTCGGCCAGCCAGGCGAGGCGGTCGGCGGGGCGGATCTGGGTCCAGAGGCGTTCGGCGATGACCGGCCAGGGCTCGGGGTCCCCCGCCTCGAGGATGCTGGAATCCCAGATGCTGTGGAGGTTGCGGTCGCGCCCGAAGAAACGGATCTGGATGTCGTTCCCGCCACGATCATCGGGGCGCCCGGCGTGCAGCGGCTGGTGGAGGTCGCCGACGAAGTGGATGAGGAACTTCAGGGCGTCCTCGCGGGTCTTGTCATCGACCTCATCGATCAGCAGGCGGGCGAAGTCGTCCACGGCCGAGACGACGCAGCCGTTGTCGGGGCAGTGGGCCGCGTGGTCGTAGGCCGCGGTGCCGGTCGGCAGATTGACGTAGTGCAGCGGGGCCGTCCAGCGGTAGGCTGCGGTGCTGCGGACCTGGTCGGCCCAGGCGGCGACCGCCGGGAGGTCTTCCTCGGCGAGGATCTGCTCGGCGCGGGCCTGGGCGGCGGGGGTCATGTCGCGCCAGGCGATCTCCGCGACGATGGCGTGGCCGTCGCGGCCCCAGGCGCCGAGGCAGGCCAGGGTGAGGAGGGCGGCGAGGGTGGCGAGGAGGCGGGTGGGCATCGAAAACTGTAGCATGACCGCTCCTGTGCGCCGTTTCGCGGACATGCGCCGGTTGAGCTTGCATCGGGGCGGCCGGGCGGGACAATGCGGGCCATGGAATCGATGGTGACCATCCTGTGCGCAATGCGGGCCGAGGCGGAGCCGATCATCGCCAGACTTGGCCTCGAGCCGTCGGCGGTGGGCTGGAATCCTGCGTGGCCGGTGCGGTGCTGGCGGCACCCGACCGAGCCGGTGTCGCTGGTCATCAACGGCACGGACGCACGCACCGGGGTGGACCTGATCGGGACCACGCCCGCCACGCTCGCGACGCTGGCGGTGGTCGAGCACCTGCGGCCGCGGGCGATCCTGGTGGCCGGGGCGGCGGGCGGGCACTCGGGGCGGACCGCGATCGGACGGGTGCATCTGGTGGACCGGGCGTTTCACCACGATCGGCGGATCCCGCTGCCGGGGTTTGATGCGTACGGGATCGGGCCGGAACCGCTGCACCACTCCAGCGAGTTGGCGGAGGCGTTCGGGGTGGGGATCGCCACGATCTCGACGGGCAATGCACTGGACACCCTTCCGAACGAACTGGCTTTCTTTGAACGGCACGCGGTGACACTCAAGGACATGGAGACAGCATCCATCGCATGGGCGGCCGGGCACGCGGACACCCGCGTGCTCGCGCTGCGGGCCGTGACGGACTTCTTCGATCATCCCACGCCCGAGCACCAGTTCCTGGCGAACTTTGACGCGGCGGTGACGGGTCTGGCCGCGTCGGTGGCGCGGGGGTTGCCCACGCTGCTCGACGCGTGCGTGTCAGACGCCTGGCCGTGAGCCGTCCGGGCGGAGGTCGACGGGGGATGGCGTTCCATCGAGCCTCGCGCTCACCGCGTGGCGGGCGGTGAGGTGGC
>CAYNRF010000042.1:0-20099 GCA_964399525.1 uncultured Phycisphaeraceae bacterium | reverse complement strand
TACAAGTCGACGCGGAATCTGAGCAAACTCATCCATGATGGTGACAAGCAGTTCACCCGTCTGATCGCGGTTGTGCATGGGCATGACCGCGTTGAACTGAAAGACCGTGACCGGCGGTGTGATTACACCCCGCGTGAGATCCTCGGCATGCCAAGCCAGTCGGCAGAGTTCAGTGTCGATCCGACGAGCGATGCGTATGTGGGTCGCGCGGCTCAGTGGATATTGGATCAGTCCCAGCCGCGGGCGTGAGCACGCGGACTTCGTTGGGTGTTGTGCGTCGGACGGAGTCCGCGTGCTCACGCACGCGGCTGGGATGGGTTTGGGGCGATGTTGTCCGAGTCGAAGCGGTCGCCTTCCTGATGGTCTCGGACGTACACCACGGCCCTTTCGACGTGCTCGGATTTCCAGAGGTAGCGGGTGCTGGCGTGGCGGGTCCAGACGGGCTGGTCGGGGGCGATGTCGCCGGATTCGCGGAGGGCACGCGTGGACCAGGCCTTGAGTTGCTGCACGACTTTCTCGGGCAGGGTGTCGCCGGGATTGAGCACGGCGTGGACGTGGTTGGTGCGGACATTGACTGCCAGTATGGTCCACGACCGGTGTGCGCAGAGCGCGTGGATCGATTCGGTCACGCGGTTGCGGGCGGCGGGTGTGAGCGTGAGGCCTTTGGGTTCGGGGCGATCGATGGTGTTCTTGGACAGAATGAAATCGGCGCGGGATGAGCCGCGGATGGCTTGCCAGGAGCCGCGCTCATCGCCGTGGATCCATGCGCCGCGCGTCGTCCAGGTGAGGAGGTAGGCGAGGGGCCGGTCGGGCATGGGACGGGGTTGGGTGTTTGTGGGATCGGGGGCGAAGAGAGTCCGCGTGCTTACGCACGCGGCTGGGACTGTCCAAGGGAGGTTGTTACCAGATCCAGCGGACGCGGCCGATGTCGGGGGCGAGCAGGGGGCCGCCTTCGAGCGGGGCCGGGAAGTAGACCACGAAGGCCTTGCCGACGATCAGGTCGCGGTTGACCACGCCGGGCGTGTTATCGATGCGCTCGCGGATCCAGGGGTCGATGGTGGCCGCGGGCCAGAGGCGCGAGTCCTCCGAGGCGGGCGAGTTGTCGCCGAGCATGAAGAACTGGTCGCCGTCGAGCGTGGGGAAGTTGCTGTAGTGCGCGCCCAGCGTGGGTCGGGGCGCGTAGCGGGCGGGCATGGGCTGGTAGAAGATGTCGCGCTCGAGCGTGAAGCGGTGGATCGTGAAGGGGCCGCCGGCGAAGTCCACGCGCACGCGGGGCTGGCGGTAGAGCTCGGGGCGGGCGAAGACGCCCGGGCCGGTCAGGCCGGGGCGGCGTGTGTCGTCGGTCTGCTGTTCGTCCTGGGCGACGAGCTCGTCGAAGGTGGGGATCATGGCGGCGCCGATGCGTTCGGCGGGGGTGAGGACGTAGGCGCCGCGGTCGGGGCCGCCGGCCACGAGGCGTCCGTCGATGAAGAGCCAGAGGGCCTGGTCGACGTGCCAGAACTCGATGCGGGTGGCGCGGCCGGGGCGCAGGGCGCTGAAGGTTCCGGCGTCGAGGTCGGTCCAGGCGGCGCCGTCCTCGTCGGGGCGCATGCGGACGGTGGCCGAGCCGGCGACGGGGTCGACCACGGCCTGGAACACGTGCTCGCGGGCGGTGATGGTGGGCGTGACGGAGACGGGCGCGTCGGTGGGCTCGATGCTGATCGACAGCGCCAGGTCGGAGACGGGGTAGGGCGGGATGGCGCGGACGCTCAGGTCTTCGGGGCGCAGGAACGGGTTGGCGGCGGGCTGGCCGCTGACGGGGTTGCGCTCGGGGCTGGCCTGGTTGTACGCGTAGTAGTCGGTGATGGGGCGCCGGTCGTTCCACGCCAGGGTGGTGTTGCCGCTTCCCGAATAGGTCCAGAGGTGGTTGTCCTGGATGCCGGTCCACTGGGCGGCCTGATCGGGCGTGACGGGCGGCCGATAGGTGGGTTCGGCCCGGATGGGCGTGTAGCGCGAGTCGAACACCGGCTGGAACATGGTGCGCTGGGTGCGCTCGGGCTTGCGGGCGATGGTCCAGCCGGGCTCTTTCCACGCGTGCGGGCCGGCGGTGGAGGTGGCGCCGGGGGCGTAGGGGCGGGCGAAGATGTCGCCGTCGACCAGGGCGATCTGCTCGCCGGGCAGGCCGACGAGGCGCTTGATGAAGTTCTGGTGGTCGCCGGGGAACTTGAAGACCACGACGTCCCAGCGTTCGGGCTGGTGGACGCCGGGGAGGTACTTGAGAACGAAGACGCGGTCGCCGGCGGCGAGGCGGCGGTCGCGCTGCGGCTCGATGGGCAGGCCGGTGATGGGGTCCGAGGGGGTGATGGGCGGGAAGTCGCCCGCGCCCTGGCGGGCCAGCGGCTGGCCGCGCCCGCGGTCGGTGGTGTCCCAGTAGTTGGTGGTCCAGTCGTAGCCGTTGTACGGACTGATGAAGCGGACGTGCTTGCCGAGCAGCGTGGGCGCCATCGAGCCGGTGGGGATGATGAAGCCCTCGATGACGAAGCCGCGGAAGACGAAGGCCATCATGAAGGCGATGACCAGCGAGGTCAGGGTTTCCTTCATGCCGATCGACTGCTTGGTGGTCATCGTGGGGTGGCCTCAGGGCGGGCGGCGGGGGATGGAGCGGGCGTGAAGCAGGACGGGTCGAGGCCGAGATCAGTCGTCGGCGGGGCCGCCGGCGACGTAGGGGCCGGAGTCGGGCCCGCCGGGCGAACCCAGGCCGCCCGGCTTGCGCTTGCGGCGGCGGCGCTTCTTCTTGGTCGGGCCGGAGGGGGCGCCGGCGCCCGCCGGCATCTCATCGCCCGGGAGGTCGTCGAGGTTGATCGCCTCGTCCCGCGGGGCGGGGCGCTGGGGGCGGGACGCGCGGTCGGGGCGTTCGGCGGCGGGCCCGCGGTCGGGGCGGTCGGCCCTCGGCGGACGGGGTTCCGGGCGGGGTCCGGGTCGGGGCCGGTCGCGGCCGGACGTGGCGGCGGGCGGCGTGGCCGTCTCGGGAGCGCGGGCGAGTCCCGGTTCGGTCAGGTTCTCGACCGGCACGGCGATGTCGGCGCCGGTGTCGAGGCGGACCAGGACCAGCTGGGTGAGGATCTGCGAGTCGATGACGGTGCCGTCGCCCTCGGGCGTGCCGACGCGGGACTTGCGGTGGGGCAGGCGTTTGCGCAGGTCCTCGTAGGTCTCGTCCTCGTAGCGCAGGCAGCACATGAGCCGGCCGCAGCGGCCGGAGATCTTGAGCGGGTCGAGGGTGGCCTTCTGGGTCTTGGCCGACTTCATGGAGATGGGCTTGAGGACCTTGAGGAAGTTCTTGCAGCAGCAGTACTGGCCGCAGCGTTCGTAGTCGGCGGTGATGCGGGCCTCGTCGCGGGCGCCGACCTGGCGCATGTCAACGCGGACGCCGTATTCGTTCTGGAGGCGCTGGACGAGGTCGCGGAAGTCGACGCGGTCCTCGCTGAGGAAGTAGACGGTGACGCGTTCGCCGCCGAGGATGGGCTCGGCCTCGACGATCTTGAGGGGCAGCGCCATCTCCTCGGCGTGCCGCTTGGCGATCATGCGGAGTCCGTGCTTGGACTGTTCGATCTGGGCCTGACGCTCCATGTCCTGGGGGGTGGCGATGCGCAGGGCCCGGCCGTCGGTGGAGAATGGGTACTGGCGTCCGCCGGAGTTCTCGATGTATTCGAGCATTTCCTTGCGGCTGACGGACTTGGAGCAGCCGGAGTTGGGGCAGGTGCTGGTGAGCATCTCGCCGATCTCGGTGCCCCGGTGGGTGCGGACGACGATCTTGGAGCCGCAGCCGGGCTTCTCATTGGACTGCCAGGGGAACTCGCCGACCATCTTGAGGTAGCCGAAGCGGACGACGAGGGTCTTGGGCGCGTTGAGACGCTCGTAGGCGACGCGGTCGGCCTCGTCCTTGAGGTGGTCGGCCAGGTCGGCCTCGAACTGCGGAAGGGGGAGGATGGGCAACGGCGGCTCCGAGGGATGTGAAGTCGGGGATGGTACGCGGGCGGGGGTGGTTGGTTCGTGTGCGGGAGGCCGGGCGGAGAGGGGTCGGAACGAGACGCGCCCGGCCCGTCGTGCGGGCCGGGCGCGGGTTGGAACGGGCAGACGGGCGGAGAGGGAGGTTCAGGGACGCGGGGGCAGGCCAGCGTTGGCCCGGGCGCGGACGAACATCTCGGGGAGCGACTGGCGGTCCTGCAGCACGAGCTGGCGGCGGTTGGCGACGGCGTAGATCATGATCGACTCGTTGCGCTCGTCGAGGACGGCCAGGATCTGGTCGGTGCCGCCGCTGGTGGTCATCAGGACGTAGCCGGACTTCTCGGAGACCATCTCGGCCCGGGCGGGGCGGTCGAGCAGGCCGGCGCCCTGGACGAGGGTCAGCGCGGCCAGCACGCCGGCGGAGATCCAGAGCCAGCCGGCCTGCCTGGCGGGCTGGGGGGCCGGCTGGGGGACGGGCTGGGTGTGGGCGTCGGCGAGGGTGTCGTGGTCGTGGGTGTTGGGCATGGTTGGATCCTTTAGCGGGAGGGCTCGGCGGTGAGGTCGAGGACAAGGTCGCGGTAGCCGACGCCCTGGAGGCGGCGTCGGGAGTTGTCCCAGAGCAGGGTGATGATCTCGCGGTTGGCGGCGTCGACGATGTGGAGGGCGTTGGCGGTCGAGCCGCTGACGTCGCCGCCGACCATGGTGTACTCGCCGCGGGCGCGGGTGGCGCTGGCGGCGGTCTGGGCGCCGGCGGTGGGCGCCAGGCTCATGCCGGCCAGGGCGACGAGCAGCACGGCGTTGAGCGCGACGAGGCGACGGACGGGCGACTTCGTGCGTGGGTCTGCGGGCCGGGCTGGCATGGGCGGGTCTCCGTGTGCGGCCGGGGGATGGCGGGAATCAGGAGCGATCCGGGGATGGGTCAGTCCTGGTGGGTGCGCTTGGACTTGAGCGACGCGGCGAAGACCACGGCGGCCAGCAGCAGCAGGAAGAGGGCGTACATCCAGTACTTGGGGCTGCTGGGCGATTCGGTGATGCGGGGCGGGCGCAGCTCGGACTGGGCCAGCGCCGGCAGGGCGGACATCGCCAGGGTCGCCGCGGCGAGCAGGCGAGCGGACGGACGCGACAGGGTGGGGCGGGTCATGACTCCAGCCTACGCGACCGGGGCGGACGGGACAATCCTTTTTCATGCGCGGACCCGGGGCGGGGGCGGGCCCGGCCCGGGGGAGGGAGCCCGGGCGGATCCGGTATCATCCGGGCCTGTGGTGCTGACCCAAACGCCCTTGCAGAGCCCCCGCCGTGCCGCGCGTCGCCAGATGCGGGCCACGCTGGCGGCGTGGGGCCTGGCGCTGGCGGGGGCGGGCGGGGTGGCGCTCGAGCACGGGTTCGGGATGGAGATCCGGCCCGGGTGGCTGATGCCGCTGCTGCAGCTGGTGCTGGCGTGGAGCGCGCTGGTGGTGGCGGGGGACGTGGAGCCGCTGGGCAAACCCCGGGCGCGGTGGTCGTCGCGGTGGGGCACGGCGGGCGAGGCGTCGGTCGTGCTGGCCGGGCTGCTGGAGCTGGCGGGGCAGGGGATCGGGGCCGAGCTGGTGGCGGTGGGGCTGGCGGTGGGGCTGGCCGTGCGGCTGAACGCGCAGCTGGCCCGGACGATGTCCAACCCGGGGCTGCTGTTCCCGGCCTCGTTCCTGGTGCTCATCGCGGTGTCGGCGGTGCTGCTGAAGCTGCCGCTGGCCACGCCGGCGGGCGCGCCGATCGGGTGGGTGGACGCGGTGTTCACGGCCACGAGCGCGGTGTGCGTGACCGGGCTGGTGGTCCGGGACACGGCCACGGGCTTCACGCCGTTCGGGCAGGCGGTGATCGGGCTGTCGATCCAGCTGGGCGGGCTGGGGATGATGATCTTCGGTTCGACGCTGGCGCTGCTGTTCGGCGCGCGGCTGAGCTTCCGGGAGAACCTGACGCTGAGCATGGCGCTGAGCGAGTACCCGGCGCACCGCATCCATCGGTTCGTGGGGTTCATCGTGGGGACCACGCTGGCGATCGAGCTGGCGGGGGCGGCGGTGATGTTCGCGCTGTGGCCGGACGGGGCGTCCATGGGCTGGCGGGAACGGGCGGGGATGGCGCTGTTCCACAGCGTGTCGGCGTTCTGCAACGCGGGCTTCGACCTGACGGGGCAGAGCCTGGTGGGGATGCGCGGGAGCGTGCTGCCGTACCTGGGGGCGATGCCGCTGATCGTGGTGGGCGGGCTGGGGTTCCTGGTGCTCGACGACGTGTGGCGCCGCACGCGCGGGCGGGCGGCCCCGGGCGGGGCGGGGGCGCGGCGGCTGACCACGCACACCAGGCTGGTGCTGTGCACGACGGCGGCGCTGCTGGCGGGCGGGGCGGTGGTGATCTTCCTGGCGCAGCTGAAGGTGCCGGAGATCCCGCTGGGGCAGCGGGTGCTGGACGCGGCGTTCATGTCGACCACCGCGCGGACGGCGGGGTTCAACACGGTGCCGATGGACGAGCTGGCGCCCGGCTCGCGGTTCATGATCATGACGCTGATGACGGTGGGCGGCAGCCCGGGCTCGACGGCCGGGGGGATCAAGACGGTGGTGGTGGCGGTGCTGGCGCTGGCGGTGTGGTCGACGGTGCGGGGGCGCGACGAGGTGGAGGTCTTCGGGCGGGCGCTGCCGGACGCGCTGGTCAAGAAGGCGGCCACGGTGGCGTTCGCGCTGCTGACCTTGATCGCGGTGGTGACGCTGGTGCTGGACCTGACGGAGAACATCGCGTTCGAGCCGCTGCTGTTCGAGGTGGTCAGCGCGGCCAGCACGACGGGGCTCTCGCTGGGCGCGACCGGCGAGCTGACGCCGGCGGGTCGGTGCGTGATCGCGGCGACCATGTTCCTGGGGCGGGTGGGGCTGCTGGCGTTCCTGGGGGCGCTGCTCGTCGGCGGCGGGGGCGGCGGGTCGTACCGTTATCCGCGGGACTCGGTCTCGCTTGGCTGAGGAGATTGTCATGGGCGCAACCAACAAGGACACACGACCGATCGCGGTGCTGGGGCTGGGGCGGTTCGGGCTGCGCCTGGCCGAGCGGCTGGCCCGCGGCGGCGAGGACGTGCTGGCGTGCGACCACGACCGCGACGTGGTCGAGTCGATCGCGCCGACGGTGGCGCAGGCGCTGGTGATGGATGTGACCGATGAGGCGGCGATGCGGTCGCGCGGGGTGCACAAGGTCAAGGCGGCGGTGGTGGCGATCGGGGAGGACTTCGAGGCGGCGGTGCTGACGACGGTGATCCTGCGGCAGATGAACGTGCCGCGGATCATCGCGCGGGCGCGGACGGCGACGACGGCCGAGGTGCTGCGCCGCGTGGGGGCGCACGAGGTGGTGCTGGCCGAGGACGAGGCGGCGGACCGGTGGGCCAACCGGCTGCTGGGCCCCAAGGTGCTCAACCAGATCGAGTTCCACCAGGGCTACAGCATCATCGAGTTCAAGACGCCCAGGGAATGGGTCGGGCAGGGCCTGGCCGACCTGGACGTGCGCAAGAAATACAACCTCCACGTGGTGGCCGTCAAGCGCGAGACCAGCGACGGCCCCCACCACTCGCGGATCGTGGTGCTGCGGGCCAACGAGCCGCTGGAGGAGGGCGACGTGCTGATCATCATGGGCCGGGACGAGGACCTGCGGAAGATGGCGGGGGTGTGACACGCCGCGACCGGCGGTTCGGGTACACCCCTCACTCCCGCCGTCCAGGACCCCCGGTCCGGCATCCCCCATCACCCGCCGGCCGCGGAGGTCTGCGGCGGGCCGCGGCCGTGGGGGGCGGTTTGCTGCTATCCTTGGAACCTCTCTCCCGCGCCCGACGGACCGGGCCGGCAGTCATTCGCATCCTTTTCGCCCCCGGGTCGGACCCCGCGGGCGTGCACGACACGCGGAGCCGCTGACCATGGCCAAGATGTTCTACACGCTCGAGGAAGCCGCCGCCAAGCTCGGGATGACCGAGGGCGAGGTGCAGAACCTGGCCGAGTCCGGCCAGCTGCAGGAGTTCCGCGACCGCGACCGGCTGATGTTCAAGGTCGACCAGGTGGACCTGCTGGCCGGCGACGAGGGCGACGAGGAGATCCAGCTGGCCGACACCGGCGGCGGGCTGGACCCCATCAGCCTGAGCTCGTCGAACACGGGCACGGGGATCTCGCTGGGCGACTCGAACCCCAACGAGGGCACGGGCGTGTCGATCTTCGACCCCGACGACGCCGACGCGGCCGACGCCAACGCCGAGACGCTGGTGACCAGCGGCCTGGGCGGGTCGGGCTTTGCGATGGACGCGGGGGCCTCGGGCTCGGGCCTGGCGCAGCTGGCCTTCGAGCCCGACGACACCTCGCTGGGCGGCAACCTGCTCGACGGGCTGGACTCGGGCGACTCCGCGGCGGGCGTGGCGGCCGGCACGGCGGCGGGCGCGCTGTTCGAGACCTCGGCGGGCGAGCCGGACTTCTCGCGCTCGGCCGCGCCGGCCATGATGCCCATGATGGTGGGCGAGCCCTACGACGGGGCGGCCAGCGGGCTGTTCGGCGGGGCGGCGCTGGGCGTGTTCGTGCTGATGCTCGTCTCGCTGGGCGTGATGATCCTGGGCATGTCCGGCGGCTCGGCGGGCGTGCTGGGCGGGATCAACCAGAACACGCTGTACATGGTCGCGGGCGGCGGGGCGCTGGCCCTGATCGTCTTCGCGGGCATCGGCTGGGCGGCGCTGCGGAAGAGCTGAGCCGGGCGTGACAGAACCATAAAAACCCGCGGGAGACCGCGGGTTTTTTCGTGGGTTGGCATCGGGTCACGCCGGATCAGGGGACAGGCGTGCCCCCGCTCCGGGATGGGGCGCCCCGAGCGTCCGGTCAGGCGTTTTCGACCTTGGCGATCTGCCACTCTTCGAGGTCGACGGGGGCCTGGCGGCCGAAGATGGTGACCAGGACGCGGACGGTGCCCTTGTCGGGGAACAGCTCGTCGACGGTGCCCTCGTAGTTCTCGAACGGGCCCTCGCGGATGACCACGGGCTCGCCCTTGGCGAAGGAGAGCCGCACCGTGGGCTCGTCGGCGGGGGCCTGCGAGTCGCGGAGCATCTTCTCGACCTCGTGCTCGGCCATGGCGGTCGGGCGGCCGGCGGTGCCGATGAAGTCGCCCACGCCGGTGGTCTCCTTGATCAGGAAGAAGACGTCCTGGGGGATGCGGCCGTCGGGCTCCAGGCGCATCTCGACGAAGACGTAGCCGGCGTAGAGCTTCTCTTCCTTGATCTTGGTCTTGCCGCCCTTGATGGTCTTGACCTTCTCGGTGGGGACCAGGATGCGGCCGATCAGGTGGCCCATGTTCTCGATCTGGACCTTGCGGAGCAGGGTGGCCTGGACCGAGTTTTCCTTGTTGGAGGCGACGCGGAGGACGAACCAGTCCATGCCCTCCTGGCGGATGGGCTCGTCGTGGCCGATGACGCCCTCGCGGGTCGGGGTGCCGACGGTCTGGACTTCCTGGGATGCGTCGTGTTCTGACATGGTGTGTGCCTTTGCGGGGCGTGCGGCCCGCGGCGTGGGGGTGGGCTCAGCCTTCGAGGACGTTGATGGCCTTGAAGAAGGTCGAGAAGCCGAGGTCGACGACGAAGAGGATGCCGGCGATCAGGAAGGTGGCGACGATGACGACGATGGTCGAGCCGCGGACGTGCTTGTAGGTGGTCCAGTTGACCTTCTTCATCTCGGCGTCGGTGGCGATGAGGAAGTCGGCCGAGCGGCGGTTGAGGGCGACGAACCAGCCGATGAGCAGGCAGCCGATCAGGATGAACGAGCCGGCGACGATGGCCTGCAGGTAGAGCTGGGGGATGACCGGCGTGGGGGCGGAGGAGGCGATGTCGGCCCGGAAGGTGGGGGCCATGGCGTCGCCGGCGACGATGCGGAACGCGTCGGGCACGGTGTCGCGCACGGGCAGCGGATCGAAGGTGTCCAGCACGAGCGTGGCGCGGCGGGCCGAGCCCTGCGTGAAGTCGGCGACGCGGGCGGTGCCCAGCGGGGTCGGCTCGTCCTGGTTGGTCAGCAGCACGACCGTGTCACCCGCGTTGACATCCCCCGAGACGGCCTGGGCCGCGATGGTCCATTCCTTGGCGGGCAGGCGGACGGCCTCGGCCTGGCCCCAGCCCCAGACGGCGGCGTAGAGGGTGACGACGCCCGCGCCGGCGGCGGTGAGGACCCGCAGCCAGTAGCCCTGACCCGGCTTGTACAGTCCCAGTGCCATGTCGGGCGTGCCTCCGGGGGGAAGGGGGGAGTGCTCGCCCCGGCGGGCCGGCCGTCGGGGCGATCGGATTCTTCAACACGGCGGGAGGGCTTCGAACCCGCGACCGGTGGATTTGGAATCCACTGCTCTACCAGCTGAGCTACCGCCGTTTCGCGGCTTCGCCGCGAGGGATCTGGGACTGGCCATGAGCCACTGGAGAAGAGTTCCTGCCCCTAGTCCCTGGTGGCTAGTGGCTGATCCCTCCTCCGGCCTTTGGCCGGATTACTTGCGCTTGATCTTGTGGATGGTGTGCTTGCGCAGGCGGGGCGAGTACTTCGAGAAGCCTTCCTTGAGCTTGTCGTCGATGCCGCCCTTGGTGTTGATGGAGGTCCGGTAGTTGAGGTCGCCGGACTCCGAGCACTGGAGCCAGACGTACTCGCGGGCCATGGATTTCTTCTTCGCCATCGGATGCTCCCTTGGGGCCGCTGCCCCGGGGGGTGTTGTTCGGAAAAGCGGCCCGGGGGCTTTCGCGCCCGGGCCGAGGGTTTCAGATCAGGCCGCGAGCGTCATTACTTGACGATCTCGGTCACGGTGCCGGAGCCGATGGTGCGGCCGCCTTCGCGGACGGCGAAGCGGAGGCCGACCTCCATGGCCACGGGCTTGTCGCCCAGGTCGACGAGCATGGTGACGTTGTCGCCGGGCATGCACATCTCGGCCTTGGCGCCGCCGTCACCGAACAGCTCGGTGACCTGGCCGGTCACGTCGGTGGTGCGGAAGTAGAACTGGGGCTTGTACTTGGGGAAGAACGGCGTGTGGCGCCCGCCCTCCTCCTTGGTCAGCACGTACACCTGGCCCTTGAAGACGGTGTGGGGGGTGATGGAGTTGGGCTTGCAGATGACCTGGCCGCGCTCGACCTGGTTCTTTTCAACGCCGCGGAGGAGCACGCCGCAGTTGTCGCCGGCCTGGCCCTGCTCGAGGGACTTGTTGAACATCTCGACGCCGGTGATGGTGGTGGCCAGGTTCTCCTTGGAGAGGCCGACGATCTGGGCGGCGTCGCCGACCTTGACCACGCCGCGCTCCACGCGACCCGTGGCCACGGTGCCGCGACCCTTGATGGAGAAGACGTCTTCCACGGAGATGAGGAAGGGCTTGTCGATCTCGCGGGTGGGCTCGGGGATGTGGGAGTCGATGACGTTGAACAGCTCATCGATGGGGGCGCAGGCCTTGTCGTCCTTGGGGTTCTCGAGGGCGAGCTTGGCCTGGCCGCGGACGATGGGCGTGTCGTCGCCGGGGAAGTTGTACTTGTTGAGCAGCTCGCGGATCTCCATCTCGACGAGGTCGAGCAGCTCGGGATCGTCGACGAGGTCGACCTTGTTCATGAACACGACCATGTGGGGCACGCCGACCTGGCGGGCGAGCAGCACGTGCTCGCGGGTCTGGGGCATGGGGCCCGAGTCGGCGGCGACCACGAGGATGGCGCCGTCCATCTGGGCGGCGCCGGTGATCATGTTCTTGACGAAGTCGGCGTGGCCGGGGCAGTCCACGTGGGCGTAGTGGCGGGCCTCGGTCTCGTACTCCACGTGCGAGGAGTGGATCGTGACGGTCTTGTTGGCGTCACGCACGGTGCCGCCCTTGGTGATTTCCGCGTAGGACTTGGCGCCCTGCACGAGGCCCTTGGCATCAGCGCGGGCGACCAAGGCGGCGGTCAGGGTCGACTTGCCGTGGTCGATGTGCCCGATGGTGCCCACATTCACGTGCGGCTTGGTCCGCTCGAAGGTTCCCTTCGCCATCGCTACTACCTCTTCTGACTGCTCTTAGCGGTCGGTGTCTTGCCCGGATCCCGACCATCGGGAAGGGGCGTCCGCCGACCGCTCCGGGCCGGCGATCGATCTGATTTGTACGCTCGTCCCGCCCGGACCGCAGGGCCCGCACGGAACTCCCCTTCACCTTCGTGGTTCCGGGGCGACCGGCCCCGAGGCCGACCGAAAAGCCGCTGGCGGGATTTGAACCCGCGACCTCACCCTTACCAAGGGTGCGCTCTACCACTGAGCTACAGCGGCACGGATGACCCGCCAGGCGAACCAGGCGTTCAAGAAAACCGCCCGGACGGTGATCCGAGCGGGACAGGATCATTCGCCCTTCCCCCACGCGGGTCAACCAATTGTCCCGACACGGGTTCCGATGACCACACCCCACCCTCCCCCACCCCCCTCCCCCCGCTCCGCCGCTCCACCCGGCGGCGGTCCACCGCGCCAGGGTCCGCCCCCCGCAGGCGATCCGTCCGGCCAGCCCCGTCCCCGGCCGGATCGGCCTTGGGGAGCATCCGGGGGAGGGACAACGCACCAATCCGCGCCGGCCGCCCACGGGCCGGCACGGGGCCGGGGCCGATGCGGGCATCGCCGAGACCGCCCCGGGCGAAAAGCGTTGGTCCCGGCCCGGTTTGCGGGTACATTGCGGGTCGGTCGCGCCCAGGAATCCGCCCGAACACCCCCGCCCGTGACGCCGGTTCACGGGCGGCTCACTCCTATCGATTGGGGTTTTGCCATGAGTCGAATGCTGCGTTCCGTGCGTGGGCTGGCGGTGGGCGGGGTGCTGGCGGCGGCCGGACAGGCCAGCGCCACCTGGTCGATCCTGATCGTGGACACGCGGACGGGGGAGATCGCGGTGGGCTCGGCGACCTGCCTGACGCGGCTGGACCTGCGCGAGCTGACGCCGGTGCTGATCGCCGGGCGCGGGGCCGTGACGGCCCAGTCGGCCGGTGACACCAGCGGGCGGAACCGCGCGCTCATCCGCGACCGGCTGATCCAGGGGGTGTCTCCGGCGGAGATCCTGGCGGAGCTGTCCACCTATGACGCATCGCACCAGAGCCGCCAGTACGGCATGATCGACGCGACGGGCGGCGCCGTGACCTTCACGGGGTCGCAGGCCTCGGCCTGGGCGGGCGGGGTGACCGGGCAGCACGGCGACCTGGTGTGGGCGGTGCAGGGCAACATCCTGACCGGCCCCAACGTGGTGGACGGGCCGGTGCAGGCGATCATCGACACGCCGGGCGATCTGGCGGCCAAACTCATGGCGGCCATGGTGTCGGCCCGGGTCGAGGGCGGCGACGGCCGCTGCTCGTGCGGCAACGACAACCCCACCGGGTGCGGCAGCCCGCCGGCGGGCGACTTCAAGAGCGCCCACATCGGCTACATGCTGGTGGCGCGGATCGAGGACCTGGACGCCTCGCGGTCGTGGTACCCGGACATCGGCACGACGGCGTACTTCGCCACGCCCGACATCGACCAGGACGGGCGGGCGGACATGGCGGCGTCGGTGGTCAACACGGGCGACATCGGCGTGTACTTCAACTCGACGCCCGACGACCCGAACCTGTCCACGGCCGAGTTCGTGGGCGTGCTGCAGACCGGGGCGGGGGCGATCCGGCGCCTGGCGCACGCGGACATCAACGCCGACGGCATCGACGACCTGGTGTTCGTGGCCACCGGCCCCGACGAGGCCGGCTATCTGCCCGGCGACGGCAAGGGCTGGTTCGGCGACCCGGTGCGCATCGGCCTGGCCGGCGCGCCCGCGCGGATGGCCGCGGGTGATCTGGACGGGCAGGCGGGCGACGAGATCGCGCTGACGCTCGAGGCGGCCGGGCGCGTGGTGGTGCTCGGCCACGACGCGGGCACGCTGGCGGTCCGGACGGACATGGCGATGCCCAACGCCCCGACCGGCGTGGCGATCGCGCCCATGGGCGGAGTCCTTCCCGATCTGGTGGTGGCCACGCGGGCGGACAACACGGTGACGGTGCTGCGCCACGCGGGGGATTTCAGCTTCTCGGCGTGGCGGACCTACACCGAGGCCGGTCTGGGCCCGGTGGACCTGGCGGCCGGGACCATTTTCGAGAACAGCCCGGGCGACATCGCGGTGATCGGGGGGACCTCGCGCCGCCTGACCGTGCTGCGTCAGTCGGCGCCGGGGGTGTTCACGCCGGGCACGAGCACGCTGCTGGGCACGGGGCGTCAGGTGGCGCTGGGCGGCTTCACGCCCGACGGGCGACGCGGGATCGTGACGATCGCCAGCGGCAACCGGACGGTGGAGATCCACCGTGAACGCGCGGACCTGCCGGGCACCTTCGAGGCCTTCCACGCCACGCGGATGGCGCAGACGCAGGAATCGCTGGTGGTGGCCGACACCAACGCCGACGGGCTGGACGACCTGGTCGGCGGCGGGTTCGGGCGCGGGCTGACGCTGCTGGACAACCTCGGCGACGGAACCTTCCCCGAGTTCAACGGCTTCGCCAACGGCGACTACTTCCTGGCGCTCAACGTGGCGGACACCCTGGCCACGGCGCCGGACCCGGTGGACACGATGGAGGACCAGTTCGCCGCGTGGCGGGCGGGCCTGGAGGGGCGCATCGACGCGGTGCGGACCACCGTGCAGGCCCCGTCGCGCGTGCAGGCCGGGGCGGCGTACACGCTGCGGTTGCGGGCGCGCGACTGGCGGGGCGATCCGCTGGACCCGGGCGCGATGGGGGCCGAGGCCTTCACGGTCTCGGGCGGGGCCCAGATTGTTGGTGTGACGACGCCCGAACCGGGCGTGGCGGAGATCAGCGTGATCGCCTCGGACACCCCCGGCGATGACCGGATCGGCATCCGCCTTTCGCCCGGCGTCGGCCGGCCGGTGCGACTGATGCCCGACGCCGGCGTGCGGGTGATCGCGGACATCGCCGACTTCAACGACGACGGGCAGACCAACTTCTTCGACCTGCGGGACTTTCTGATCGCGTTCGGCGGGCAGGACCCGGCGGCCGACCTGAACAACGACGGGGCGATCAACTTTGTCGACCTGAGCGTGTTCCTCGATCTGTTCGCGGCGCCCTGACCCCGCCCCCGGCGGGTGAGAAAGGGGCGGGTGGGGCCCGGCGGGAGCGACGGATAAACTCCCCGTGTGCCGGGCGCCCCGCCCGGCGGAGCGGCGGACGCCGCGGGAGGGTTGTGATGAAGAAGATTCTGATCGCGCTGGTCCTCATCGTGGGCGTCGTGGTGCTGGGGATCGTCGGGCTGGTGGCGGTGGGGCTCAGCCAGATCGACAACATCGTCAAGGTGGGCATCGAGCAGGGCGGGACCTACGCCACCGGCGTGGACACGACCGTGACCGGCGTCGACGTGAGTCTGACCAAGGGCACCTTCGACATGGACGGCTTCATGCTGGCCAACCCGCCCGGGTTTGACACCCCCCACTTCATCTCGCTGGCGGACACCAACGTCACGCTCAACTCGGGGGCGACCAGCACGAAGGTGATCACGCTGTCGAACCTGACCTTGTCGGGCATCGACCTGATCCTGGACAAGGGCGCCGACCCCTCGAACTACAACACCGTGCTCAACAGCCTCAAGCGGTTCGAGTCCGGCGAGAAGGGCCCCCCGCCGGCCGAGTCCGAGGCGATGCGGGTGGTGATCGACTCGCTGGTGATCGAGGACGTGGGCGTGCGTCTGGCCAACATGCCGGGCATCGGCGTGGTGGCGGGCGACGTGGCGGTGCGCGTGCCGCGGATCGAGCTGCAGAACGTCGGCAAGGACGAGCCGATGTCGATGGGCGAAGTGATCGGGCTGGTGGTCAAGACGGTGCTGGCGGCGTCGATCGAGGCGGGCGGGGGCATCATCCCCGGCGACGTGCTCGGCGATCTGCAGGGCGGGCTGGGCTCGCTCAAGTCGCTGTCCGACCTGGGCATCACCGGCGTGGGCGACATCGGCAAGGCGATCGAGGGCCAGATCGGGGCGGCCACCGAGCAGGCCCAGAAGGCGCTCGACGAGGCCAGGAAGGCCGGCGAGGACCTCCAGAAGCAGGCCGAGGGGATCCAGGACTCGGTCAACGAGACCACGGACAAGCTCAAGAACATCTTCGGCGGCAACAAAGAGGACAAGCCCTGAACGGGGGTTCAGAGGCATGTGATCGGATCGGAGGGGCGTCGTGACGAGCGACGCCCCTTCTGCATCGACCCCGGCCGCCGGGAGCCTGCGCCGCGACGTCGGGCTGGGCGGCGCGGTCATGCTGGGCCTGGGATCGATCCTGGGCACCGGGGTGTTCGTCAGCGTGGGGATCGGCGCGGGGGTGGCCGGGCCGGCGGTGACGCTGGCGATCGGTCTGGCGGGGCTGCTGGCGGTGTGCAACGCGCTGTCGAGCGCACAGCTGGCCGCAAACCATCCGGTCAGCGGGGGGACCTACGAGTACGGGTACCGGTACCTGACGCCGGGGCTGGGGTTCGCGGCGGGGTGGATGTTCCTGTGCGCCAAGAGCGCGTCGGCGGCGGCGGCGGCGCTGGGGTTCGCGGGCTACGCGCTGCACGCCGCGGGCGTGGACGCGCCGGCGGCGCGGACGGCGCTGGCGCTGGGGGCGGTGGTCGTGCTGACCGGGCTGGTGCTCGCGGGGGTGCGCCGGTCGAGCCGGGTGAACACGCTGATCGTCGGCGTGACGCTGGCGGCGCTGGCCTGCTTCGTGCTGGCGGGCGCCGGACCGGCGATCGGCCGCGCCGGCACGAACCTGACGCCGTTCTTCGGCGGGCTGGATACGGCGACGCCGGCGTGGCGGCGCCTGGCCGAGGCGACGGCGCTCATGTTCGTGGCCTACACCGGCTACGGGCGGATCGCCACGCTGGGAGAGGAGGTGGCCGAGCCGCGCCGGACCATCCCGCGGGCGATCGTGATCACGCTGGGCGTGTCGATGGCGCTGTACGTCGCCGTCGGGCTGGTGGGTGTGGCGGGGGCGGGCGTGGGCGTGTTCGCCGGGGCGGGCACCGCGGCGGCCCCGCTGGAGGCGGCGGCCCGGTCGTTCGGCGTGCCCGGGCTGGGCCGGGTGGTCGCGTTCGGCGCGGTGACGGCGATGCTCGGGGTGCTGCTGAACCTGGTGCTCGGGCTGTCCCGGGTCGCGCTGGCGATGGGGCGACGCGGTGATCTGCCGGGCGTGTTGGCGCGGGTCTCGGCGGCGGGCAGCCCGACGCCGGCGGTGCTGGGCGTGGGCCTGGTCATCGCCCTGCTGGCGGCCGGCGGCAGCCTCCGCCTGGCGTGGTCGTTCAGCGCGTTCACGGTGCTCATCTACTACGCGATCACCAACCTGGCCGCCCTGCGGCTGGGGCGCGATGAGCGGCTGTACCACCCTCTGATCGCGTGGGCCGGGCTGGCGGGCTGCCTGGGCCTGGCGTTCTGGGTCGAGCCCCGGGCGTGGCTCGCGGGGCTGGGCGTGCTCGCCGCGGGTGTGGCCGGCCGCACCCTGTTCCGGCGGTTTGGGTCCTGAACAGGTCGGTTTCTGGAACCGGGGTGGGATGGGGGCGTATCAATCGGAGGACGTGGTGTGTGCGCGTCCGGACCGGGGCGGTCTGCCCTGGGCGTTTCTGGGTCACGCCAGGAAATATCGGACCACCGGGGCCCGGATGGGACCTTGTGGGGTGTGTCTCGGGCAGAAAAGCCCGAATGGCGGTGTTTTCGGCCGGGCCGGGCTTGTGTTCGGACCGGTCGGGGGCCATGCTGTTGAGCAACGTCAGAACGGCCCGGCCCGGCCTCGGGTCCGGGGCGGTGAAAGGAAAGACAGAAATGAAGGCGAACAGGCTGAAGGCGGGCGTGGCGTGGTCGATGGTGCTGGCGTGCGGGATGGCCCAGGCCGCCGCTCCGGCCGCGGACGCCGCTTCGTTCGTGCCCAGCCCGGCCCAGCGGGCCTCGGCGGCGGCCTCGTTCACCTGGCTGGCTCGGGACGCGGGCCTGCTGGACCGGGCCGTGCCCGCGACCCACCGCTTCGTCGAGTCGCCCGGCGTGATGGAGCGCCAGGCCCGCATGGTGGCCAAGGTGCGCGACCGCGCGGACATGGCCCGCCAGGCGGCGATCGAGATCGCGCAGGGCGCGGTCGCGGCGCCGCGGCAGGCCGCGGCGGGCGGCGCGGTGTCGGTCGCCCCGATCTGGGATCGCGCGGACGAGCGCCTGGCCGAGGCGCGGGCGCGGCTGGCGCCGGTGCTCATCGAAGCCCACCCCGAGGTGGACACCCACGCCTTCCGCCTGCCCGCGGGCTGGACCGAGGAGCAGATCGCCGACGTGCTGATGGCCACCGGCGACTACGAGTACGTCGAGCCGGACTGGGCGGTCTACCCGCTGGCGACGATCCCCAACGACCCGCAGTTCAGCCAGCAGTGGCACCACCGCGCGCAGAACATGAACTCGGTCGGGGCCTGGGACTTCGAGACCGGCGGCAACGAGATCATCGTGGCCTCCTGCGACACCGGCGTGATCCCCAACCACCCGGACCTGAACCCGCTGGTGCCCGGCTTCAACGCGACCACGAACCTGGCCCAGGTGGACGGGGGCGTGACCAACGACCTGCTCAACGGGCACGGGACGGCGGTGGCCGGCTCGATGGCGGCCCGGGGCAACAACGGCGTGGGCGTGGCGGGCGTGGGCTGGAACTTCCGGGTCATGCCGGTGCGCGTCTCGGACCGGGCCGACGGCATCGCCAACCTGAGCGACATCCTGCAGGGGGCGCGCTGGGCGTCGGACAACGGCGCGTTCGTGGCCAACTGCTCGTACGGCGGCGGGAACAGCTCGCAGGCCAACACGGCGGGCGCCTACATCCGCCAGCGCGACGCGCTGCTGGTCTTCGCCACCGGCAACGACGGCGTGCAGGACCAGACGCAGGACCGCCCCTTCGTGACGCTGGTGGGCGCGACGACCTCGTCGAACACGGTGGCGAACTTCTCCAACTACGGCGTGGGCGTGGACGTGGTGGCCCCGGGCGTGAACATCCGCACGACCACCCGCACCGGCGGCTACGCCAACGTGACGGGCACCTCCTTCGCCGCGCCGCTGACGGCCGGCGTGATGGGCCTGGTCCGCTCGGCCAACCCCGCCCTCTCCGCCGACCAGGTCGAGCAGATCATCAAGGACTCGGCGATGGACATCGGGGCGGGCGGCTTTGACATATTCGCCGGGCACGGCATGGTCAACACCAGCAACGCGGTGCAGGCGGCCATCTTCGGGCCCAGCGTGGTCGACCTGCCGTTCTCGGAGAGCTTCTCCTCCGGCGAGCTGACCAACTCCTGGCGCGACCCGGTCGGCACGCCCGAGGTCAACGACGCGGTGGGCGACTTCGCGCTCAACCTCGACGGGACCGACTCGATCCGCACCGTCGGGCTGCGGGCCGCGTTCCTGTTCGACTCCGTCGGCGAGTTCGCCTTCGACGTGCAGCACCGCGGCGTGGAGGCGGGCAAGTCGCTGCGGGTCGAGTACGCCGACATCATCGGCAACTGGCAGACCCTGACCACCGTGGTCTCCGACGGGTCCGACACCGACGAGTTCGTCCGCGTGCGGATGGGCGTGCCGCTGTTCGGCCTGCACGACGACCTGCAGATCCGCTTCGTGGCCCAGGGCGCCGACGCGACGGACGACTGGTACATCGACGACGTGCTGGTGGCCGAGTTCGTGCGCAACACCATCCCCTGGCAGGTCGGCTTCGAGAACGGCGTGGACACCACCTTCGACTGGGCCAGCGCCCAGGCGACCGCCACCACCGAAGCGCCCAACACCCCCGAGGGCGACTTCTCGGCCAGACTGGCCGGCAGCGCGACGATGACCAGCCGCCCGGTCGACATCACCTCGATCGTCAACCTGCCCTACTTCCGCATCCGCACGCTGCACACCGGCGTGGAGGCCGGCGAGACGCTGACGGTCGAGTACCTCGATCTGCTCGGCAACTGGCAGGACCTGCTGACCGTCGCGTCGGACGGCGCGAACCAGTCGGGCTTTGACCTGCACCAGGTGCAGATGCCCTTCGCCGCGTTCGGCACCGACCTGCAGGTGCGCATCACCGCGAACGGGTCGGACACGTCCGACGTGTGGTACATCGACGACGTGGCGATCACCGAGAACCTGGTG
>CAYNRF010000041.1:0-20346 GCA_964399525.1 uncultured Phycisphaeraceae bacterium | reverse complement strand
CGGCTGTCCACCTGGGTGCGGGCGCTGCGGGTCTCGCCGGAGGCGGCGTTGACGGCGCTCGGGGACCGGGTGCCGCCGACCGAGCTCAACGACCTCCGCCCCCTGGTCCGGTCGCTGGACCACCCGGCCCGCGGCGCGCGGGCGGCGGGTCGGCTGCGGGAGCGCCTCGCGGCCTTGCTCCCACCGGGGGAGGCGGGCGCGCCGCCCGGGGGGGGCGGGGTAGGGAGCGGCCCGGGGCGGATGCGGGCGCTGCGTGTGTACGAAGTGCCGGTGTCGTACGCGGGGCGGACGTACGCGGAAGGCAAGAAGATCGGGTGGCGGGACGGGTTTGAGGCGTTGTGGTGCATCATCCGTCACAACCTGGGCTGAGCGGGGCGGCGTGGACGGCGCATCGCGGATGCGGGCGTGTTAGGATGGGATCTTCTCGAGGGAGGACCGCGTCTTGACGGCGTTCGATCGGCTCACGGACCTGTTCAACCGGCTCGCGTCGTACGCGCCGTGGCAGGTGGCCATCGAGTTGGCGCTGATCTGGGTGGCGGTGTTCGCGGTGATCCGGTTCATCCAGGGCACGCGGGCGGCCCGCGCGCTCAAGGGCCTGATCGTGCTGCTGGTGCTGGGCACCGTGATGGTCCGCGTGCTGGGGGACGATTCGTTCCAGCGGCTGGGGTACCTGTACGACCGCCTGCTGGCGGTGATCGCGGTGGCGCTGGTGGTGATCTTCCAGCCGGAGCTGCGGCGCGGGCTGATCCGTCTGGGCGAGACGCGGCTGTTCCGCAACCAGGCCGAGGGCGGGGCGGCGACGGCCAAGGCGATCGCGCCGGCGTGCTCGTACTTCTCCAAGTCGCGGTTCGGGGCGATCATCGTGGTGGAGCGGACGACCGGGCTCAAGACGCTGGTCGAGGGCGGGACGGAGCTGGACGCCAAGCTGAGCCCCGCGCTGCTGCAGACGATCTTCTACCCCGGCACGGCGCTGCACGACCTGGCGGTGGTGATCAAGGGCATGACGGTGCACGCGGCCGGGGTGCAGCTGCCCATGGCCGACCCGACCGACATGACCGACCCCAAGTTCGGCTCGCGCCACCGCGCGGCGGTGGGGCTGACCAAGGAGTCGGACGCGGTGGTGGTGGTGGTGTCGGAGGAGACCGGCGACATCCGCCTGGCCGAGCGGGGGACGCTGTCGGAACCAATCCCCGCCGACCGGCTGGAGATGGCGCTGGCCGACCTGCTGGGCCGACCGCCCGAGCCGGTGGACGCGGACGGCAACCCGGACGGGTTCGAGGGCGGTGAGTCCGACCGCCGGTCGAGGGAGGGCTGACCGTGGCCGGCGCAACTGCAAGAAAACGGTACGACGTCCGCACGGTGCTGCTGGTGTCAGTCGTGACGCTGCTGGTCTGGCTGCTGGCCGAATCGCGGACGGTGGGGACACAGGAGGTGGAGATCTCGCCGCGGATCGAGACGGGCACGGCGTCCGAGATGGGCGTGCGGGCGGCGGTGGGCTTTCCGCTGCCGGAAACGGTGCGGGTGACCCTGTCGGGCTCGGCGGCCGGGCTGGACCAGGCGCGGCGGTCGCTGCAGGGCCGGCTGCTGCTGCGGCTGGGGCTGGAGATCCCCTCGACCGTGGGCGTGCACGAGATCGACCTGCGCGAGGTGCTGCGGACGAGCGACATCCTGACCGACGCGGGCGTGGGCATCGTCGAGGTGAGCCCGGACCGCGTCCGGGTCGAGGTCGACGACATGGTCACCGCGTCCCTGCCGGTGCGGGCGATGGAGCCGGAGGGGGTTCTCTTCGAGAGCCAGGGCGCGCCCAAGACCGACCCGCCCACGCTGCGCGTGCGGGGCCCGGCCGCGGTGCTGGCCCGCCTGGAAGGGCGGGAGGGCGTGGTGCGGCTCGAGGCCGACGCGTTCGAGACGCTGCGTCCGGGGATCCAGGAGCGGATCCCCCGGCTGCGGGTCGAGCTGCCCGAGGATCCCGACCGCTGGGGCACGGTGTTCGACCCGGAGTATGTGGACGTGACGCTGACGCTGCGGTCGCGGACCCAGTCCTACACGCTGGCGCCCATGCCCGTGCAGGTGCAGGTGGCGCCGGGCGAGATCGGGCGGTGGCGGGTCAGCCTCGAGCCCGGGCAGCAGGACCTGGTGGGCATCGAGGTGACCGGGCCGAGCAACCAGATCGACCGCCTGCGGTCGGGCGAGGTGGTGCCCACCGCGGTGCTGGCCCTGACCTTTGAAGAGCTGGAGCGGGGCATCGAGTCCAAGCGGGCCACCATCAGCGGGCTGCCGGCGGGCGTCTCCCTGGTCTCGGGCGCGGAGCTGACGGTGCGGCTGTCGATCCAGCGGGCGGACGCGGCGGCCAGTCCCGGCGGGTGATGCCGGCCAGGCCGCGGGCGGATCCTGGGGAGAACTTCGGGGGCGGTTGGCGTGGGGCACCGGGATCCCAGGGGCCGGCGCGGGCGTTGCGCGACGCGGGAGGGGCGGTGGGGGGTTGGGGGCGAGGGGCCGCGGAAGGGCGTCGGGACGGGCCGACGGTGGACGGGCAGGAGGGGGGTCGATGACCCGGCGGGCGGGACTTCGGCGGGGGTGCGACCTACCCTTCGGACCCCCCACCCCGTCCGAGCGGGCGGGTACTGTCCAACATTCGAGCTTCCGCCACGCCGACGGGCGTGCGCGGGCGTGGAGCCAGCCCGTGAAAATCAAGACCGACGAGATCGTCAGCCTGATTCGCAGTGAGATCGAGCAGTTCAGCAGCGAGCTGGAGATCTCGGAAGTCGGACGCGTGGTGGAGGTCGGCGACGGCATTGCCCAGATCTACGGCCTGTCCAAGGCGATGGCCGGCGAGCTGATCGAGTTCCAGACCTCGGCCGGGTCGGTGATGGGCCAGGTGATGAACCTCGAGCAGGACACCGTCGGCGCGGTCGTGTACGGCGACTACCTCTCGGTGAAGGAAGGCGACATGGTCAAGTCGACCGGCCGCCTGCTCGAAGTGCCCGTGGGCGAGTCGCTGCTGGGCCGCGTGGTCGACCCGCTGGGCCGCCCGCTGGACGACGGCCCCGCGCTGACCAACAGCGAGACCGCGCTGGTGGACATCATCGCGCCGGGCATCGCGGAGCGTCAGCCCGTGCACGAGCCGCTGCAGACGGGCATCAAGGCGGTCGACGCCATGATCCCCATCGGCCGCGGGCAGCGCGAGCTGATCATCGGCGACCGCAAGACGGGCAAGACCGCGGTGGCGATCGACACGATCATCAACCAGAAGGAGTTCTGGGGCACGAAGGACGCGGTGGTGTGCATCTACGTCGCGGTCGGCCAGAAGGAATCGACCGTGGCCGGCGTGGTGCAGACGCTGAAGGAAAACGGCGCGATGGACTACACCATCGTGGTCAACGCCGGCTCGTCCGACCCGGCCCCGATGCAGTACATCGCCCCCTACTCGGGCTGCGCGATGGGCGAGCACTTCATGTGGTCCGGCAAGACCGCGGGCAAGACGCTGGCCAACGGCGCGCCGTACCCCAAGCACGTGCTGTGCGTGTACGACGACCTTTCGAAGCAGGCCGTGGCCTACCGCCAGCTGTCGCTGCTGCTGCGTCGCCCCCCGGGACGCGAGGCGTTCCCCGGCGACGTGTTCTACCTGCACTCCCGCCTGCTGGAGCGCGCCACCAAGCTGTCCGATGAGAACGGCGCCGGCTCGCTGACCGCGCTGCCCGTCATCGAGACGCAGGAAGGCGACGTGTCGGCCTACATCCCCACCAACGTGATCTCCATCACCGACGGCCAGATCTACCTCGAGCCCGAGCTGTTCTTCTCGGGCGTGCGTCCGGCCATCAACGTGGGCATCTCGGTGTCCCGCGTGGGCGGCGCCGCGCAGGTCAAGGCGATGAAGAAGATCGCCGGCTCGCTGCGTCTGGACCTGGCGGCCTACCGCGAACTGGAAGCCTTCGCCCAGCTCGGCACCGACCTCGACGCGGCGACCCAGAAGCAGCTGGACCGCGGCGCCCGCATGGTCGAGCTGCTCAAGCAGCCCCAGTACGTGCCGTTCACCGTGACGGACCAGATCGTGTCCATCTATGCCGGCACCAAGGGCTTCCTGGACAACGTGCCGCTGAACAAGGTGGCGCAGTTCGAGAAGGCGATGCTCAACTACTTCCACACGGTGGCCAAGCCGGTGTGGGACGACCTGAACAAGACCAAGGCGCTCGACGGCGATCTGCCCAAGCGGATCGAGGCGGCCCTGACGGCGTTCAAGGCGGACTGGAAGGGCTGAGCGACCATCCATCGTGACGTTTCCAAGGCCCGCGGCAACGCGGGCTTTTTCATGCTGGCGGAGGGCCCGATCGGGCACTTGGGCATTAGGCGGTTGCCCGGATGCGACGGTTGCCGGGCGAATGGGGCGGAGTGGATGGTCAAGATTGACGCATCCTTTTGGATGCGGGTTGCGGATGGGTGTTCGCGGCCCGGGTGTGCGTTCGGGCGACGGCAGCGGCTGTCGGCGTGCCGTCGGATGGTGCGGGTCCGGGCGTTCTGTCCGGGTCCTTTCGGAGTGTTCGCCATGCTGAAGTCCGCTTTGACGCTTTTCGCGTTGGTGTCATGTCCTGCCTGGGCGGCTGGTCCGGGCGCGATGTTCCGTGCCGCGGACGTGGGGCCGGGGGCCGAGCGGGTGATGACGGCGGAGGCCACGGTGTTGCGGGCGCGGGCGATCGAGCCGGACCTGGCGGCCATGCAGCTGGTCGAGCCGGGGCCGCGGTCGACGGTGCGGCTGGGCCTGTTTGACGATGCGGACTTCCTGGTCAGTGTGGACCGCGCGGACGTGCGCGACCTGTTCAGTTACACCTGGTACGGGCGCGTGGTGGGAGGGGCGGAGGTCGGGGGGACCTACGTGCTCAGCGTCGAGGAGGACGCGGTGATGGGTGCGGTGTGGCTGGACGACGCGCGGGCGTTCGAGATCAAATCGGACGCGGCGGGCGTGCTGTGGGCCACCGAGATCCACCAGGCGGCGTTCGAGCCGTGCGCGACGGGGCATGAGCACTGCGTGCACGCCGTGCACGAGGCCCGCCCGGAGCCGGTGGGCGGCGCCCGCGGCGACGCGTGCCAGGACGACGGGTCGCTGATCGACGTGATGGTGGTCTATACGCCGTCGGCCCGGAACGCGGCGGGGGGCACCAATGCGGTGCGGGCGCTGGCCAACTCGGCCGTGGCGTCGGCCAACACCGCGTACCAGAACAGCAACATCGCCACGCGCCTGCGCCTGGTGTATCTGGACGAGATCAGCTACACGGAGGGGTCGAGCTTCGGCACCGATCTGTCCCGGCTGCGCAGCACAAGCGACGAGTTCATGGACGAGGTCCACGCCATCCGCGACACCGTCAGGGCCGACATGGTGGCGCTGATCAACAACAACTCGGGCGCGTGCGGCGTGGCCTATCTGATGACCAACCTGTCCACCGGCTTCCGCACCTCGGCGTTCTCGGTCACGCGGCACTCGTGCGCGGTGGGCAACCTGACCTTCGCCCATGAGCTGGGCCACAACATGGGCAGCGCCCACGACCGCGACAACGCCGGCAACGCCCTGTTCTCGTTCTCGTACGGGCACCGCTGGACGGGCACGAACGGGTCGCTGTACCGCTCGGTGATGGCCTATTCCCCCGGGTCGCGCCGTTCGCAGTTTTCCAACCCGGACGTGCTGTTCGTCGGCACGCCCACGGGCGTGCCGGAGGGCCAGCCCAACTCGGCGGACAACGCGCGGTCGATCAACCAGGCGGCCCTGACCATCGCCAACTTCGTCCGCAGCGTGGAGGCCAGCCTCCCGGTGGTGCTGCTCGACCCGCAGAGCCAGCAGGCGGACGCGGGGGCCGACGTCGTGTTCACGGCCGGCGCGGCGGGTTCGGAGCCGCTGTCCTACCGCTGGCAGCGCGACGGCGTGGACCTCGAGGACGGCGGGCGGATCTCCGGCGCGTTCACGTCCACGCTGGTCATCGGGGACGTGGCCCCGGCCGATGCCGGCGCGTACCGCGTGGTGGTGTCCAACCAGTGCGGCTCGGTCAACTCGGACCCGGCCGATCTGGCGGTGCTCGGCTCGGACTGCCCGGCGGACATTGCCCTGCCGTTCGGGGAGCTGAACTTCTTCGATCTGTCGGTGTTCCTGTCGTGGTACAACCAGCAGGACGCGCGGGCGGACATCGCGGCCCCGACGGGCGTGTTCAACTTCTTCGATGTGGCGGCGTACATCGGGCTGTACAACGCCGGGTGTCCTTGAGCATGACGCTTGAATCCTTCCGCACCAACCCGCGTTCGGCGCGGGTTTTTCCTGCGCGGTGCTTGCGCGTTCTTGACGGATGGTTTGACACATTCTCAGCGTGATCTTGTTGCATCCTTGATCCGGGCCGGACGGGTCTCCGGTAGCGTTGCTCCTGCGCGGTCACCGCGACCGCGCCGCGATGACGCACCCAACCCGGAGCCAGATCATGCATCGATTCGTTCGGTCTGTTTCGCCGCTGGCGATGTTTCTTGCCCTTGGACTGGCCGTTCCCGCGCAGGCGGGGGTCGCCGAGTTCCGCGTCCTGCCGTACCAGTTGACGCCGACCCAGGACGGCATCACCATCACGTGGTTCAGCACCGACGCGACGCCGGGCACGCTGACCGTGACCGGTCCCGGGCTGGACCAGCCGGCGGTCTTCGAGAGCCAGCCCGAGCTGGTCGAGGTGCTGGACTACCAGATCGACGCCGAGCTGAACGCGCAGGGTGAGTTTCCCTTCGCGACCACGGCGGTCCTCGACGCCGACGGCAACCCCGCCCGCAACTACCGCCACCGGGTCGTGCTGACCGGGCTGCAGACCGACACCCTGTACGCCTACGAGGCGGCGCAGGGGGCGAGCACCTACGCCAACACCTTCCGCACCGCCCCGCAGCCGCAGACGGATCGCACCATGCGGTTCGCGGTGCTGTCCGACAGCGAGACGCTGGTGCGGGGCCGGACGCGGTTCCGCGAGTGGGCCCGCACGACGCCGCAGGCGCTGGGCAGCACGGGCCGGCCGGCCGGCAGCGGGCGGGGGCGGGACCAGTACTTCCTGACCGAGACGGTGGGGTATCAGGAGAACATCCGCCAGATCAAGGCGCGCAACCCCGACCTGATCATCATGCCCGGCGATATCGTGGAGGGCACCGCCAACGAGCAGCAGCGCCGCTGGGACGAGTTCTGGCGCCACAACGCCGGCCAGTACGACGATCTGCTGTCGGGGCGTCCGCTGGTGGCGGCCATCGGCAACAACTGCATCTTCGCCGGCATCGGCGCGGGCGAGACGGGCAGCGGCGGGCCGCTGACCAACGAGCTGATCTCCTACGCCCGTCAGCAGTTCTCGGCGTATCTGTCGTACCCGTCCAACGGCAACGCCGCGTTCCAGGATCTGTACCACCGGCAGGACTACGGCCCGGTGACCATCATCACGCTGTGCTCGGTCAAAGCCACTGATGAGGCCAACAGCCGCGTGGCCCCGCCGGTGGGTCAGGGGATCAGCGTGGACTTCCCGCAGAACCTGGACACGAACCGGGCGTGGTTCAGCACGCCGTACGCGCCGGGCGACATCCCGGACTTCAACGTGGGCACGGAGCAGTGGGACTGGGCGATGGCCGAGCTGGCCGCCGCACGCGACGCGGGGCAGATCATCTTCGTGCAGTTCCACCACACACCCTTCAGCCGCGGCGTGCACGGCAGCAGCGTGACCAGCAACCAGTCGGGCGAGGCCATGCGGATCTACGCCCCGGTGATGGAGCAGTACCGCGTGGCCGGCGTGTTCGCCGGGCACAGCGAGGTCTCCGAGATGAGCTTCTTCGACACCGACGGCGACGGCTACGGCATCCACCTGTGGGATGTCGGCGCCGCCGGCGACGGCCTGCGCGGGGTCGAGGACGCCGAGGGCTTCGTGAACAACAACATCACCGGCTGGCGGGCCAACCCGCTGAACACCGAGGGCGACGCCTGGACCCCCAACCCGTTCCATGTCTGGGCCGCGGACCAGAACGAGGCGGAACTGTGGAACGGCAACCAGCTCGTCCGCGGCGGCAAGCACTACGGGTTCGTGGAGGTGGACGTGGAGCCGCAGGGCGACGACCGCTTCCGCATCGCGGTCCGCTACCTGCACAACTTCCCGCTCAATGCCGGGGACGCGGACTTCACGGTGACCGGCTACGAGCTGCGACCCTACCAGAACCGGGTGGTTCTGGAGGGACCGGCGGATGATCTGCGGGCGGTGCCGGCCTGCAGCGCGGCCGATCTGGCCGAGCCGTTCGGCGTGCTCAACTTCTTCGACGTGCGGGCGTTTCTGGCGGGCTACTCGGCGGCTTCGGCGGATTCCGATCTCGCGGGGCCCGTGGGGGTCTTCAACTTCGCCGACGTGACGGCGTTCCTCGACGCGTTCCAGGGCGGTTGCGACTAAAGCCTTGGTGCACATCGACTTGAATACGGCGTGCGGGGCGGGCCTTCGGGTCCGCCCCGCTTGCATGTCGGGAGCGGCCGGCGACGGTGGGCTCGAATGGTCAGAAATGGAAACAGAAATGAATATTTTGGGAAAAAGCCCGATGCCGCCCGGTCGCGTTGCGGATACCTTGCAGGTCCGCGCGGCACGTTTGTGCGCAGCGCCTCAGTGACCCGAGGAGGAAGATCGAGATGAACCATGCTCTGCGCGGCCTGTTGGTCGCGGTCGGTGTTGCGTCGGCTTGTGGACTGTCGGATGCGGGAACGCCGGTGTGGTCGACCACGCTGGGGGATCCGGGGCTGGCCGGTTCGTACGTGGCCGGGTTCACGGTGCACGACGACGGCACGGGCGAGTCGCTGTACGCGACCGGCTCGTTCACCATCCCGAACGTGCCGGGCGGATCGCTGATCGCCCGGTGGGACGGCGCGGGCTGGGCCGCGGTGGGCGGCGGTCTGCAGAACCAGTACTCGAACGTGGTGCGCAGTTTCCAGGGCGACCTGATCGCGGCGGGCTACTTCGACACCGCGGGCTCGGTGCCCGGCACGGCCAAGCTGGCCCGCTGGGACGGGGCGAACTGGAACTCGATGGACGCGCAGTCCGAGTCGTTCCTCAACTCGATGTGGGACCTGGAGGTGCACGACGACGGGTCCGGCGGGGCGCTCTACATCGCGGGCAACTATGTGACGCTCAACGGGCAGGCCGGTCTGGACCACATCGCCCGCTGGGACGGTTCGGTCTACACGAGCGTGGGCGGGACGATCGGCGGCGCGGTGCCGCTGATCGTGCTCGACGTGCTCAGCGCCGATCTGGGCGGCGGTCCCGCGCTCTACGCCGCGGGACGCTTTCTGACCATCGGCGGCGTCGCGGCGAACAACATCGCCAGGTGGGACGGCGCGGCCTGGGCCCCGCTGGGCAACGGACTGACCCGCAGCTCGGGCTTTGCGCAGGGCTTCCACATGACCACGTTCGACGACGGCAACGGGCCGGCTCTGTACGTGGGCGGCTCGTTCAACCGGATCAACGGCACCGATGTCGTGTCCAACGTCGCCAAGTGGGACGGGACCACCTGGACGGGTCTGGGCGCCGGGCTGGACGGGGCGGTCCAGGAGCTGGTCGTGTTCAACGACGGCTCGGGCGACGCGCTGTACGCCCTGGGCAACTTCAACAACTCGGGCACGAATCCCATGCCGCGCATCGCCAGGTGGAACGGCGCGGAGTGGGAAGCGGTCGGCGCGGGCGCGAACGGCAACATCTTCGGCGCCATCGTGTACGACTTCGGCGAGGGGGACGCCCTGAACATGGGCGGCGGGTTCGGCACGATGGACGGTCTGACGTCCAACCGGGTGGTGTCGCTGTTGGCCCAGGGCGGGGCCTGCCAGGCCGACCTGACCGGGGACGGGCTGCTGAACTTCTTCGACCTGGCCGCCTACCTCGACCTGTTCAACTCCGGCGATCCGGCGGCCGACCTGGCCCCGCCCGCCGGCGTGCTGAACTTCTTCGACCTGGCCGCCTACCTCGACCTGTACAACGCCGGCTGCCCGTAACCCGTACGGAAACAGAACACCACTCCGCGCAGGCCGCCCCCCAACCGGGCGGCCTGCGTCTTTTTTGGCCCGGAGGGTCCGGCGGGCGTGACGGCGGGCTCCGGATTCCGCCTTGTGTGTGGTAGATTCATGTTCCCGTCGGGCCCGGGTCGTGCCCGGGACGGCGGGGCACAGGAAAGAGAACATCATGACACACGCATGGAAGAGAGCCGGGGCGGCCGCGGCCGCGCTGACGCTGGCGATGCCCGCGTCCGCCACGCCGGACGACCGGTGGCTGGACACGCCGACCGGCTGGACGTACCTGTTCGGCGCCACGACGACGCAGGTCAACGACCTCGTCAACGCCGGCCAGCGGATCTTCAACATCGAGCGGCTGGGGGTGAACTCGTACAACACGATCGGCGTCACCGACGCCGGCGCGTACGAGATCCCGGGCATGACGACGATCTACAGCCAGACGGCGGCGTCGCTGTCGAACTACCTGAGCAACAACAACCGGCGGATCATCGACCTGGAGCCCTACGAGGCGGGCGGCACGGAGAACTTCGTGGCGATCACGGTGCCCAACTCCGGGGCGACCGGCGCGGGCTGGGGCTGGCTCTTCCGCACGACCCCCGCCGGGATCAACAACTGGATCGCCAACGCCAACCCGCCCCTGCGTCTGATCGACATGGACGTGTACACGCTCAACGGCACGCAGTATTACTCGGCCGTGGCGGTGAACAACACGGGCGCTCAGGCGCACGGGTGGTGGTATTACTACGGTCAGACGGCCGCGCAGGTGACCTCACTGCTCACGCAGAACGGCGCCCGGCTGGTCGACATCGAGGTCGACTCGCCCGGCACGCTCTTCACCCCCACGACGTTCACGGTGATCATGATCGCCGACAACCCCGGGGGCGGCTGGTGGTACCCCGCGCTGACCCAGTCCGAGATCGGGCCGCTGCTGGACGCCAACGGCGCCCGCCTGACCTGCATGGAGCGATACACCAACGGGCTGGGCCAGACCCGCTACGCCGTGGCGATGGTGGACAACGCCAACGCCGAGACGCGGCGTCTGCGCCAGGCCATCCGCGCGGACATCCCCACCGGCGAGTTCGGCTTCATGTCCAAGGAGGTCGGCGGTCCCGTGATCACCAGCCTGAACGTCGACTTCGCGTTCGAGCCGGCGAGCATGATCAAGATCCTCCATTCGGCCCGGGCCATGCGCGAGGTCCAGACCACCGCGACGACGCTGGACAGCCCGGTGACGCTCAACACCGACACCAGCCCGGGCGCGTCCTGCCCGGTGCCGGCGGCGACCACCACGCCCTCGATGCGCACCACGATCCAGCAGGTGATGCGCAACAGCTCCAACGAGCACACCGAGGCCCTGCGCCAGCGCTACGGCACCGCGGGCCTGAACAGCTTCGCGTCCGTGTGGGGCCTGGACTCGACCGGTCTGAACCACACCATCGGGTGCATCTGCTCGCAGTGGCCCAACTTCAACACGTTCACGGCACGCGACGCGGTGTCGCTGTACGAGCAGCTGGCCGACGGGTCCATCATCAACGAGGACAACAAGGACGAGCTGTTCACGATGATGCTCAACTACAACCTGTTCACCAACAACGTGCTGACCGGCATCATCAACCAGGAGGCCGCCGGGACGGACCTGACGGGCCCGGAGATCTCGGCGTTCCGCACCGCGGTGGACGCCGCGTGGAAGGGCGGCAGCTACGGGTGCAACTTCGCCAACGAGCCGCAGCGCCGCTGGCGGACCGAGGGCGGCTGGGCCCGTCTGCCGTTCAAGGGCGGGGCCCCGTTCTTCTTCCCCTTCGACCGCGAGTACGCCGTGGCGGTGTTCCTCAACGAGTCCAACGACCCGGCCTCGGTCACGGACCAGATCTACAACTACACGTGGGAGACGATCCGCGTGCCCATCCGCCAGGCGCTGCAGTCGTGGGACGCGGCCTGCGATACCGATCTGTTCCTCACCCAGCCGCAGAACGATTCGGCCCCGGAGGGAACGGACGCGGAGTTCTCGGTGACCCTCCTGGTCCGCCCGGGCGCCCGCAACTACCGCTGGCAGAAGCTGAACAACGGCGTGTGGAACAACCTGTTCGACGGCTCGGGCTACGCCGGCACGACCACCGCGTCGCTGACGGTGCTGGACGTGCAGCCTTCCGACGCCGGGCAGTACCGCGTGCGGATCACCAAGGAGTGCGGCGAGGTGATCTCGCAGGCGGCGACGCTGACCGTCACGCCCGCGTGCGACGCGGACTTCGACGGCAACGGGCTGCTGAACTTCTTTGACTTCAGCGCCTTCATCACCGCGTACAACAGCCAGTCCGCCGCCGCCGACCTTGCCCCCCCGTTCGGGGTGTGGAACTTCTTCGACGTCAGCGCCTTCATCAGCCTGTACAACGCCGGCTGCCCCTGAACAGGGGATTCAGAACGGGACTTTGAACGGGAGGGCCGTCGGGCCCTCTCTTTTTTTCTCCGAAGTGTGGTTGCACGCTTGAAAACCAGGGTGGTTTTGGTAGCTTGGCACTCTCCCCGGGTATTCCCGGCGGGTGTCTGTCTGGAACCTCGGGGCATCTTCGTCCGGTCCGTCGTCGCACGCCGCGGGCCGGGTGACAAGAGAAAGAGAGACAAGAGATGATTTCGATCTGCGCACGCGGCGCCGCGATGATCATGATCGCGGCAGGGGTGGCTACGGCCGAGCCCATCCTTTCCAACCTTCCCGGCAACAGCTCGGGCACCGGCACCAGCCTGGGTCTGGGCACCGACCTGGCCGACCGCACCAAGGGTGTCGGCCTGACCATGGGCGCTCAGAGCCTGCAGTTCGTGTCGATGGACGTGCTGATCTCGAACGCGGGCGCCGACGCGATCCTCAGCGGCGGCATCTTCTCCAGCGCCGGCGGCAACCCCGGGGCGCTGCTCGCGTCCTTCACGGGCATCAACGTGGCCGGCGGCACCAGCGCGGCGATCTTCTCGCTGACCGTCGACGGCGGCTTCGATCTGCTCGCCGGGCAGAGCTACTGGTTCGTGCTGGACGGACCTTCGGTGACCAACAGCCTGTTGTGGAACAGCCTCTCGCCCAACGCCGCGCCCACGCCCAGCGGCGTGACCTTCGACGGCTACCGCTTCAGCTCCAACGGCGGCACCACGTGGGGCAACTCGACCATCTTCAACGGCGTGACGATCAACGCGGTGGTCCCGGCGCCCGGCGTGCTCGCCGGTCTGGGTCTGGCCGGCCTGATGGGGGCGCGGCGTCGCCGCTGACCCCACCCGTTCCGGGCCGTGCACGGCCCGGAACGCGATCCCGAACCACACGAGCATCCCGGGCGCACGCCCGGGGTGTTTTTTCGTTGCCGCGGATTCCTGCGGCGTGCGCCTTGGACAACCGCCGGGGTTCTGGTAGGCTCGGGGTCGGTGGTTGCCGCCCCGACCGACGGGGCTCCGGAGGATCGTCGGCCACGGCCGGATCCGTGAGCGCGGGAGAGGAGACATCGCGATGGCGGGTGTGAACCGGATCGACGACAGGATGGGATATGCCCTTGCATGGGGATGTCTGGCGGCATGGGCGGGGGCGGCGGCGGGCCAGCCCGCCCTGGAGATCAGCGAGGACGGACGCACGGCGGCGGCCCCCGGGTTTGAGCATGCGGTCGGTTCGGTCGTCCGTGGGTCGGGCGTGCCTTTCGGATCCCAGCCGGATCAGACCGTCGCACTCCGGCGCCAGATCGGCGGGCTGGCCATCGCTGATGTCGACGGCGACGGCGACAACGATCTGGTCGCGGTGTGCTACATCTCGCAGAGCTTCCCGCCCTACGAGGAATGGCAGGACATGATCTTCTTCGGCAACGGCGCGGGGATCGACACCACCCCCGGCTGGCTGTCGGGCGTCGAGACGCACACGGGGGACGTGCAGATCGGCGACCTCAACAACGACGGGCGTCCGGACATCGTCACCGTCCACGGCGGCGGACTGCGCCGCGACACGGTCCGTGTGTACAACGGGCAGCCGGGCGGCCCTTCGATGGTCGCGTCGTACGCCTCGAACACCGTGGCGACGGGCTGGGGCACCGCCGGCGTGCTCGCCGACATCGATCAGGACGGCTTCGACGATCTGGTCACCACCAACCAGGGCCTCTCGCCGGACCCGTTCCGGCCGATGCTCATGTTCAAGAACAACGCCGGCACCCTGACCAGCGCGGCGGTGTGGCAGTCGGCCGAGCAGTCCATCCAGAACGGCGTGGACGCCGCCGATCTCAACGGCGACGGTTTTCCGGATCTCGGTGTGGCCAAGTGGGTCAACTTCTCCAGCGCGATCTATCTGAACAACGCCGGTGTGCTTTCCACCGTGCCCGCGGCCACGGTCGCCACGACCGGAACCGACCGCGGGGCGGCCTTCGCCGACTTTGACGGGGATGGGTCGCTCGAACTGGCGATCGGCGGCAGCCCCACCCGGGTGTACGCGTACGACGAGGGCCTGCTGACCCCCGTCGCGCAGACCAACCCGCCCTTCAGCGGGCCGCAGGAGATCCGGGCGTTCGACGTCAACGGCGACGGGTGGCCGGATCTGGGCGAGGTCCATTTTTCCGACGGGCGGGCGCACCTCTATCTCAACCGGAACGGCGTGCTCGACACGACGCCGAGCTGGTCGTACGACGCGCCCGAGGTGGGCACGTCGATGGCGCTGGGCGATCTCAACGGCGACGGGCTGCCCGATCTGGTGATCGGCTACTCGGGCAACACGTGCATCCGCGTGTTCTTCGCGGTCCCGCAGGGCTGCGCGGCCGATCTCGACGACAACGGATTGCTGAACTTCTTCGACCTGAGCGCCTACCTCGATCTGTTCAACACGCAGGACCCCGCGGCCGATCTGGCGTCGCCCTTCGGCGTGTTCAACTTCTTCGACCTGTCGGCCTACCTGGACCTGTACAACGCGGGCTGCCCCTAAGCCCGGCGGAGTGTCGCCATGGTGCGTGCGTTGTTGCTGGTGGTCGCCGCGTGGACGACGATGTGCGCGGCCGGACCCGTGGGAGTCAAGCAGTTGGCCGCGCCCGCGGCGGACATCCGCTCGGGCATGGTCGTGCCGCCGGGACCGGAGGAGCTGGGTGTGCTGTCGCGCACGGCGCTCATGCCGGTGCGGCGTGACGCAGGCGTGCCCGACGCCGCACGCATCATCCCGTTCCATGCCCACGATGCGCGGCCCGTGTCCGTGGTGGTGCTCGGCCGGGAGGGGTGGCACGCGGAGCTGAGGGACGGTGATGGGGCGGTCATCTTCTCCGCTCTGTCCGACCGCCCGGCGGCGCAGGCCGGTGCGGAGGTGGTCCGCATGGACGCTCCGTTGTCCGCCCAACTCGGCGACGCGGATGCCACCTACTTTGGTGTGCGTGCACGCGTCCGCGGGCCGATGACCCTGCGGGTGACCGGCGAGATGGCGCGGGGCTTCGTGCTGATCGATCCGGGCGCGGATGTCAGTCTGTACACCCATCCCACCACGCTGCGCCGGGTGGTCGGCCGGGCGTACGGACTGCGTCCCTGGCTGGACAACGCCCGGATCACACGGGCCATCGCGGATGTCCGGGATCCGCACGGCGAGACCCGCACGATCGAGGCGGACCCGGACGGCGTGCTCCGTTTCACCCCGGAGATGCCCGGGGCCCACGCCGTGCGGGTGGAGGTGACCGGCGAGACCGGCGGGGGACTGCCGATCACGCTGACCACCCAGCACCTCGTCCACGCGGCCACGCCCGCGCCGCTGGACGGGCCTGTTCAAACGGCCGAAGCCGACGGCATGCTCACGATCACGCTCCCGGGCGCATCGCAGCGCACCATCACGGCCGCGGAGGTGTGGGGCCTGAGGGACGGCGTGCCGACGCCCGTGTGCTGGCTGGCCCGCGTGTGCGACGGCAAGCGCGCGCTCGCGCTCGATCTGCGCTGGGTGGCCCTGGCGGGGGTCGATCCATCCACGCTCGAACTGCGGCGCGTGCGTTCGCACGACACGGAGTCGTACAGCATGGTGGGCGATCTGGAACGGGTGGCGCTGCCGCCGGTGCGGGGCCCGCTGCCGGTGGCCCCGATCGCGCCCACGCCCGACATGCGCACGGGGCGTCCGGGCCTGGCGACGCTCGAGTCGTCGCTGGTGGACAGCGCGGCGCCGCGTTCCGTCCTGCCCGGGCATCGTCTGTTCCTCGTCCACGGGTACTGCTCGGGCGGAAACCCGTTCCCGCTGGCTGACTTTCCCGGCGCGGCCGCGGTGTTTGCGGATCCCAATCAGAACCGCACGCACGACGCCTTCGCGCAGACCATCCTGGCCCAGGGCGCGCCGATGAAGTCCTACGGTGTCGTCGCGCACAGCCAGGGCGGCATGGCCGCGCTGCACCTGTCGACGTTCTACTGGAGCGGGCTGGACTGGTCGCAGGGCGAGCGGCTGATCCAGACGGTGGGCACGCCGTACCAGGGCACGCCGCTGGCGGGCGACGCCGCGGTGCTGGGCTCGATCTTCGGCTCCGGCTGCGGGTCCAACGCCGACCTCGACCCCGCCGGGGCGGCGGCGTGGCTCTCGCTGATCCCCAGCGCCAGCCGGGCCAACGTGTGGTACTGGTCCACCTCGTTCACCGACCGGCCGTTCCAGATCGATTTCTGCAACTTCGTCTCGGGGTTGCTGCTGTCTGATCCCGAAGACGGCGTGGTCGAGCGATCCCGCGCGCAGCTGCCCGGGGCCAACAACATGGGCCACACCGAAGGCTGGTGCCACACCGCCAGCATGCGCGACCCCGCCCAGACCACCGACGCCGCCCGCAACGCCGAGATGAACCAGAGGGCCCGCCGATGAGACCTGCGTACCTGTCTCTGCTGGTCGCCACGCCCGCGCTGGCGGGCCCGCCGCAGATCGTGGCGTGCACCGACACGCCCGTGCCCATCCCGGACAGCGCCGTATCGAGCGTGGAGATCGCGTTGGATCTCGGGCCGCCGAATGCGCTGGTCGTGCAGGCGGTTCAACTCGATCTGTCCATCGAGCATCCGTGGGTCGGTGACCTGCACGCGGTGCTGGCCGCGCCCGACGGCACGGTGGTCACCCTTCTCAACCGGCCCGGCCTTTCCAACCCGCCCGGCTTTGACTTCCCCGGCCCGCACGGCTGCGGCGGCGATGACATCGACGCCACCTTCACCGACGCCGCCGTGGCGGACGCGCAGTCTGTCTGCCCGGTGACCGACGTGCCGGTGCTGGCGGGCCTGCTCCGCCCAACGCAGGCGTTCGCGGCGTTCGAGGGCCTGCCCGCGGCGGGCGTCTGGACGCTGACGATCACCGACCTCGGCCCCACCGACGCGGGCGCCTTCCTGGCCGCCTGCCTGCGGATCGACACCGCCCCCGCCTGCCCCGCCGATCTGGCCCCGCCGTTCGGCAGCCTGAACTTCTTCGATCTGGCCGCGTATCTCGCCCTGTTCTCCGCGGGCGACCCCGCGGCCGACCTCGCGCCGCCGGCGGGCGTGCCCAACTTCTTCGATCTGGGCGAGTATCTGGCCCGCTTCAACGCCGGGTGCCCGTGACCGGGCGGCGGCCCGCGGTCCTGTCGTTCAGCTCCCGGGCTGACGCGGCGCATCCGGTGCGTCGAAGGCGATGATCCACTGGAAGCCGTACAGCGGGTACGGCACGCGGAGCTGCCAGCCGTTCAGGCTCGCGGGGTCGGAGCCGATCCGCGCGCACACCGCGGCGATCATGTCGGCGTAGCGGGGCAGCCGGTCGATGACGGGCGCCGTGCCGCCGCCCGGGATCGGCCTGAGGCCCACCGGCGGGGTGATACGGTCGTGCAGGCGTGCGGTGTCTTCGATGTCGGCCGGGCCGCGGGCGGTGGTGTTGTAGAGGTACAGACGCGGTTCGACGCCGGGGAACAGCGTGCGATCCACGAACAGGTCCACCGCCATGCTGGCCACGGGGATGTCGGGGATGACCACCACGCCGCGGGTGGAGCGGCGTTCGTCGCGGTAGCGCTTCGAATGGGCCGGGGCGTGCGCGCCGGCCAGCATGTCGTAGGCCGCGTCCTTGCCCAGGTTTTCCGGGCAGAACTCGTGCACCACGTTGCCCGAGCGGTCGCGCGTCCGCAGCGGGGCGGGCTCGAGCGTGTAGTACGGCGACAGATCCATCGCCAGGTCGAACGATCCGCCGGGTGAGCCCACCGCCTCGTGCGGGGCGCCGTAGGTGAACGAGACGGTGACGTCCGGGCGCAGCCGCCGCATCCCCAGCGCGCCGTGCACCGCCGTGACGTCGACCGCGACCTCGCTGCCCGGCGTCGGCGTCAGGATGAGCGCGGACAGCCACAGCTCGGCCTCGACCCCCAGCACCTGGCTCATGCCCTTGTACGCCTGGTAGCGTCCGGCCTGCTCGAAGCGTTCGAGCGCCTCGGGCTCGCGCACGCTCATCATGGCGTCGAACGCCGCGCGGGTGCCGAAGGTGCGGATCATGGCCTCGAACCGTTCGATCGCGTCGAGCACGCGCCAGGCGAGTTCCGACGGGGCGCCCGCCTGCTCGGCCGCCTGCGCGATGCTGCGCAGCGTCTCGGGGCCCGGCAGCAGCGCCAGCATCTCCGTCCCGCTGTCGCGCCGCAGGGCGCTGAGCAGGCGGCTGACCGGCACCCGGTTGACACCCAGCACCCGGGCCAGGGCCGTGGGACTCTCCGACGACCCCGGGAGGGTCTCGAACAGCGCGGTGAAGCTCCCGATCAGGCTCGCGGCGAGTTGTTCTCCGGCCTCGCCCGCTTGCTGTGGACTGCCTGCAACGTCGGTCGATCCCAGCATCCAAGCCTTTCTGGCCCTCCCCGGAGGCCGATCTTCCCTTGGATAATAGCCCCAATCACCGATCCGAATATGTTATTTATTACGAAGTTCCAAGATTTCTGCTACACTCGTGGGCGCGAGCGCGGATTCCGCTGATGTGTGCGGGCAGGCTGCGTTCTGAGCGTTTGCGAGGAGACCAACATGCACATGCGTCCGTTCCGGCTGGTGGCCCTTGTCTGCGGAGCGGCCACGCCGCTGGCCAGCGCGCAGTGGACCGGGGATCCGTCCGCCAACACGCCGGTGGTCGTCAAGCCCGGCAACCAGACGGTCGTCAAGACCGCGACGGTCGCCGACGGCTCGTCGTGGACCGGCTGGTTCGACTTCGGCCCCTCCGGCGTGGAGATGCGCGTGCAGCGCCTCGACGCCGACGGCAACCCGACCTTCGCCCCCGAGGGCCTGCTGGTCTCCAACAACACCCAGGGCACCTCGGTCGTCGACTGGGATCTGCGCGCTGACGACCAGGGCAACTGCATGCTCGCCTTCGTCGACATCCGCGCGGGCGGCGACAACGACGTGTACGCCTACCTGATCGCCGCCGACGGCACCCAGCTCTGGGGCCCCAACGGCGTGGTGGTGTCCGACAACGGCGCCTTCGAGGCCGACCCGCGCATCTGCCGCCTGTCGGGCGGGGACTATGTGGTCACCTGGCCCCGCTTCCAGACCAACCCCGGCATCGTGATGCAGCGGATCAGTCCCGCGGGCGTCAAGGCCTTTGCCGGGGACGGCATCCTCATCGCCTCGGCCGGCACCGAGGCGCCGGCGTTTCATGAGATGATCCCCACGTCGGACAACGCGGTGATCATCTCGTACGTGCGCAACACCGCCAGCTTCTCCAGCCCCCGCCATGTGCGTGCGGGCAAGTTCAACGCGGACGCCCAGCCCGTGTGGGCCGTCTCGCCGGTGATCGTCAACGATGCCACCGTGGTGCCCATCGCCCACCGCCCCCGCCTGATCAGCGACGGCGCGGACGGCGCGGTCATCGCCTGGCACGACACCCGCGACGGCGATTTCGATTGCTACGTGCAGCGGCTCAGCCCGGCGGGTGTGCCCCAGTTCGCCGAGGACGGCGTGCCGGCATCGTCCGAGTTCGCCCGCCAGCAGCTCGACCCCGCCATCGCCATGAGCCCGTCGGGCGACATCATGATGTTCTACCGCAACCTCGACGGCGCCCAGTCCAGCCAGAGCCTCAACGTCCAGAGCTTTAACGGCGCGACCGGCGCCCGCCAGTTCGGCGACTTCGGCGCGGCCCTGCTGCCCTTCAACAACCAGTTCAAGGGCCCGCCCCGGGCCGTGGCCCACGCCGACGGCGCGGCCGCCGTGGTCGACCGCCAGCCCGTGCTCGGCAGCACCAACGGCACGCTGGAGCTGCTGATCGCCGCCGAGGAGTCCGGCGACCTGATCGGCGGCGCGGCCCTGCCCGTCAGCACCGCAGACAGCAGCAAGGGCCGCCTGAACTTCAACCGCTGGCCCGACGGACGCATGCTGGCCACCTGGTCGGACAGCCGCAACGGGGA
>CAYNRF010000040.1:0-20611 GCA_964399525.1 uncultured Phycisphaeraceae bacterium | reverse complement strand
CCAAGCCGCCCGGCCGCGGCCCCCCACCCACGGCTCCGCCGGGCACGACCCAGGAGCCGATCCATGCCCAAAAACTCCATCGCCGCCGTCGACGTCACCGGCAAGCGCGTGTTCATCCGCGTGGACTTCAACGTGCCGCTCAAGGACGGGCAGATCACCGACGACCGGCGCATCCGGGCCGCGATCCCCACGATCAAGTCGGTGATCGACCGCGGCGGGCGGGCGGTGCTGGCCAGCCACCTGGGCCGTCCCGAGGGCACGGGCTACCAGGCCGAGGACAGCCTCCGTCCCGTCGCCGCGCGCCTGGGCGAACTGCTGGGCAAGCCGGTCCACTTCCCCTCGCAGGACTGCACCGACCAGGCGGCCGCGGACGCCGTGGCCAGGCTGAACAACGGCGAGGTGCTGCTGCTGGAGAACCTGCGTTTCCACAAGGGCGAGAAGAAGGGCGACGCGGCGTTCGCCGCCAAGCTCGCGGCCTACGCGGACGTGTATGTCAACGACGCCTTCGGCACCTGCCACCGCCCGGACGCCTCGATGGTGGCGCTGCCGCAGGCGATGGCCGGCAAGCCCCGCGTGTCGGGCTTCCTGGTTGAGAAGGAGATCCGGTACCTGTCCGAGGCGCTGGCCCACCCGGCCAAGCCGTTCACGGTGGTGCTGGGCGGGGCGAAGGTCTCGGACAAACTGCCCGCCATCGAGCACCTGCTGCCCAAGGCCGACCACATCATCGTGGGAGGCGCCATGGCGTACACGTTCCTGAAGGCGCTGGGCCACCGGGTCGGCTCGTCGCGGGTGGAGGAAGACCGCATCGCGGACGCCAGGCGGATCCTGGAGCTGGCGGGCGAGTCCAAGACCGATCTGCACCTGCCGATCGACCATGTCTGCTCGACGGCGTTCTCCGAGTCGGTCGGCGACATCAACGAGTTCGAGGACCACATCCCGGAAGGGTCCATGGGCCTGGACATCGGCCCCAAGACCCGGCACAAGTTCAGCCAGGTGATCAAGGGTTCGAAGACGATCGTGTGGAACGGCCCGATGGGCGTCTTCGAGTGGCGTCCGTTCCGCGTGGGCACCCGCGTGGTGGCCGAGGCCATCGCCGAGGCGACGGCCGCCGGGGCGGTGTCGATCGTTGGCGGGGGCGATTCCGCGGCGGCGGCCGAGGTCTTCGGCGTGGCCGACAGGCTGACTCACGTGTCCACCGGCGGCGGCGCGTCGCTGGAGATGCTCGAGGGCAAGCCCTTCCAGGCCGTGGCGCTGCTGGACAATGCCTGACGCAGGACCCGCGCGCGTGGAGCCCTCCGAACCGATCTCGAAGTTCGGCATCACACCCGGACGCGTCCTGGCGGGCAAGTACCGCGTGGACCGGTTCATCGGCTCGGGCTGGGAGGGCGAGGTGTACCTCGTCACCGAACGGCTGACAGGCGCGCCGCGGGCGGCCAAGCTGTTCTTCCCGGAACGCAACGCCAAGGACAAGGCCGCGGTCTATTACGCCCGCAAGCTCGAACGCCTGCGCGACTGTCCCATCGTCATCCAGTACCACCACGCCGAGTCGGTCCGCCTGCAGGGCCGTCCGGTGACGGTGCTCATCTCCGAGTTCGTCGAGGGCCGCCTGCTGCCCGACTACGTGGCCTCGGCCCCGGGCGGGGTGCTGCCCGTCTTCGAGGCGCTGCACCTGCTCTACGCGATCTCCAGCGGCCTGGCGCTGATGCACGAGCGCAAGGAATACCACGGCGACCTGCACGCCGGCAACGTGCTGGTCCGCCGCCGCGGCATCCACTTCGAGATCAAGCTGGTCGATCTCTACGACCGCGGCAAGGTCGCGGGCTGGAACATCCGCGAGGACGTGGTGGACCTTGTGCGGATCTTCTACGACGCCATCGGCGGCAAGGACGCGTACGCGGACCAGCCGCCGATCGTCAAGTCGATCTGCTGCGGGCTCAAGCGCTCGCTGCTCCACAAGCGGTTCCCGACGGCGTGGCACCTGTGCCGCCACCTCGACACCGTGGAGTGGTGATGCTCAGGCGAACCGGTTCTCGATGACCACCTCGTCCAGGCCGAGCTGACCGGGCTTGGGCCAGGGAGCCTTGGTGCCGCGTCCGATGGCGACCATCGGGCCGATGGCATGGTCGGCGGGCAGGTTGATGAGTCTGGCGACGGCGTCGAAGTCGTAGCCGATCATGGGGCACGAGTCGTATCCCATGGCCTTGGCGGCGAGCATCAGGGTCTGCATGGCCATGCCGATCGACCGCATGGCCTCGTCGCGCTGGAGCTGCTCGCGCCCCTCGTGGAAGGGGCCCATCCACCCGACCAGCAGGTCCGCGACTTCCTTGGGGGCGTGGCGCCAGTAGCGCTGGGGGTCCTTCTTCCAGGCGTGGACGTCGGCGGTCATGATGACGAGCAGGGAGGCATCGGTGATCTGGGACTGATCGTGGCCCAGCGCCCGGATCTGCCGACGCAGGTCGGGGTCGCGGGCGATCACGAAGCGCCAGTGCTGGATGTTGAAGCTGGTGGGCGCCTGGATGGCTGCCTGGAGCAGCCGGGATTCCTCGTCGGCCGTCAGGCGGTGGGCGGGGTCGAAGGCCTTGACGGAGCGGCGGGACTGGATGGCATCGAATGTATCCAAGGGATTCTCCACAAACGGGTCGATCCTGCGGCGGCCCCGGCCCCGACGAACCCGGGCTGAAGCAGAGTTGTTCCCGATCCGGGGGGGGTCGGCGTGATTCCGGACACGCTCGGGCCGCGGAGGGGGGGGGGGGGGGGGGGGGGGGGGGGGTGGGGGGGGTGTTTGTTGGGGTTAAAACATCGCTCACCCAGGGTGCATCCCCCGGGGGGACAGTGTGTCATCGCCGGTGGCATACCGCCGCCGGCCCAAGACCCGGGAGGTTGTATGAGCAAGGTTCTGACCGCGATTTTCGATTCGCACCCTGAAGCGGCGCGTGCGCTGGAGTCCCTGGTGGCCGCGGGCTTCGACACGTCCAAGATCAGTTTCATCGCTTCGGACGATTTCGACGCGGACACCTTCGGTGTTGAGTCCGGCAGCAAGATGGCCGAGGGCGTGGCCATCGGCGCGGGGACGGGCGGCGCGATCGGCGCCGTGGTCGCCGGGTTGACGCTGGTCGGCGCCGTCGCCTCGGGCGGCGCGGGCCTGGTGGTCGCCGGCCCGCTGGTCGCCGCGCTGGCGGGGGCGGGCGCGGGGGCCGCGGGCGGCTCGGTGCTCGGCGGGCTGATCGGCCTGGCGATCCCCGAGCACGAGATCAAGCACTACGAGGAGGCCATCGAGCGCGGCAGCGTGCTCGTGGGCGTCGAGTGCGACGACTCCGACGAGCGCAAGGCCGCCAAGGCGGTCTTCGAGCGTCACAACGCCGAGAAGATCTCGCACGCCTGATCCGGTTCCCGCAGCACCGTTTCTGCCAGCCCGGTTTTCAGACCGGTTTCCGGTTCGGTTTTCCATGATCCCGGTTCCGGAGGACGGGCCGCCGGGCCGCAATCAAGGCCCGGCGCCCCACCTCCGATTCCGCGGACGCCCAGGACGCTCTGGCGACAGACGCAAGAAAGGACCAATCCATGTCGGTCAAACTCGACGATCTCCACAAGGTCTTCATCTCCCAGCTCAAGGACATCTACAGCGCGGAGAACCAGCTCGTGCAGGCGCTGCCCAAGATGGAAGCCGGCGCGACGAATCCCAAGCTCAAGAAGTCCATCCGCAAGCACCTGCAGGAGACCCGCGACCAGGCCGAACGGATCGAGAAGATCTTCGCCACGATGGACTTCCGACCCGGCGGGCACCGGTGCAAGGCCATGGAGGGGCTGATCGAGGAGGGCTCCGAGATCCTCAAGGAGGCCGGCGAGCCCGACGCGCGCGACGCCGCCATCATCTGCGCCGCCCAGAAGGTCGAGCACTACGAGATCGCCACCTACGGCACGCTGCGGGCCTACGCCAAGCTGCTGGGGCTCGCCGACGCGTACGACCTGCTCACCGAATCGCTCGAGGAGGAACGGGCGACGGACGTCAGCCTGACCGAACTGGCCGAGACCTCGATCAACCAGCTCGCCATGCAGGCCTGAGCGCGGCGCTCTCAACCAATCACGGCCGCGTCTGACTCCGCGGCCCGTGTTCCGGAACGGCGTTCCCCGTGCCAGCACGCACCGGGAACGCCGTTTCATGTACCCCGATCGGTGCGTCGTGGCGGCTACCGCCGGTCGAACAGACGCTCGAGTTCGGCGATGGTCAGACGCACGGTGGTCGCCCTGCCGTGGGGGCAGCTACCCGAACGCTCGACCGATTCGCGCAGTCGGAGCAGCTCGTCCATCTCCTCGTCGCTGAGCCGGTCGCCGGCCTTGACGGCGGCCTTGCAGGCCATCATGTCCAGCACCTCGTGCAGGGCCTCCTCGCTGTCGGGCGTGAAGCCTTCCTCCACGGCCTTGTCCAGCAGTTCCTCCACGAACGCCCCCGGCTCGACGCCGCGGGAGACGAGGAACGAGGGCACGGCCCGCACCCCCACCGACTTTGGCCCCAGCGCGCCGATCTCGAAGCCCAGGCGGTCGAACAGCGGGGCCAGTTCCTCGAGGGCCCCCACCGTGTCGCGGCTGGACTCGATGACGATGGGCGTGAGCAGCTGCTGACGCTCCAGCCCGCCACTCCCGTCGCCCGTGCCGGTCACGCGGGCCAGGAGTTTCTCGAACATGACCCGCTCGTGCAGGGCGTGCTGGTCGATGATGACCACGCCCTGCGCGTCCTGGGTGATCAGATAGCTCGAGTGGATCTGCAGCACGCGGTCGGCGGGACGGACGCGGGGCAGTTCGGCGGGGGCGGGCACGCCGTACACGCCCGCGCCGGACGCCGGCATCCCCACGAACGGGCCGGGCACGGGCTCGTCGAGCACGCGCCGGATTTCTTCACGAAGGCGCTCGGGCTGCTCTTCCTCGGACGCTTCGACCGGCGGGCGGGTCTTGAGAAACTCGACCAGGCGTTCGACCTGCTGGTCGACCGGCATGACCGGCCGGGCGGGGGGCAGGATCGCGCCCGCGTCGGAGCCCAAACCGGGCAGGCGCTGCAACGCGGTCGGCGTGACATCGGCCCTGCGGAGCGCATCGCGCACGCCGTGGTAGATCGCGCGGTGCACCATCGACTGGTCGCGGAAGCGGACCTCGAGCTTGGCCGGGTGGACATTCACATCCACGGCCGAGGGCGACATCTCGATCATCAGCACGGCGGTGGGATGGCGGCCCGGCTCGATCAGGCCGCGGTAGGCCTCGCGGAGGGCGTGCTGGACGGTGCGGTCGCGGATGGTGCGTCCGTTGAGGAACAGGTGCTGGGCCTTGGCGGTGGCGCGGGCGATCGACGGCAGGCCGACGAGGCCCCAGACGACCACGCCGCGGGCATCGCTCATCCGATCCACCGAGACCTCGAGCAACTGGTCTTCGAGCTCTTTGCCCAGCAGGGCCAGGGCCCGCTCCCGCGGCGACTGACCCGGCGGCAGGTCCAGGCGGGGCGTGCCGTCGCAGACGCAGCGGACGGCCAGGGCCGGGTGGGCCATGGCCAGGTCCTTGAGCCAGTCGAGGCAGCGGGTCTGCTCGGTGCCGGGCGTGCGCAGGAACTTGCGCCGCGCCGGGGTGTTGAAGAACAGGTTGCGCACCTCGACCGTGGTGCCCACCGCCCGGGCGGCCGGGCGGGGCTCGGCGGAATGGTCGCCCTCGACCGTGATCTCCCGCCCCTCGGCCTCGTCCCGGGCCCGCGACACGATGCGCAGGCGGGACACCGAGGCGATGGAGGCCAGGGCCTCGCCGCGGAAGCCCATGGTGCCGATGCGGTCCAGGTCGTCGGCGTGACTGATCTTGCTGGTGGCGTGGGGGGCCACGGCCAGCGGCATCTGGTCCGGCGCGATCCCGTGGCCGTCGTCGGAGACGCGGATCAGCTCGACGCCCCCACCCTCGAGATCCACGGTGACGCGGGTGGCGCCGGCGTCGATGGCGTTCTCGACGACCTCCTTGACGACGGACGCCGGCCGCTCGATGACCTCTCCGGCCGCGATCTGGTTGACCAGCAGCGTGGGCAGGCGCCGGATCTGAACGCGCGCGGACGCGTCGGTCCGGGCGGGCGGCGGCATGGTTCCCTCCGGGGTCATGGGGCGATTCTACGCGTCGGCCGGGGTCGGCCCGTCGGACACCCGGCCGCCCGGAATCCGGTCCGCACCCCCACTACCATGGGCCATGACAGACTCCATTTTTTCGAAGATCATCCGCAACGAGGTCCCGTCCCACAAGATCTACGAGGACGACCACGTCATCGCCATTCTGGACATCAACCCGCTGAGCGAGGGCCACGCCCTGGTGATCCCCAAGGAGCCGGCCGAGACGATCGATACGCTGTCCGACGAATACGCCGCGGCCGTGGGCAAGGTCCTGCCCCGCATCGTGCGGGCCCTCAAGAAGATCACCGGGGCCGAGGCGGTCAACATCCTGCAGAACAACGGCGCCGACGCCGGCCAGGCGGTGCCCCACGTGCACTTTCACGTGATCCCCCGCTTCAAAGGCCGCGGCATCCCCGTGCAGGGCAAGCCGGACAAGGACAACGGCCCGGGCCTGGAGTTCTCGTGGAAGCCCGGCACGCTGACGCAGGAAGAGGCCGTGGAGATCGGCAAGCACATCAAGCGGTTGCTCTGAGTGACGAAACGTAGAGTCCACTCGTACCACTGAGCTTTGTTTCCCGGATCCGTGTCAACGCCCCGGAGGGGCGCCGGTTGGTAGCCACGGGTGGAGCGCAGCGCAAACCGTAGTCAGATCCACTCTCGATTGTTGGACCCCGGAGGGGTCACGGAAGATGCAGGCTGCGGGTGCGTCCTCCCAAGCTGCGAGTTCAAGGGAGATCCTCGAACTTCCATGACCCCTCCGGGGTCAATGTTTCGAGATGATCCGACTCTCCACGGGTTGCGCTGCGCTCCACCCGTGGCTCCATCCCTGCGCCCCTTCGGGCTATTTGAAGCAGGATGCCAGAGATGTACGTGTATCCGCAGTTTGTTCCGTTGGGCCGACAGGTCCGACAGACCCACTCAATCAGCCGCGCCCGAAGGAAGCGGGTTCTTGTGCGTCGTCACGATTGTGATGCGTCCAGCAAGAGCCCGCTTCCTTCGGGCGCGGCTGATTGCACATGTGCAGCTCGCTACTCTGCCAAACGACGGAGATCGTCGCCGAACTGATCGTTGAGTTTCTTGAGGGTTGAACTGAGTTCCGACGATCGGGCATCGTCTCGGACCGGGGCGACCACCCCGCGCTCAACCGGTACAGCAACCCCTCCACCCTCCGTCCGCACATGGATCACTCCAAGCGGATCGAGCGCGGTCACCTCGCCCTCGACCCGCTCCCCTCCCACCAAAAACGCCCGGTGCGTGCCGAGCATCGCGTCGTGGGCGGCCCACTCGGCCCGCACCGCGTCGTCGTCCGCCGCGAGCCAGCGGCTCATACCCGCGATCAGATCGATCGCGAGCATGAGGCGGTTGGTCTTGCCTCCGAGCGTGCCCAGCGAGGCGGCGTGCGTCAGACCGCACGCGGCCAGTTCCTCGGCGGTCTGCGAGACATTGATCCCCACCCCCACCACCGCCACGCCGTCGCGGCGCTCGACCAGCACGCCGGCCAGTTTGCGATCTCCGCAAGCGTCCCGCGCCACGATGTCGTTGGGCCACTTGATGCGGATATCTGCATGGGGGGCGTGGAGGCGGCAGGCCTCCAACGCGCCGAGGCCCGCCCGGGCGGCCAGGCCGACATCGGTCAGCGTGGTGCGCAGGGCGAACGACACCGGGAGCGTGCGGGCCTGCCCGTCGTCCCAGCGTCGCCCGCGCTGGCCGCGGCCGTCGGTCTGGACCGAGGCGAGCACCACGACACCCCCGGCCTCCGGGCTTGACGGCCGGTGCCGCCAGGCGGCGTCCTGCGTGCTGGTGGTCCTGGCGTAGACCAGCACCTGCGACACGCAGCAGTGCCCGATGCCGGGCAGGGCGGACTCGATCGCGGTGGTCCAGCCGGTGAGGTCCTCGGGATGGGCGTGTTCCGCGGTCATAAGGATGGCGCCTGGGCTTCGCGGTCAGTTGCTGGCCGCGGCGCTTGTGTGACGTCGAGCGGCCGCTCCCTTGCAGTCGCGGCTTGTCGTCGAGAGGCGGATGTACGATTGAGCGAGCCGCGGGTCATGCCGCGTCCAGGCCCAGGTCCAGGGAGACCGCCTGGTGGGTCAGGCCGCCGACGGAGATGCGGTCGACGCCCGTCTCGGCGATGGCGCGGACGGTGTCGAGGGTCACGCCGCCGGAGGCTTCGAGGATCAGGCGCGGCGCGCGGTCGTTGCGCCGGCGGACGCCTTCCCGCAGGGTGGCGGGCGGCATGTTGTCCAGCAGCACCATGTCGATCAGCCCGCTGGGCAGGCCCAGCACGCGGTCGAGCTGGTCGAGGGTGTCGACCTCGGCCTGCACGAACCGGAGCACGCCGCCGGCGCTCTTGGCCTTGGTGGCGACGCGGGCCAGCATGGCGGCCAGCTCGTCGGGGGCCACGCCGGCGATGTGGTTGTCCTTGACGAGCACGGCGTCGTGCAGGCCCAGGCGGTGGCAGACGCCCCCGCCGCAGCGGACGGCGTACTTCTCGAGCAGGCGCATGCCCGGCGTGGTCTTGCGGGTGTCGCAGATGCGGGCCTGGGTGCCCTCGATGGCCCGGACGAAGGTCGCGGTGCGGGTGGCCACGCCGCAGAGCCGGGCGGTGAGATTGAGCAGGGTGCGTTCGATGCGGACGATGGCCCGGGCGCTGCCCTCCAGTTCGGCCAGCGTGTCGCCGGGTCGGATGGGCTCGCCGTCGCGGCGGAGGCTGGTCAGGGCGATGGGCTCGCCCGCGTCGGCAAAGATCCCGATGACCTCCGGCAGGAAGGCCAGACCCGCGGCCACACCGGTGGATCGCGCCGCCACGCGCACCCGTTGGCGGTCCTCGGGCGTGAAGGCGAGTTCGCCGGTCAGGTCGCGGGGCGGCACGCCCAGGTCCTCATCCCGGGCCAGTTCGAGCAGGCGGCGCACGTGCCCGCTGCGGGACACCGCGGCGGCCAGGTCGGGCAGGGACACCGCGTTGGGGTCGATGGTGTCGATGGTGGACATCCTGCGATGCTACGCGGGGCGGATTCCTATGATGTCCCCATTCCATGGCCTCCGATCCGGTGGCCTCTCGTGGTCTTTGCAGCAAAGGGAGTCTTCATGGGTCTTCTGGACGGCAAGCAGGGTCTGATCGTCGGGGTCGCCAACGACCGCTCGTACGCGTTCCACATCGCCCAGGCCCTCTCCGAGCACGGGGCGACCTGCGCCTACGCCCACATCCCCGGCGAGAAGAACGAGCGCCGGACCGGCAAGGCCGTCGAGAAGATCACCCCCGACCCATGGCTGTGCCCCTGCGACGCCGGCAAGGACGAGGATCTGGACGCGCTGTTCGAGCGGTACCGCAAGGACTTCCCGCGCCTGGATTTCCTGGTGCACTCGATCGCCTTCGCGGACCGGGAATGGCTGCAGCCCGGCAAGTTCTGCCACACGCCCCGGAAGGCCTATCTCGACGCGGTGGATATTTCCGCGTACACCCTCTCGGCCATGGCCGGTCGGGCCAAGGACCAGATGGCCGCCAACGGCGGCGGATCGATCATGGCCATGAGCTATTACGGCTCGGAAAAGGTCGTGCCGGGCTACAACGTCATGGGTGTGGCCAAGGCCGCGCTGGAAGCCACGGCGCGGTACCTCGCGTTCGAACTGGGCGAACACGCCATCCGGGTGAACACGATCTCCGGGGGATACCTCAGAACGCTGGCCAGCTCGGCCGTGGGCGGGGTGGACACCATGGACGAGATGGCCCGCACCAAAGGCCCGCTGCGTCGCGGGGTGGAAGGCTCGGATGTCGGCAAGACCGCGGTCTATCTCGCCAGCGACCTTGGCAGTGGCGTGACCGGGGAGAACATCTACGTCGACTGCGGGATGAACATCTTAGGAATTTAACCCCATCCGCCGGTCCGGCAGACTAGACCCCTCAAACCCTCCGGCAGGAGGGTTTTTTGTGTCGACAGAGAGCCGTCGGGCAGGTCCGATCATCGGGTGGTCCGAAAGGACCGGGCGAAACGGGACGATTTCCCCTCATTTTACTGGCACCGATGGGTTTATAGGGCACATTGCAGGGAGAGCGTCCGCCATCTCCGGCGGCGCTGACCACATGGGAGTGTGCGATGAGAGATGCAAAGACACTGACGGCCCTCGGGGCGGTTGCGCTGCTGGCCGGTGCGGCGGCAGCCGGGATGAGCGGGGGCGGCTTCAAGGTCGCCGACTCGTTCGAGGACTACAACGGGAACCAGGGGGAAAATGGCTGGTCCTACGGGTACTACGACGGCGACGTGAACGCCGCGTACACCCCGGCGGACTTCGAGCTGATGACCAACTGGGACCAGGCCAACCAGCGGTGGTGGGTGGATAACTCCCCCGGTGGGCCCCTGACCCTGATCGACTCGGTGTTCATGCACCCCTGGTCCTTCGGGACCGAGGGCGAGGCGAGCGACCACTGGGCCGTCCGCCGCTGGACGAGCACCATGGCCGGGCCGGTGGGGATCGACATCAGCATGCTCCGCGGACCTTCCAACTCCCTCGGCGACGGCGTGCGTCTGCACGTGTTCGTCGACGGGGTCAAGCAGGCCATCGTCGGCCTGGACCCCACGAACGCGGCCGGCATCTCGCTGACCCTGTTCCAGAACATCGAGGTCGGCTCGGTGATCGACTTTGCGATCGACCCGGTTGGCAACCCGTTCTTCGACGGCACCCGGTTCTCCGCCATCATTTCCAGCAACGTCCCCAGCCCGGCCTCGCTGGCCCTGTTCGGGATGGGTCTGATGGCCATGGGCAAGCGTCGCCGATAACCTGCGGATTCCTCCTGTGAATTTGACCCGCGTCAGGTGGCCTGACGCGGGTTTCTTTGTCGATACTTCTGGAGATGCTGGATCCGATCACCCACCAGATCGCCTCGCAGGCCGCCCAGCGGGCGGCGTTGGCCCGCCGCCCCCAGGAGGCCCGGGCCCGCACGTCCGAGAAAGGGCGGGCCGAGGACGCGGACAGCTTCGAGACGATCCTCGGCGAGGTGGAGCCGCTGGGGCCCGCCCGGCCGCTGGCCGACGCCGACCAGGAAGAAGCCCGGGAAGATCGGATCGAGCATCGGCCGGATGGGGCGGCCGGGCAGCGCGGCGGGCTGGATGTGACCGCGTAAGGCGGGCGGCCGGCCACGGCAGCCGGGCTCGGCGGGCCATCGCCCCTAAGCATTGATATTTCAGGACTTACAATCACAGTAATTTCGAGGGTTGGCTTGCCCCCCGGATCTGGTGTGGCATGCTGTCCGTATCGGATCGGTCGGATCGCGCGGACCGCGCATCGGCCGGGCGAGCCTGGGCGGGGATGACCCGCCGCGTGACAAAGGAGGAGCAGAATGGACATGGCCATGAAGGTCGGCGCGATCGTTGCGCTCGCGACGGTGTGCGGATCCGCCCTCGCCAACCCGGTGGTGATCGCCGACTCGGTCGCCGACTTCGGCGGCGTGCAGGGCGAGAACGGGTGGCGGTACGGCTATTACAACCTGGAGGACATCCACACGACCAACGGCGTGTCGGTGGCGATCTCGGAGTTCCGCCAGCTGGCGGCGTTCAACTCCACCACCGGGTGGTGGGCGGTCAACGCCGAAGCGGCTTCGGGCAACCCGGCCAACGGCAGCTCGCCCGGTTCCTACGCGGTGATCACCCGCAGCCGGATGCACCCCAACGCGGCCTGGCCGACCGCCAATGTGGTGGCCGAGGAGCAGTGGGCCTCGCGGCGCTGGGTCAGCACGGTCAGCGGCGCGGTGACGCTCACCGGTCTGATCGCCCACCACGAGTACTTCGGTCTGAACATGCTCGGCAACGGCACCGAGGCCCACATTCTCGTGGACGGCCAGGCGGTGTTCAGCTACGACGTCGGGCTGATGGACTTCCAGGGCACCTCGTACACGCTGAACCTCAACATCAACCAGGGCAGCGTGATCGAGATGGTCGTGGGCGCGAAGGGCGATCCGCTGTTCGACGCGACCACCTTCACGATGCGTGTGTCCCAGGTGGTGCCCGCGCCGGGCGCGGTGGCGCTGCTCGGGCTGGGCGGCATCGTGGCCGGCGGACGGCGTCGCCGGTAAACCGCGGCGGCCGGTCATGCAGAGACCTCAACGTGCGGCACGCGTCCGCCGTCGTTCCCCGGGGCCCCAGGCCCGGGCGGGAACCTCGGCGGTCGCGTGCCGCCTTCTTTCTTGACCAGACCTGAACAGTTTGCAAAGCCTTCATGAATGCGGGCCGCCGACCGTCCGCGGCGAACGCGGCGCGACGGGCACACCGCTAGTTTCCCTGCACGTCCGACGGAAGAGCGGGCGGGAACTCTACAGGGAGACGATCCATGAACAGGTTTGCGTTGATCGGTGTCTGCGGTCTGGCGGCGCCCGCCGTGGCGGGGGTGGGCGGGGGCGGGATGCTCACGCTGCTCTCACGCTACGAGACGGGCGTGTTCGAAGAGTCGGCGGCGGAGATCGTGGCGCACGACCCGGCGACCCAGCGGCTGTTCATCACCAACGGCGCCACCGGGCGGATCGACGTGCTTTCGATCGCCGATCCGACGACGCCCCAGCTGCTTTTCTCCATCGACCTGAGCGCGTACGGCGCCGGCGCCAACTCGGTGGCCGTCTCGGACGGGATCATCGCCATCGCCGTGGAAGCGAATGTGAAGACCGATCCGGGCACGGTGGTGTTCGCCGACGCGTCGGGCGTCGTGATCGACACGGCGACGGTCGGGGCGCTGCCGGACATGCTGATCTTCACGCCCGACGGGCTGCACGTGCTGGTGGCCAACGAGGGCGAGCCGAACGACGACTACACGATCGATCCGGAGGGATCGGTCTCGGTGGTGCGGGTGCCGCGCAACGGCGTGGCGGCCCTGTCCCGGACGGCCGGCTTCGCGTCCTTCAACGCGGGCCTCGACCCCGCGGTCCGGATCTTCGGCCCCGGGGCCTCGGTGGCGCAGGATCTCGAGCCGGAGTACATCGCGGTGTCGGCCGACTCGACGACGGCCTGGGCGGTCTGCCAGGAGAACAACGCCCTGGCGGTGATCGACATCGCGTCGGCGCAGGTCACGGCGGTGCTGGCGCTGGGATTCAAGGACCACATGCTGGCGGGCAACGTCCTCGACGCCTCGGACCGTGACCAGGGCATCAACTTCGCCAACTGGCCGGTGCTGGGCATGTACCAGCCCGACGCGATCGTCGCCTTCGAGGCGGGCGGCCAGACCTACCTGATCTCCGCCAACGAGGGCGATGCCCGGGACTACGCGGGGTTCAGCGAGGAGACCCGGGTCCGCAGCGTGGTGCTCGATCCGACCGCGTTCCCCGACGCGGCGACGCTGCGGCAGGACGCGAACATCGGCCGCCTGCGGATGACCTCGGCGACGGGGGACACCGACGGCGACGGTGATTTCGACCAGATCTATGCCTTCGGCGGGCGCAGCGTCTCGGTCTGGACCGCGGCCGGCAGCCTGCTGTGGGACTCGGGGGCCGAGCTCGAAGCCCTCACCGCGGTGGCGCTGCCCAAGCACTTCAACAGCACCAACAACGCCAACGGCAGTTTCGACAGCCGGTCCGATGACAAGGGCCCGGAGCCCGAGGGCCTCGCCGTGGCGACCCTCGGCGGCGTTCCCTACGCGTTCGTCGGCCTGGAGCGGATCGGCGGGATCGTGGTCTACGACCTGTCCGATCCGTCGGCGCCGTCCTTCATCGAGTACGTCAACACCCGGGACTTCGCCGGCGATCCGGTGGCGGGCACCGCGGGTGATCTGGCCCCGGAAGGCCTGACGGTGATCCCGGCGGAGGACAGCCCGAACGGTCGTCCGCTGCTGGTGGTGGCCTACGAGGTGAGCGGGTCCACCGCGATCTTCGAGATCAACGCCCCGTCCAACTGCCCGGCGGACTTCTTCCCGGACGGCCGGGCGGACTTCTTTGACGTGTCGGCGTTCCTGGGCCTGTTCAACGCCCAGGATCCCCGGGCCGATCTCGCGGCGCCGGCGGGCTCGTTCGACTTCTTTGATGTCGACGCGTTCCTGACGCTGTTCGGCGCCGGCTGCCCGTAATCCGCGGGATGCGTGAAAAGAAAGGGCCCGGGGCGTTCGGCCCCGGGCCCATTTTCGTGCGCGTGCGGTCAGCGGCCCTTGAAGAACCGCGTGAACGCGTGGACGGTGGTGCTGCGTCCGACGGCCGCGATGGACTCGGTCAGCGGGATGCCCTTGGGGCAGACCTTGACGCAGTTCTGGGCGTTGCCGCAGTCGGAGACGCCGCCGGGGCCCATGAGGGCTTCGAGGCGTTCGGACTTGAGCCGCTTGCCGGTCTCGTGCTCGTTGAACAGGCGTGCCTGGCTGATGGCCTGGGCGCCGATGAAGGCGTTGTCCCAGTTCTCGGGGTTCTCTTCCTTGAGGTACTGGGGGCACGCCTCGAGGCAGCAGCCGCAGGTCATGCACTCGGAGAGGGCGTAGCGGGTCTGCTGGTGCTCGGGGGATTCCTTGGGCCCGGCGCCGAGGCTGTAGGTGCCGTCGATGGGGACCCAGGCCTTGACGCGCTTGAGGGCGTGGAACATCCGCTCGCGGTCGACCCAGAGGTCGCGGATGACGGGGAACTTGCTCATCGGCTCGAGGGTGAGGGTGTCGCCCTCTTCGGGGGCGTACTCATCGATGAGGCACGAGCAGGACTGGCGGACCCGGCCGTTGATGACCATGGTGCACGCGCCGCAGACCTCTTCGAGGCATCCGGAATCCCAGACGACCGGGGTGGTCCGCTTGCCCTCGGCGGTGACGGGGTTGGCGGCGATCCACTTGAGGCACGAGATCACGTTCGAGCCGGACTCGACCGGGACCTTGAAGGACTCCCAGCGTTCGGGCTTGCCGGGGCCGTCGCAGCGCTTGATCCTGAAGATGATCGAGCGGCCGGCCTTGGCGCGGCTGCGGTTGGCTTTGCGGGTCTCGGCGTCGAAGGCGTGGGCTTGCGCACCGCTCATGGTGATTGCCTTTCGGAAGGTTACGAGGCGGCGCCGGCGGGCTGGGCCGCGGGCTTGGGGTCGGGCTTGGACTCGGACTTGCCGTAGGTGCGTGACCGGGGCTTGACCAGCGGGCCCTTGACCGGGACGAACTCGATGTCGGACGACCCGGTCTGCGGATTGAACTTGGCGACGGAGGTCTTGTAGAAGTGCTCGTCGTCGCGTTCGGGGAAGTCTTTGCGGTAGTGGGCCCCGCGCGATTCCTTGCGGAGCAGGCCGGCCTTGAGCATGGCCTCGGCCATGATGAGCATGTCGCCGATGGCGCGGGCGTAGGACAGCGACTGGTTGGTCCAGCCGGCGGCGTCGCCGAGCTCCACCTTGGCGTAGCGCTCGCGGAGGGAGGCGACCTTGTCGAGCGCCTTCTGGAGGCGTTCGCCGGTCTTCACCACGGTGGAGGCGGCGGTCATCTCGTCGCCGAGTTCCTTGCCGATCTGGTAGGGGTTGAAGGCGGGATCGCCGCTGCCGCCGGAGGCGGAGTTGACCAGCCGGTCGTGCTTGGCCTGCTCCTGCCTGACCACGCGGTCATAGACGCCCTGGTCGAGCCCGTCGACGCCGGGCAGGCCGGACTCGCGGACGAAGTTGACGACGGACACGCCGTTGCACAGCCCGTCGAAGATGCAGGAAAGAAGGGCGTTCGCGCCGAGCCGGTTCGCGCCGTGGTAGGCGAAGTTGACCTCACCGAAGGCGTAGAGGCCCCTGATGTTGGACATCATGTTGTTGGGCGCGCCGATGGTCAGGCCGTGGCCGGGCTGCTGGTCGACGGGGATGGGGCTGCCGGACTTGTGCCCGGGCAGGGGCTGGGCGGGCTTGTAATCGCCGGGGGTGTAGTCGGTCCACAGACCGCCCATGGAGTAGTGGACGGCGGGGAAGATCTTCATGGGGGTGAAGCGGGGGTCCTCGCCGACGAACTTCTCGTAGATGTCGAGGATGCCGCCGAGCTTCATGGTCAGGTAGTCGGGGTCGCGGTGGGTCAGGTCGAGATAGACCTGGTTCTGGCCGTCGACGCCCATGCCCTCGTTGACGCAGATGTCGAAGATCTCGCGGGTGGCGATGTCGCGGGGGACGATGTTGCCGTACTTGGGGTAGCGCTCCTCAAGGAAGTAGTACCGCTCGTTCTCGGGGATGTCCTTGGGCCTGCGGGTGTCGCCCTTCTTGCGGGGGACCCAGACGCGTCCGCCCTCGCCGCGGGCGGACTCGGACATGAGGCGGAGCTTGTCGGCGCCGGGGATGGCGGTGGGATGGACCTGGATCATCTCGGGGTTGCCGTACCAGGCGCCTTCCTGGAAGCAGCGGGCGGCGGCGCCGCCGGTGCAGATGACCGAGTTGGTGGACTTGCCGAAGACCAACCCGTTGCCGCCGGTGGCCATGACGACCGCCGAGCCGCGGAAAGCGCGGATCTGCATGGTGCGCATGTCCTGGGCGACGATGCCCACGCAGCGCTTGTCGGCGCCCTCGCCGGTGGTGACGGGCCAGAGGAACTCCCAGAACTCGTACTTCCTGACCTTGCCCTCGGCCTCGTAGCGGCGGGTCTGCTCGTCGAGGGCGTAGAGGAGCTGCTGGCCGGTGGTCGCGCCGGCGAAGTGGGTGCGCTTGAAGAGCGAGCCGCCGAAGAGACGCAGGTCGCGGAACCCCTCGGCGGTGCGGTTGAAGGGCACGCCCATGCGGTCGAGCAGGTCGATGATGCGGGGCGCCCAGTTGGCCATCTCGAGCACGGGGTGCTGGTCGGCCAGGAAGTCGCCGCCGTAGATCGTCTCGTCGAAGTGCTCGTACTCGGAGTAGCCCTGCTGGCGGGCGACCTCGTTGCAGGCGTTGATGCCGCCCTGGGCGCAGACGGAGTGCGAGCGTTTGACGGGGACCATCGAGAAGAGGTCCACCGGGACGCCGGCCTCGGCGATGCGGACGGACGCCGCGAGACCCGCGAGCCCGCCACCGACCACGATCACACGCTGTTCAGCCATACGTTCCTCGATTCGTCTTGCCAGACAGGACCGATTCGGGCCCTGCCGGAACTCATTCCTGGGCGGTCGGGGGAAGGGCGGTCAGATCGGCCGTGGGATCGGGCGTCGATCGGGGGAACTTCTCGAGAAGTTCCTCGAGCTTGTCCTCCCCGTACTTCTCGACGATCAGGCGCTCTTCCACGGTTCGCGCGTCCCGATAATCGGCGATGAAGGTCGCGATCAGGGCCGACCACGCCGCGCCCATCAGCGCGACGCCCAGGCCGGCGCACACCACCCCCCAGCGACGCTGGGCGTGCTCGGACACGGTCAGGCCCCAGGTGATCGCGGCGGTCCACAGGCCGTTGGCGAAGTGGAACACGAGCAGGCTGACCCCGATGAAGTAGAAGGCCGAGACCGCCAGACCCGCCGGCGTCCAGCCCTCGGTCGAGCCCTGCAGGGCGGCGGTCAGGGTGGAGACGGAGAAGTCGTGCGACCACTTGGTGCCGCCCGGCACCAGGAACGTCCAGCCCCAGCGCAGGGTGGCGACGTGGTAGAAGATGAAGAAGATGCCGATGTAGCCGGACCACCGCTGCAGGGAATATCGCCAGTTGTCCTGGTAGGCGTAGCGGGCGGTGTTGGACCGGCCCGTCCGGGCGTAGTAGAACCCGAGGATGGAGTGGAATGCGATCGAGACCCACAGGGTGATCTCGATGAGCAGCAGGTGGGGAACCTGCGTGTTGATCCAGGCGACTTCCTTCTGGAAGTACTGATAGCCGCCGTCCTGCAGGCCCATGCCCACGCCCTCGGCCCGCAGGCCGAACTTGCCCCAGGCCAGGGAGGAGTTGGTGACCAGGTGGGCGATCAGGAAGACGCCGATCGGGACAATGCCGGTCAGCGAGTGGAGGCGTCGGATCAGGAAGTGGTGCTTTTCGAGGAAGCCTTGGGATCTGGTCACGGGTTTCGGCTCCGGGGTTCCGGGCCCGACGCGTCGCGGCGGACGCGGCGGGCGGCGTTGTTGCTTCTATCGGCCCATCGGGGGCTGGCCCGGCATGGGTCCGGGGCTGAAACCCCGGGCGACCTGCTGGGCGGTCAGTTTGCCCTCGGCCTGGGCCTGCATGACGGCCTCGTACACCTCGACGAAGATGGTGCGGATCTCGGCCAGGGTGCCCTTGATCAGGGCCGCCTCGTCCTCGGTCAGGTTGCCTCTGGTCTTCTCTTCGAGCACCCCGAGCAGATCGATTTGCATCTTGGCGATATCCAGCGCCACGACGCCGCGCCCCGACTGATCCGGGATCTGACCCAGGTACATGAGGGCCTGGGACGCGAGCAGGGTGACGAGGTGCTCGAACGAGGGCTGCTCGGGCATCGCGTCGTCGCGGTCGGCCGGCTTGGCGGCCTCGGCCTGGGCGAGTTTTTCCTTCTCGGCCCGGGCTGCCGACTTCCAGTCGTCGTCCACGATAATCTTGGGCTGCTGGTTGTCCGCCACGGGGGCCTCCTCGATTGGATGAAACAGGTCATGGTAGGCCGAAATATGGGTCCAAACCGGGTCCGAGCGAAGGGATTGAGCATGCTCGAACGAGTGAAGGCGACGGTGCTGGTCGGCGGAGCCCTCGCGCTGGCGGGCTGCGGGATCTGGGGGAACGGGGCGGAGGGGGGCGATCGGGGCCGGGGGGCGGACGGGGGGCCCGCGCGACAGGTCACGCCCGAGGCGTTCGCGGCCGTGCCGGCCAGCCGGTCCGCGGCGCGGCAGGGCGTCGGCGAGCCGGGCGAACCGGGCTCGGCGGCGGACGCGGCCGACCTGGGCGCGCCGATGAGCCCCGGCGCGGCCGACCGGGCGCGTCAGGCGGACCCGGCCCGGGCCTTCGGCGCCGAGCCGGTCGTGGTCCGGGGACGCGCCACGGAGCAGTCGGGAGCGCCGGCCCCCGCGCCGGCCCCGCCCGGGCTGGAACTGGTGGACGCCAAGGTCGGCGACATCAACGGGCGGCCGATCTTCGTGAGCAGTTTCTTCGAGCCCATCGAAGCCCGCCTGATCGCCGAGGCGGCGCGGCTGGACCGCAACGCCTGGCGGCGCCTCGCGGCCGAGGAGATCATCGTGCCGCGGCTGGACGGGCTGATCGCAGACGAGCTGCTGCGGGCCGAGGCCCTGGCGGCGCTGTCGCCCGCCCAGCGGCAGGGCCTGCGCTCGTTCCTGACGGGATTCCGGCGCGACCTGCTCAGCGAGAACCTGGGGTCGGAACAGCTGGCGCGGCGGCGGCTGGAGGAGGCCAGCGGGCAGTCGCTGGACGACACGCTGCGCGAGAAGGAGACGGACACGCTCATCCGGCTGGCGCTGGCCCAGCAGATCAACCGGCGGATCAACGTGTCGTGGCGGGACATCCGTCAACGCTACGAACGGGATCAGAACGTCTACAACCCGCCCCCCACCGCCCGGTTCCGGATGATCCGGGTTCCGACGGCCCAGGCCGATGACGTGGCGCGGATCGCCGGGCGGCTGGCGGCCGGCGAGCCGTTCGAGCAGGTCGCGCAGGATCCGGCCAACGGGTACGAGCGGGCCCAGGGCGGCTTGTACGAGCGGGCATTCACGGGACCGTTCGAGCAGGCCGAGTTCTTCGGGGCCGCGGCGCTCAACGAGCGGGCCCGGGCGCTGTCGCCCGGGCAGTCCAGCGGCGCGTTCGAGGTGGGGAGCAGCACGACGTGGCTGTGGCTGGAGGGGATCGAGCAGACCAGCACCTCCCTGTACGACGCGCAGCTGCGGATCAGCCAGGAACTGACGCTGGAGCGTCGCCGGCGCGAGCAGGAGGCGTACCTCAACCGGCTGATCGAGCGGGCGCGGGTGAGCAACCGCGATGAGATGCTGATGCGTCTGCTGTCCATCGCCGAGGAACGCTACGGACCGCGGGGATGAGTCTCTGGCCCGCGCCGCGGGAGGACCAGCGCGGCGTGTGGAAGCGCGGCGAGCGGGCCGCGGCGCGGGCGATGCGCCGGGCGGGCTGCCGGGTGATCGCGCGGAACCTGGTGCTCGGGCCGGGGGAGATCGATCTGCTGTGCTTTGACAAACGGGCCGAAGAGTTTGTCGTCGTCGAGGTCAAGGCGCGCATCGACCACGGGGATGGGCGGCGGCCCGAGGACGCGATCACGGCGGCCAAGAAGAAGAAACTGGTGCAGCTGGTCCGGGCGCTGCAGCGGGAGGACCGCGTGCGCGGGCGGGCGATCCGGGTGGACGTGGTGGCGGTGGTGTTCGCGCCGGGGAAGCGGCGGGCGGTGAGCGTGACGCGGTACGAGCGGGCGGTGCGCGATGAAACGGGGCGCGGGCGGGTGGGGTGAGGGTGCGCGCGGAGAGGGGGGCGAAGAATCCGCTTACTTCGTGCGCGGCTTCAAAGCGCCGGCGAGGGCGAGCCGGTCGGCGCCGGTGACTTCGATCTGCACGATCGAGCCGAGCAGGCGTTTGGCGTCGGCGCCGGGGGCTTCGAAGAAGACGATCAGGTCGGAATCCGTGCGGCCGGAGAGCTGGACGGACTCCTGCGTGTCGGGCAGTTCGAGCGTGGCCACGGCG
>CAYNRF010000039.1:13830-20863 GCA_964399525.1 uncultured Phycisphaeraceae bacterium | reverse complement strand
GCGGTGACGGAAGGGCGTCGCAACAGCGAGATCAACCGCGCCGCCGCCCGTATCGAGCAGCAGATCCGCGACGATCTCTCCCGCCTCACCCGCGACGGTTTTCTGGTCATCACCAACCGCTACGCCGCCAACGAGCAGGGCGAGGTGTTCTCGGCCGACAGCGGCAACACCAACCTCCCCGGCGTCCGCCTCTCCCCCCAGGACCGCACCGGCCGCGCCCGCCGCGCCGACGAACTCATGTTCTTCGCCCGCGGCCAGTTCCAGACCAAGCGCCCGCCCCTCGCCCCCGGCATGATCGCCACCGCCGGCGAGGCCGCCATCTACTACGGCATCGGCCAGAAACGCGCCATCGACTTCTCCAACGTCGACAACCCTTCCAACTTCTACTTCAACCCCAGCCCGTCCGACGCCAACCTCCGCCAGCCCACCGGCACGCCCAACAACTTCCGCCCGCTGCTCGGCCGCCCCGAGCTGCCCGGCCGCCTGCCCAACCCCAACCGCTACGCCCGGGACTGGTCGCTGCTGCGTCAGATCACGCTGCTCGCCGAGCCGCAGTCCGTGTCCGTCATTCCCACCGAGTTCTTCGGCCTGCGTCGCGAGCGTCTGGCCGACCGCACGCTCATGCTCGACTCGGCCCGCCAGATCGCCATGCAGCCCGCGGCGCGGTCCATCTTCAACAGCCTCTCCTGGACCGATCCCGCGACGACCTCCGGCCCGCCCGGCAGCGCCGCCGCCGACGGCCAGAGCCGCTGGTGGATCGGCGACATCGCCGACTTCGGCGGCGGGCAGTCCCCGGCGGACCGTTCGTACCCCGCCTGGCGCGCCAGCGGCGTGACCGACATCGCGCAGGGATCCATCCTCACCGTCCGCCGGCAGCTCGAAGCCCTCTCCGCCGCCGGCCGCTTCCCCAGCGACTACTACCCCCCGGTCGCCGTCAACACCAACCCCGTCAGCCCCCGCCCCGCCCGCTTCGCCCAGTCCGCCGACGGCTTCCGCGTGGAGTGGGCTAACCCGGCCAGCACCCCGCGCCCCGAAGACGCCGAGGGCCTCAACCTCGGCACGCACGGTCGCGAGATCCGTGCCTGGGCCCTCGACATGCTCCCCAGCCTCTGGGCGGGCGAAGAGCTTCCCCCCCGGCACCTGGCCGGCGTCCGCTACGAGGACCTGCCCACCCGCCTCCTGCTCGAGCCGGACCGCTTCGCCACCAACAACCCCGGCCGCCTCGCCCGCGCCATCGCCGAGTCCAACCAGGAGATGCTCGGCGCCCAGGTCTTCGTGCCCCGCTGCACCGAGTTCATCGTCGAATGGTCCTTCGGACACGTCAATGACAACCTTGGCCCCGGCGACGCCCGTTTCAAGCAGCTCTTCTGGCACGGCCTGCGCCGCGCGGATCGCGACCTCAACGCCGACGGACGCGTCGACCTGACCGACCACGCCAACGCCGGCGCCAACGAACTGGCCGCGTTCCCCTACGAGCCGCGCCCCGGCCAGGCCACTGACCCCGGCCGCATCCAGGTCATCCCGGGAAGCACTGCGCCCGGCCCGTTGGCCGACCCCGAGGTCGCCGTCTTCGGCCTGGCCACCAGGACCGATGTCATCCCCTGGCCCAGGTTCATCCGCATCACCATGTCACTGGCCGACCCGGACGACCCCACCATCGAGCGGACCTACCAGTTCGTCTTCGCGGTCCCCGGCGACCAGGTCTGACACGCCACTGAATCACCGCCCGCGCCGCCGCGGGCACTCCGATCACGACGGGGACAGACCGGCATACGGACACCGCGGCACCGCGCGGCAGAGGGCCGGTCAGAGTCTGGAAGAACGGTGCGCAGAACCCCGGGCCGTCCCGGGACACAAGGGAGCGATCCATGCGATCCTCGGCAACAACCCGCATCCGACCCGCCGGCGCGTCGCGCCCCGGCTCGGCCCTCATCATCGTCATCGGCACGCTGGCGCTCATCTCCGTCTTCGCCGCCATCTACATCTCCGTCGGCCAGAGCGACCGGCGCTCGGCCTCCACCATCCGCGAGCGCAGCGACCTGTCCGAGATCACCGACGCCTACGCCGACCACATCGCCCGTACCATCGCCGCCGACCGCCTCGACGCCCTGCTCCAGCCCGTCGACGAGCAGCGCCAGTACCAGGCCCCCCGCCGCATCACCACCGACGCGCCCTGGACCGACTGGACCCAGCGCTCCGAGTCCAACGAGCTCTGGCGCTTGTTCAACCCCGTCGGCGGCAACCAGCACCCCCTGCCCCGCAACTTCAACACCGATGACCCCCGCGTCGCCTCCGACCCCTGGCTCGCGGCCACCCGCCCGACCTACCTGGGCGACCCGTTCGCCCGCGTCCTCTCTCAGAACGACCCCACCCGCGCCTATTTGGACAACCGCGACTGGTACCAGATCTCCAACCTCGCCCCCGACGGCCGCCCCGTCAACCTGGCCAACCTCCGCGGCAACTTCCGCGCCCAGCCCGGCATCGGCTCCGGCCGCATGAGCGAGAACCTCACCCTCTTCCGCCTGCTGAATCCCGGCAGCGCCAACTCCCCCGTCCAGGCCTTCCTGCCCCTGCAGTTCGGCTCCTGGATCCCCGGCGCCAACATCCCCGGCTTCGCGCTCAACGCGGCGGACTACCTGAACACCCCCGCCGTGTTCACCATGTTCCAGCGCTACGCCTACCTCCCGGCCGATCCCAACTTCGTCACCTACAACCGCAACGGCCAGGTCGCCGGCTCCCAGCCGGGCCTGCTGCTCAACGACCCGGACTACGCCCCCTACCAGTGGGCCGACGCCGACGGCGACAACATGTTCGATTCCCGCTGGTTCGAGCTCACCGCCGCCCGCACCCCCTCGCCCACCAGCGGCGACCGCACCGACATCCAGCGCTTCTACGACGACAGCGAGTACCGCGTCTTCGCCGCCGCCCGCGTCATCGACCTGTCCTCGATGGTCAACGTCAACACCGCCATCGAGGGCCTCACGCCGCCCACCGAGGCCTACCCGCTGGGCCTGACCCCCGCCGAGATCGACCTCCGCCGCCTGCTCACCATGCAGGACGCCGCAGAAGAATACGACTCGGTCGACTTCACCCTGCCCCGCCAGCCCCTCTCCTTTTCCAGCCTGTGGGAGCCCGGGCGCATCCGCGGCACCGGCAACAACCAGGACCTCCGCATCGAGAGCGACTACACCCAGTATTCCCACATCCCCGACGGCAACACCCCCCGCCTGCTCGACCCCGACGCCAGCGCCATGCTCGTCGGCCGCTACGCCGCCGCCGCCCTGCGCCGCGGCATGGAGCAGCACACCACCCTCTCCCCCGCCTACCGCGGCGCCCGCACCCTGGCCCCCCCGTCCGACGAGCCCTTCCTGCTCTACGAAGGCAGCCCGCTCCAGCGCCTGCAGGGCGCGGGCGCGCGGGACCCGCAGACCGAGTTCGGCTACTACGCCGGCGGTCGCGCCGAGACCTACCTCCGCAGCGGACGCGTCGATCCGACCCGTCTCAGTTTCAGCGGCTTCGGCTCCTTCGGTGATGACGCCGGCATCGACGCAGACTATTTCGATGCCAACACCCCCGAATCCCTCGCCCTCTACGGCGCCCAGGACCTCGCCGAACTGCTCACCTACCACGGCCTCAACGACCCCGACGTCACCAGCCGCCTCGAGCACAACGCCCTCGGCCGGTTCGATCAGGGCGCCGGCCAGGAACGCTACTCCCCCCTGCTGAGCACCCGCCCCCTCGCCACCGACCGCGACCGCCACGCCGAGATCCGCGTCGACGCCAACCCCAACCGCCCCCGCATCATCGACGGCCGCATCGCCCAGCAGACGCTGGCCATGTCCGAGCTGTCCCCCCGCAACTTCATGACCCCCCTCAGCGGCGCGGCCTCTCTGGTCCCCATGACCGTGGCCGGCCCCACCGTCCGCTCCCCGGGCGGCCAGGCAGGCACCCTCCAGCCCGCCGCCGTCGCCGGCCTGACCGTCGACGAGGCGGCCGTCACGTTCGAGAGCATCCGAGACAACGCCTCCGACGCGTTCAGCGTCTTCTACCACGCCCTCGCCGGCGAGCTGGAGATGTACCGCGCCAAGCGCTCCGGCATCCAGGACGGCCCCAACCCCGGCATCCTCAACCAGATCTGGCAGCCCGACCTGACCATCGCACGCGATTCACCCTACGCCACCCTCTTCTACGCCCACCGCGGCCCGGAACTGGCCCTGCGCATCGCCGCCCACACCGCCGTCAACACCAAGGACGCCTACGACGGCGACCGCGTCCCGACGGTGGGCTCGCTCGTCCTCCACAACCAGTTCGGCGATTCCGCGCCCTACCGCACGCTCCGCCAGAATCTCGAGACCGACACCGACATCGAGAACTTCAACCTGACTTCGCCGCAGAACTTCCTGGGCGTCTATTACCCCGGCCTGATCTCCACCGCCACCCGCTTCGACGTCGACGCCGTCGACAACGGCGCCTCGGCCGAAGCGGACCGGCGCGAGCAGGACGAATGGGTCCTCGCCCGCGCGAACCCGCCGCCCGCGGCCCGCCAGGCCGTCAACGTCATCGGCGTCGAACCCACCCCGGTGCTGACCGAGGCCGCCTCCTTCTACCTCTACATCGACGCCCCCGTCAGCGCCGGCGGCGACAGCGATTTCACGCCCGTCGAGATCCCCCCCTCGGGCGGCCCCCAGGCCATCACCACCCGGCCCGTCACCATCCGCTCCACCCTGGACCCGAGCAACCCCGACCTGCTCGCCGCGGTCGTCGCCTTCCAGATCCACAACCCGTGGGACCAGCCGATCGTGCTCGGCGGGAACACCAGCTCCCGGGCACGCGACATCATGTGGCGCGTCAACGACGACGGCGACCGCTTCGAACCGCAGAACAACCTCGAGTTCGAGTACTACATCGAGTACAACGGCCGCTACTTCAAGCTCGGCGAGTACTGGGAGTTCACGCCCGACTCCTCCGTGCCCCTTCTCGGCTTTGATGCGGACGCTCAGGCCGAGATCGCGCAGGCCCAGGGCGCCGTCCAGCCCGACGACGCGGTCATCGACCCGCTGCAGGCCAACGCCGAGGAGTTCCAGTACCGCAACGTGACCCTGGGCGCGGGCGAGACGCGCGTGTTCTACGCCACCTTCCACCCCCGCCTGGACGGGCACGACCTGAACCTGCCCAACACGCTGGAGAACACCTGGGCCCGTGTGCTCAACGGCTACGGCGACCTGCCCGCCAACTACATCGACACCGGCAACTTCGACGCCGACAGCGACAACCGGGCCGACGGCTTCGACGCCCGCGGCTGGACGGGCCCCGCGCAGGAGTGGATCGAGCGTCAGCTCGAGGTCAACGGCCGCGCCGCCCGCATCCACACCTTCGATCCCACCACCGGCCGCCTGGTCGACCCGTCCAGCGGCGTCGTCGGCAACACCCCCGTCTTCACCGATCTGGTCGGCACCCCGGGCACGACGCCCACCGTGCCCGGCCGCCCCGCCGACAACAGGCAGGTCCGCCTCTGGCGCAAGTTCGTCGTGCCCAACTACGAGGAAGCCACGACCCGTTCGCTCGCCGATTTCCCCAACGGCACCCGCCGCAACATCGTCCAGAACGACATCCTCGTCGACCGCCTCTACCTCGCCGAGCCGGGCGAGAGCGTCAACTACCTCGATGTCCCCCTCTCCGGCGGCAACATCACCGTCGAAGGCACCGTGTCGCTGCAGGAGTCGGCCGACATCTTCGAACCCTGCAGCACGCTCGAGCCCATCGCCCGCAACGACAACTCCGGCCTGAGCATCGCCCGCTGGGCCAGCGTCCGCCGGCGCGACCGCCAGGACTCCGTCGGAGATCAGGGCGCGGTCGGACGCGTCCTGCCCTGGATGATCCAGTCCCGCTCCAACCCCTCCGAAACATGGATCCGCACGACCAACAGGGAAGGCCGTCCCAACGCCGCGCCCGAAGCGTTCTCCGACGCGCTGTCCGCGGAACTGTTCTTCACCACCTGCGGCGGTTCGATCAACCGCGTCTCGACCCCCGTCACCCGAACCGGCACGGCCCGCTTCGACGTCGGCTATTCCCCGGCCGACTTGATCGTCAACGCACTCGCCCGTCGCGGCCAGCGCGTCGTCACCATGGGCCAGTCGCCGTACAACAAGAACCCCGACGGCTCACCCGGCGCGGTCGGCGGCAACCCCGGCGGTCGTTTCCCGGTCCGCTTCCTCGGCTCCAACGTCGCCTCCGAAACCCTGTTCTCCGACACCAACCTCCAGCCCGAGATCATGCTCGGCCGCACCGCCAACGCGGCGCGCATCGCCGAGGCCCTCATGGTGCTGGGCACCGGTCCCACCTGGGCCCCGGACGTCACCCGCCCGCTGACCACGGCCGAGTTCGATGACCGCGAGTGGATGACCCTGCCCGAAGCCTTCGCCGCCGCCCTCGGCTACGAGGACTTCACCACCACCCCCGACCCCCGCGCCAACGAGGCCGCCAACCACGTCTGGTTCGACGCCGTCCGCGCCCCCGCCGGCGGACAGCCCGCCGAGTACGTCCTCGACAACCTCCAGCTCCGCCTGGACGACTACGTCGCCTTCCTGAACGTCATCCGCCCCGGCAGCGAGATCGGCCCCACCGGGCGACCGGTGTTCGACAACGCTCCAAACTCCGCCGGCGACTTCCGCCGCGGCACCGGAGCCCCCCTCGCCCTGGGCGTCGTCGACCGCCTCCGCCCCTTCGGCGTGCTCGAACTGCCCACCGACACCGGGCTTTCGGACGCCGAACGCGAGGCGCTCCGTCTGACCCGACCCGTCATGGGCCTGGTCAACATCCAGACCGCCCCGCTCAAGGTCCTCCGCCTGCTCCCGGGCCTGACCCCCAGCGCCCAGTTCTACCGCGCCAACGAGACCGCCGGCATCCTCCGCCCCGAGTGGTGGGCCGCGCAGAGCGGCATCGCGGCCAACTCGGCCCTCGGTGTGGCCCAGCTCCAGCCCGCCCTGCCCGCCGACAACCCCGACGTCGCCGCCGGCATCGCCGCCTACCGCGA
>CAYNRF010000039.1:0-13730 GCA_964399525.1 uncultured Phycisphaeraceae bacterium | reverse complement strand
CACCTGACCATCCAGGCCTACTACGGCGACGGCGCCAACCTCGGCGCGTCGAGCAACGGCGTCGGCATCGATCCCAAGCTCGCCTCCGGCCGCCCCGGCGTGGTGATCGACGACCACGCCGAACGCCTCGCCCTGGCCGCCGGCATCATGAACACCACCTCCGTGCGTTCCGACTTCTTCGCCGCCTGGCTCGTGGTCCAGGGCTTCCGCGAGGGCGACGTCAACGGCCTGCGCCCCGAGGATCCCCTCGTCCCCTCCTTCAAGCGTCGTTTCCTGATGGTCATCGACCGCTCCAACGTCGTCGAGCCCGGCGATGCGCCCCGTGTCGTCCTCTTCAAGGAACTGCCCCTCTGACCTCATCCGCGCCCGACCGGGATACACTGATCCGCCGGGGGCAACCCCGGCCCCCAGGGCGTAGCTCAGCTTGGTAGAGCGCGTGGTTTGGGACCACGAGGCCGCAGGTTCAAATCCTGTCGCCCTGATTGCGGGCCCCCCGGGGGGCCCGTTTCTTTTTCGACCGAATCTCCATGTTTCCTGTCAGCCCGCATCCGTTCCGGCGGTAAGCAAGCGACGCCCGATCCGGGTAAGGTGTCCCCCATGACCGATCCGTCCCCGGCCGCCGCTCCCCGAGCCGCGTCCGGCCGACCAACCCAGCCGCTGTCCGTGCCGGCCATGTCCGCCCCGGCCCGCGCACGCGACAACCCGCTGACCCGCTCGCCCATCGGCCTCGCCGGCCTGGCTTTCCTCGCCCTCATGTTCGCCCTGTGCCTTGGCACCCTGCCGTGGACGCTGGGCGCGGTGGGCGATTCGGCCGTGCCGCGGTACGACGCCGGTTCTCCCCGGGAGGGCCGCCTGCCGCCCTCATGGTGGCCCTACGACGCCCGCGACGCGGCCCGGGCCACCGCCGCCGTGCCCGAGGCCGAACTGGCCCGCGTGGCCGCCGAGACCGGCCTGTCCATCGACACCCTGCTCGAAACCGGCGCCGACGCACCTCCTCCCCCCGAACTCCGCGACGCCTGGCCGTCGTTCTTCCTCGGCTCCGACACGCTCGGTCGCTCCCTCGGGGTCCGCCTGCTCGCCGGCGGCGGGATCTCGCTGGCCATCGGCCTCTCCGCCGCGCTCATCTCGGTCTGCATCGGCACCGTCTACGGCGCCGTCGCGGGCTACGCCGGCGGCCGCCTCGATTCCGCGATGATGCGCGTGGTCGACATCCTCTACGGCCTGCCCTACATCCTCCTCGTCGTCCTGCTGGCCGTCGCCAGCGATGCGCTGGTCGACGAATGGATCAGCCGCTCCCGGGCCAAGCAAAGCTGGATGGAGCAGCGGGTCGTCCAGACCGCCGCCGCCGAGGGCCAGTCGCTGACCAGCGCGCAGGCCCGTACCGTGCTGATGCGCGACCCCGTCCTCGAAAACACCCTGGCCGCCGAGGCCGCCCAGATCTATCCCCGCCGCAACCTCTCCGAGCGGACCCGGACGTTTCTGGATGTCGCCACCCTGCTCGTCGCCATCGGCGGTGTCAGCTGGCTGACCATGGCCCGCGTCATCCGCGGGCAGGTCTTGAGCCTCAAGAACCAGCCCTTCGTCGAGGCCGCCCGCTCGGTCGGCAGCCCCAAACGCCGCATCTTCCTCAGGCACCTGCTGCCCAACCTGATCGGCCCCATCGTGGTCTACGCCACCCTGGCCGTCCCGCAGGCCATCCTGCAGGAAAGCTTCCTGAGCTTCCTGGGTATCGGCGTCAAGCCGCCCCTGCCGAGCTGGGGCAACCTCGCCGCCGACGGCCTGACCGAACTGAACCTGACCCGCAGCCACTGGTGGCTGCTCTTCTTCCCGTGCCTGCTCCTGGGATTGACGCTGCTGGCGATGAACTTCGTCGGCGAGGGCCTCCGCGAGGCCTTCGATCCCAAGCGGAGGCGATGACTAGACTAGTGACCACCCCCGCCCGTTCCGGGTGTTTCCAGTGTGAGGGACGCATGCAGAGCAAGTTCGGACTCAAGGATTTTGTGCTCCTGGTGGCTGTCTGTGCCGTCGGCATCCTCGCCGTGCTCGCCATGGTCCAGGACGACCGCCGCTGGAACGAGCTCCGCCAGGCCGAGTCCCGCCTCGCCGAGATCGACGCCAACGTCGCCCGCCTCCAGCGCCAGGTCGATTCCGGCGGCATCATGGAAGAGCTGGCGGCCATCCGCCAGCAGCTCGCCTCGGGCGTGGTCGTCTCCGGCGACGGCCGGGGCGCCGCGGCCGCCGTCGGCGCGGCCGACTGGGCCAAGCCCGGGTTCGAGGTCGTCTCCACCGGCCCGTGGGAGTTCATCACCGATCCGTTCGACGACGAGAACGTCGAGACGGGCGGCATGTTCACCGAGTTCTTCGAGGGCCAGCCCCCCAAGATCACGCCCTACCTCTACGCCGACGTCTACGGCCGCCGCGTCAACGACCTGGTCACCGAGGCGCTGGGCGCGTACCACCACCGCACCCTGACCATCCGCGGCAAGCTGGCCGAGGCCTGGCAGTACGACCCCGACGGCTGGTGGCTGCGCGTCAAGATCCGCGACAACGCCCGTTTCTCCGACGGCGAACCCGTCACGGCCGAGGACGTCCGCTTCACCCACGACGACCTGCTCTTCAACCAGGAGCTCGAGGCCGAGCGGTTCCGCTCCGTGTACAACGCCATCGAGTCCATCGAGGTCCTCTCCGACAAGGTCGTCGAGTTCCGCTTCAAGGAACCCCGCTTCGACAATCTCAGCCAGGCCTTCGGGTTCCCGATCCTGCCCAAGCACATCTACTCGAAGTGGATCGAATCCCCCGCCACCTTCAACCAGTCCACGGGCCTGCTGGTCGGTTCCGGCCCGTTCCGCCTGGCCAATGTCGATCCCGACAACCAGTGGACCCCGCCCGCCGACATCCAGCTCGTCCGCAACGACCTGTACTGGGGCCCGCGCCCCGCGATGGCCGGCGTGCGGTTCCGCGCCATCAGCGACGCGCTGGCCCGCCTGACCGAGTACGGCAACGGCGGCGGCGACATGATGCGCCCCAACGCCGAGCAGTTCACCCTCCAGGCCGACGACGATTCCTTCGCCGAACGCCACGACCTGCGCAACTGGTTCAACATGCAGGGCGGCTATTCGTTCATCGCCTGGCAGTGCGGCCCCCGCAACGGCGAGCGTCTGACCCCCTTCCACGACAAACGGGTCCGCCAGGCCATGACCATGATCATCGATCGCGACCGCATCCGCCGCGACATCGACCGCGGTCTGACCCGCCCCGCCACCGGGCCGTTCCTCAGTTCGACCCCCCAGGCCGACCCCGGCATCACCCCCTGGCCCGTTGACGTCGAGCGGGCCAGAGCCCTGCTCGCAGAGGCCGGCTGGATCGACCGCGACGGCAGCGGCGTGCTCAAGAACGAACGCGGCGACGAGTTCACCTTCGAGTTCACCTTCTCCAACGGCTCCGAAGGCACGCTGCGCATGGTCAACTACATCAAGGACGCCTGCGCCGCCGTGGGCATCCGCGTCACCCTCCGCCCCATCGACTGGTCGGTGCTGGCCAGCATCCTGAACAACCGGGACTTCGACGCCATCACCTTCGCCTGGTCCGCCTCGGCCCCCGAGTCCGACCCCAACCAGATCTGGCACTCCAACTCGATCCCCAACCAGGGCGACAACTTCATCCAGTGGTCGAGCCCGGAGGCCGACCGGCTCATCGAGCAGGGGCGCGCCACGCTGGACTTCGACAACCGGATGAAGGTCTGGCACGCGCTCCACCGGGTGTTCCACGACGAACAGCCCTACACCTTCCTGAGCGAGATGCCCTGGCTGCGCTTCACCACCAAGCGGATGCGCAACATCCAGGAGTACGAATCCGGCCTCGACCCCGCCGAGTTCTGGATCAGCACGGGCGCCCAGCCCATGTCCAACTGAGCCGACCACGCCAGCGCAAGGAGGCTCCATGGGCACCTACATCCTCCGAAGGCTCCTCCTGATGATCCCCACGATCATCGGCATGACCTTCCTGATCTTCACCCTCATCGCCCTCTCCCCGGGCGGTATCGGCGCCGCCCTCAGCGCCGCGGGCGGGCCGATGGATTCCGGCGCGCGTGCCCAGCAGCAGGCCTATCTCGAGGACCGCTACGGCCTCGACGACGCGATCGTGGTTCAGTACGTCCGCTGGCTCGGCCGCGTCAGCCCGATCAAGTTCGGCGCCCGCGACCAGCGGGCGCCTTCGGGCGAGCTCATCCGGGCCCCCAAGCGTCTTAAGCCCATCCCGCTGCACGACGTGTTCGAGCCCGAGATGCCCGCGGTGGCCGCCGACGCGTTCGCGATGCCCGAGGGCATCGACCAGGCCGAGCGCACCTCCATCTACCGCGCCGCGTCCGGCGATTACGCCCGCGCCCGCGGCAACTCGATCCGCCTGAGCACCGCCTTCGAGCAGGCGGCCGCCGAGGTGCTCCGCGCCGCCGGCATGGAGCGTCACGTCGAACGCGACGGCACCCTCCGCCCCAGCGCCCGCGCCGCGCACGTCCGCGAAGCCCTGGCCGAGGTCGGCGGGGAGGACGACCTGCGGGCCCACTACGACCGGGCCCGCGAGGCGTTCATCCAGGCCGAGACCGCCCGCCTGGCCCTCGACGCCGTGTTCCGCGCCAAGCCGTTCCCGGAGGCCGGCGTGCCCATCATCCCCGGCGTGCTCTCCGTCGCCACCCCGGACCTGGGCATGTCCTTCTCCCGCGGCCGCCCGGTCTCCCAGCTCATCGCCGCCGCCCTGCCCGTCACGCTGCTGCTCAATCTCGTCGCCACGCCCATCATTTATCTCATCGCCATCCCCACCGGCATGCTCGCCGCGACCCGCCGCGGCGGGCTGTTCGACGTGCTCTCCGGCGGGCTCTTCGTCGCCCTCTGGTCCATCCCGATCGTGTGGGCGGGCGTGCTCATGATGGGATACCTGGCCAACCAGACCACCGGCCTGGGCTGGTTCCCCGTCACCGGGCTGCACGCCACCGACGCCGACACCATGCGCTTCCTGCCCGGACGCGACGAGAACGGGAACTTCGCCATCGGGTTCGTGCTCGACACGCTCTGGCACATGTGCCTGCCCGTGGCCTGCCTCGTCTACGCCGGCTTCGCCGTGCTCAGCAAGCAGACCCGCGCCGCCATGCTGGACAACTTCAACGCCGACTACGTCCGCACCGCCAAGGCCAAGGGCGTCGCCTCGAAGGACATCGTCCTCCGCCACGTGTTCCGCAACTCGCTGCTTCCCATCATCACCATGTTCGTCTCGATCTTCCCCGCCATGCTCGGCGGCTCGGTCGTCGTCGAACGCATCTTCTCCATCGACGGCATGGGCAAGATGATCATCGACGCCATCTTCCTGCGCGACCGCGAGGTCCTGCTCGCCAACGCCCTGATCATCGGCATCGTCAACATGCTGGCGCTGCTGCTCGCCGACATCCTGTACGCCCTGGCCGATCCCCGGATCTCCTACGACTGACATGGCAACCAAACCTCCCAACCAGACGCCCGCCGCCACCGCCCGAACCCAGGCGCCCGAGTCCGTCACCGGCGTGCAGCTCGCCCAGGGCATCGGCCACCGCCCGGTGCGCGGGTTCTGGGGCGAGGCGTGGTCGCAGGTCGTCCGCCGCCCCGGGGCCATCCTCGGGCTCTCGTGGATCTCGGTGATCGCCTTCTTCGCCGTCTTTGCGCCCTTCATCGCCTCCGGCCACCCCATCCTGATGCGCCAGGACGGCAACCTCTCATCGCCGCTGCTCGACAACCTCCGGTCCACCGACATCCTGCTGCTGCTCGGCGCCGTCGCCGGCGTGCTGTGGATGGTCCTGCCCCTGCGCATCGACCGGGGCGTCCGGCTGGGCGCCCTGCTCGTCGCCTGCCTGCAGGCCGGCATCGTCGTGATCGCCCTGTCGTTCGTGGCCGCCCGGGCCTCGAGCCGCGACGCGTCGGACTGGCTCCGCGCCGCCGAGCAGGGCCCGGTGTTCGTCCCGCTCGTCTGCGCGGGCGTCTCGCTGCTCGTCGCGTTGCCCGTGCTCTTCATCTCACCGTTCGAGCGATGGCTGCCCCGGCTGGCCAGTGTCGGCCTGGTCGGCGTCGTCGTCGCTGTCGTCTCGGCCGCCACCTGGGTCACGCCCATCGAGCGCTTCGACTATCGCCAGAGGCAGGCCGCCTCCCTGATCGAGCCGACCTACACCCTCATCCCCTTCAGCCCCCAGCAGGGCGACACCACCCTCAACATCAAGCCTCCGGGTTCCAACCTGCTCCGGCCCGCCATCGATCGGTTCGAACGCAACACGGTGGTCCGCGCCCGCCTGCGCGACGCCGTCGCGTCCGATCCCGCGCTGGCGTCCTTGTCCCCGCGGGACCGCCTCGCCTCGCTCCCGGCGGACGAGCAGATCATGCAGATCGCCGCCGACGAGATCGCGGCCCAGTCCGAACTGCTCAGCGTGCCCGCCGAGGCGATCGTCGCCGACCTGCGCACCGCGGTCGCCGAGCAACGCCTCTCCACCGCCCTCGACATCGTCCGCTGGATCGATGAGCGCCCCGTCGAACGCTTCCACCTGGGCACCGACTCGCTCGGCCAGGACGTCCTCAGCCAGATGCTCCACGCATGCCGGCTGTCGATCTCCATCGGGCTCGTCTCCACCCTGATCGCCGTCACCATCGGCGTGACGATCGGCGCCCTCATGGGCTACTTCGGTGGCTGGGTCGACCTGCTGCTCTATCGCGTGGTCGAGATCTTCATGTCGATCCCCGTCCTGTTCCTCCTCATCGTCGCCGCCGCCGTGCTGCCCCGCAACACCTACGTCATGATGGCCATCATCGGCTGCGTGACCTGGACGGGATCGGCCCGGTTCGTGCGGGCCGAGTTCTACAAGCTGCGCAACCAGGACTTTGTCCAGTCCGCCCGCGCCGTCGGCCTGCCGCTGCGGTCGATCCTCTTCAAGCACATGCTCCCCAACGGCGTCACCCCGGTGCTCGTCGATTCGTCCTTCGCCATCGCCGCGGCCATCCTCGCCGAGGCCACCCTGAGCTACCTCGGTCTCGGCCCGGCGAACCAGGCCAGCTGGGGCCGGCTGCTCTCCGACGCCACCAACCAGGTCGGAGCGTTCGTCTGGTGGCTGGCCATCTTCCCCGGGCTGGCCATCTTCCTGACCGTGCTGTCCTACAACCTCATCGGCGAGGCCTTCCGCGACGCCATCGATCCCAAGCTCAAGAAGGCCCGGGTCTGACGCACAGGCGACCACCATGACCGGAGCAAGGCGACCAGCATGACCGGAGCAACCATGACCAACCCCGCACCAACCCAGGCACGCTCCACCGCCGAGCAGCCCATCATGCAGGTGAAGAACCTCGCCGTCTCCTTCGACAACGGCTCGGGCCCGCGCATCCAGGCCGTCGACGGCGTCCGCATGACCGTCTTCCCCCGCCAGACCCTCGCCGTCGTCGGCGAGTCCGGCTGCGGCAAGTCCGTCACCGCCATGTCCTCCATGCAGCTGATCCCCAGGCCACCCGGCCGCTTCGACCGCGGCGAGATCCTCTTCCGCCTCGGCGACAAGGACGGCGGACGGGTGGTCAACCTGCTCGAGCTCTCCGAGTCCGAGATGCGTCGCATCCGCGGCAACGAGATCGCGATGATCTTCCAGGAGCCGATGACCAGCCTCAACCCGGTCTACACGGTCGGCGACCAGATCATCGAGGCCATCCTCCTGCACCAGGACGTCACCGCCAAGCAGGCCGCGGGCATCGCCGTCCAGGCCATGAAGGACGTGGGCATCCCCGACCCCGAGAAGCGGCTGCGGGCGTACCCGCACCAGTTCTCCGGCGGCATGCGCCAGCGGGTGATGATCGCCATGGCCCTGGCCTGCCAGCCCCGCCTGCTGCTCGCCGACGAGCCGACCACCGCCCTGGACGTGACCATCCAGGCCCAGATCCTCGAACTGCTCAAGGGCCTCAAGGCCACGCGCGACATGGCGGTGATGCTCATCACCCACGACCTCGGCGTGGTGGCCGAGAACGCCGATGTCGTCTGCGTGATGTATGCCGGACGCATCGTCGAGTTCGCCAGCGTCTACGAACTCTTCGACAACCCGATGCACCCCTACACCCGCGGGCTGCTGGCCAGCATCCCCAAGATCCACGAACGCAACGACCGCCTGGTGACGATCAAGGAGGTCGTCGAGAACCCCGCCGAGTTCCGCAAGCTCCCCGGCGCCGATCAGGGCGTCACCCCCTGGTGGCCGTGGAACGACCCGCCCGCGGATCTCCAGGCCCGTCCCGAGCCCGCGGGCGACTACGTCCTGCGGCTCGTCAAGCCCGATCACTGGGTCGGCTGCTGGCGCACGCGGGCCCTGGCCGACGACGCCTCGCCGCCGCCCGAACTGACCTTCCGCGTCGCCGCGGAGAACGGCGGGTAACGCCATGCACGTGCTCCTCCTCGCCGACGGCCCGTTCGCCGAGCACGAGCGTGCCCTGCTCGAACGCATCGCGGCCGGGCTTCTGGGCGAGGGCGTCCGCACCACCATCGCCCTGCCCAAGGGCTCCGACGCACGCTTCTCCACTGTCTCCGATCCCATCCGCTATTCGAACCGGGGCCTGCTCTTCACCCAGCGCATCCGCGCCCAGCAGGTCGCCGCCAGGATCGTCGGCAACGCCTCCGACCCGCGCGGCATGGTCACCGTCGTCCACGTGCTCGGCGGCGGCGCGTGGGCCATGGGCGAGGAACTTGCGCAGATCTTCCAGGCCTCCCTCGCGCTGGAGATCTGGCGCGGCGGCCTGATCGAGCGGGCCGCGCCCCTCAAGACCGGCCAGACGCCCACGACCCTGATCGCGCCCGATCGCCCCATCGAGCGGGCGCTGATCGAGCACGGCATCACGCTGCCGATCCGGGTCGCCCCGTGGGGCGCCTACGCCCCCCCGCGGCCCACGCCCATCCTCAAGCCGGGGCGCAGCATCTCCATCGTCTTCTGCAGTTCCGGACGCGACACGGACCGCTGCCGCGACGCCTTCGAGGGCGTCTGCCGCGTCGTCGCCGAACGCGACGACGCCAGGCTCTTCGTCGCCGAGTCCGCCGCCCGCCGCGCCGGCCTGTGGACCATGGCCGAGAAATCCAACATTCTCGATCGCATCTCCCTCATGGACCGTCTGGAGGACCGCCGTGACCTCGTGCTGCGCGGCGACCTGATCGTTTATCCCGATGCCCGCCACGAGCAGCGCACCCTGCTGCTCGACGCGATGGCCCACGCGCTGCTCATCGTCGCCGCCCCCGATCCCCTCGTCTCCGTCATCCAGGACGAGATCACCGTCGCCTGCCCGGCCGCCACCACGCCCGCGGCCTGGGCCGACACGGTCCGGGCCCGGCTGGCCGACCGGCCCGGCTCGGTGGCGCTGGGTCTCTCCGCCCGCGAGTACGTCCGCCAGCACCGGCGTGCCTCGGCCCACATCGCCGCCCTCATCGACGCGTACACCGACCTGTCGCGGGCCGAATCCCTGCCCCTGCCCACCGACCGGGCTTGAGCCGGCGCCGCCCGTCCGAAGGTTCTCGGGCCTCGCCCGACCGCGCAACCCCGCCAGACCGGCCTTTCCCGGGCTCCGATCCCGCTGTTTGCTGGCGGCCGGCGGATGTCGGCGCACACTCCCATCACACGCGGGTGGCGTTTCGCCCGTGGCCACCCAGGCCGCGTCACATCCAAAGAGGAGACTCTCATGCTCACCGCCTCGATGCTCGCGCTGTCCTTCGTCGCCGTCGGCCCCACCCCGGTCACCACCGTCCGGCCCGCCGCCGAGATCATCGAACTCCGCGCCGGCATGGTCCGCCCGGCCGACGAAGTCCGCCGCGATCAGGTCCGCTTCAACGCCGCCGAGAACGCCGAAGTCGTCGCCCTGCTGGACGACGGCGCCCTCTCCTGGACCGCCGAGTCCGACCGCGCCCGCCTCGGCGGCCAGGACGCCCCGGAACTGATCCTCGTCCGCGTCTTCGACGCCGTGTTCGCGATCGATCCGTTCGCCGACGTGCCCGCCGGCGGGACCGCCCTCTGGCGCCAGCTCACCCGAGGAACCTCGCTTGAGACCGACCGCACCCTCTTCAACCGCCAGGGCGTCGACCGGACGGAGGAGCTCTCCCGCCTGCTCGAGAACGCACGCCAGAACTGGCTCCGCGAGAACGGGTTCTACGCGCCCCGCACCTACACCAACGGCTCGACCGGCGAGCCTAAGGAGGCCACGCTCCCCGAGCCCGCCGGCTGGTTCCAGATGCCCGAGGACATGCCCCGCACCCGCTCCCGCGAGCAGGTCCAGGCCCAGCCTCAGGCCGATCACGCCGCCTTCGTGGCCGCCAACCTGCTGTCCGGCGATGAGCCCGTCCGCATCTCGCTGCCCTTCGGCACCGCCCCCGATGTCGTCGCGTCGGTCGAACGACGCAACGCGGCGGCCGCCCGCGTGGCCAACCGCTGACGCCCGATCCCGGGTCGGATAGGCTCCCCGCGTGAGCGGACGCCTTCCATTCGACCCGGGTCGCATCAACCGAGGCAAGAGAGCCGGACCCGGTGGCGACATGCCGCCGGGTCTGGTTGTTCCTCCGGCCGGGCCGGGCGGCGATGTCCTGACCATCACCCAGCTCGCCGCCCGCATCGACGCCGCCCTCAAGGGCGGCGTGCCCGGTCGCGTCAAAGTGGTGGGGGAGATCTCCAACGTCTCCAACCGCACCCACTGGTACTTCAGCCTCAAGGACGAGGGCGCCCTCATCGCCGCCGTCGCCTTCGCCTCCACCGCCCGCAAGCTCCGCGTGCTGCCCACCCAGGGCGACCGCGTCATCGCCACCGGCCGACTCGACTTCTTTGCCCCCGGCGGGCGGGTCAGCCTCATCGTCGACGAGCTCGAGCCCGTCGGCCAGGGCAGCCTCGAACGCGAACTCAAGGCCCGCGTCGAGGCCCTCCGCGAACGCGGCTGGCTCGACCCCGAATCGAAGCGTCCTCTCCCCGCCTTCCCCCGCGCCGTCGCCGTGGTCACCAGCAGGACCGGCGCCGCGGTCCAGGACGTCATCGACACCGCCCGGCGCCGCTGCCCCGCCGTGACGCTGCACATCGTCGATGTCCGTGTCCAGGGCGAACACGCCGCTCCGGAAATCGCCGAGGCCGTCCGCCTGCTCTCCGCCCACGCCCGCCGCCTGGGCATCGACGCCATCCTCGTCACCCGCGGCGGCGGCTCGCTCGAAGATCTCTGGGCCTTCAACGAACTCCCCGTCGCCGAGGCCATCCGCAACGCCACCGTTCCCGTCGTCGCCGCCATCGGCCACGAGACCGACACCACCATCGCCGAGCTCGTCGCCGACTGGCGCGCCGCCACGCCCACCCAGGCCGCCATGCGCCTGATCCCCGACCGGTCCGCCCTTGCCGAGCAACTCGACGCCCAGGCCCGGCACATCGCCACCGCCGCCCGCCAGCACGCCATCGCCGAGCGCAAACGCCTCGCGATGCTCGCGAGCCGCCCGTCTCTGCGTGACCCCGCCCGCGTGCTCGACGCCCACCGCGACCGCCTCGTCTCGCTCATCCGCCGCCTCGACGCCGGGGCCCGCGCCCGCGTCCTCCAGGCCGAGCGCCGGCTCCATCGCGCGGCGTCCCGCCTCGAACGCCACCGCCCCGGCGTGATCCAGGCCCGGCGTGAGGAGTCCCTCAACGCCCTGCAGGACCGTCTGGCCCGCGGCGTCCGCACCCGCCTCCGCCTCGGCGCCGAGTCCCTCGACGCCCTGCACCGCGAACTCCACGCCGTCGGGCCCGACCAGGTGCTCGCCCGCGGCTTCTCGGTCACCACCACCGCCGACGGCCGCCTTGTCCGCGACCCGGCCCAGGTCGGCCCCGGCGACGAGCTGCTCACCCGCCTGCGCACCGGCACCGTCCGCTCCGGCGTGCTCGCCCAGAACGGTCACCCCGCCCCGCCCCAGCCCGCCCCCGACCGCCCGTCCGCCCGCCCCCCGGCCCGCCGTTCCCGGCCCACCCCCCGGGACGACCGCCAGATGGGACTGTTCTGACCTACCCTCCCCCGTGACCGACCGCCCCGCCAAAGCCAAGCCGGCCGACACCGCTCCCTCCGGTTCCCCGCCCGAGGAGCGCTACGAGACCCTCGTCGAGCAGCTCGAGGATCTCGTCGAACGCATCGAGTCCGGCGAGATCGGCCTGGAGGACTCCATCAAGGCCTACGAGCAGGGCATCGTGCTGATCACCAAGGCCCGCGCCATCCTCCTCCGCGCCGAGCAGCGCATCGAACAGCTCGACCTCGAATCCCTCCGAAAGCGGGCCGCCGCCGACGAATCCAGTTGACGCCCCCAACGGGCCGATGATCCCCGGCAATGCCCGACTGGCTCGTCATGCGGCTCCCCATGATCACGACGGCGGTGTTCGTCTTCGCCGTCGGTGCCTGCGTGGGATCCCTCATCAACGTCCTCGTCTACCGCCTGCCCCGCGGGCTCGATGTCGTCACGCCCACCTCCCGCTGCCCGTCCTGCGGCACGAAGCTGACCTGGCGCGAGAACATCCCCATCCTCGGCTGGCTGTTCCTCCGTGGCCGCTGCCGCTTCTGCAGGACCTCCATCTCGCCCGAATACCCCACGATTGAGGCGATCGTCGCCGTCCTCTTCGCTGGCCTCTTCGTCCTCTGGTACATGGTCCCCCCGGACGCCACCCTCCTGGGCATCCCCTTCGGCTCCATCGCCCCGGAATGGGCCCGCAACGGCCCGGCCGCCACCTGGCCCGCCTTCGCCGTCCTGGCCGTCCTGGTGGGCTCGCTTGTCGCCATGACCCTGATCGACGCCCGGACCTGCACCATCCCGCTCGTGCTCACCTGGGTGCCCGCCGTGACGGCCGTCGTCCTGCACACCGCCCACGCCGTCTGGTTTGACCTCCGATACAGCCCCCTCACCCAGCCCCTGCCCGGGATGTGGCGAACGGCGGCCCCGCGGATGATCTGGAACACCGCTCCCGGCGAGGTCTGGACCATCGCCACCGGAGGGCTGTCCAACTGGCGGTTCATCGGGTGGGGACTCGGCGGCGTGGCGGGGCTGGCAGTTTCGAACCTCCTGATCGCCAAGGGGTTGCTCAAGCGCAGCTTCGCGGATTACGAGGCGTGGGAGAAGGAGAACTTCCCGCCTCCGCCCCCGGCCGAGGCGCCCGGCGACGCCGCCGACGCACCAGACCCCGCGGCCGACCCCGCCCACCCCACCGACATGTGGGTTCAATATCCCCACGCGAGGCGGGAAATGGTCCGCGAGCTCGCCTTTCTGGCCCCCCCGGTCCTGCTCGGCATGGGCGGCGCGTGGCTGGCCGTCGCCCTTGTCACCCACTTCGCCGGGCCCTGGACGATCGCCGAGAACGGCCTGCCCGTCGCCCCCGCCCAGGCGCCCCTCTGGCTGGTGGTCCTGGCCGCGGTCTGCATGGGCTACCTCATCGGCGGCGGCGTGGTCTGGGGCGTGCGCATCTTCGGCACCCTCGCCTTCGGCAAGGAAGCCATGGGCCTGGGCGATGTCCACCTGATGGCCGCGGTGGGGGCCTGCCTGGGCTGGATCGATCCGGTCATCGCCTTCTTCCTGGCCGCCTTCGTCGGCGTCGCCTGGGCCGTGCTCGCCCGCATCGTCGGCGGGCGACTGAACCGGGCCATGCCGTACGGTCCTTTTCTCGCCTTCGCCACCCTGTTGGTGATCGTGTGCAAGCCCCTGATCGAGGCGGGGCTCGGCCGGCTCTTCGCGAT
>CAYNRF010000038.1:0-20891 GCA_964399525.1 uncultured Phycisphaeraceae bacterium | reverse complement strand
GCCGACCTTGAGGAAGTCGCCGAAGGTGTAGCCGCCCGGGCCGTACACCATCAGGTTGGTCTGGTAGCCGATGGGCGTGGCGAAACTGGCCGAGCCGGCCATCATGATGGTGATCACGAAGGGCATGAAGCTCACGCCCAGCGATTGGGCCGCGGCCAGCGCGAAGGGGAACATCAGCGCCACCGCGGCGTTGTTGGTGATGACCGAGGTGAGCACCGACGTGACCACGTAGATCGCGATGAGCACCATCCACGGATGATCGCCCACCACCGCCATCACCAGATCGACCAGCATCCGGGCGGCGCCCGACTGGTCCATGGCCGCCCCGATGCCGAGGGCCGCGCCGATGACGATCAGGACCGACCAGTCGACGCTGCGTCGCGCCTCGGTGAGCGTGCAGCAGCGGGTGGCCACCATCAGGCCGGAGGCGATGAGCGCCGCCAGCAGCATCGGGTAGATCTCCAGGGTCGCCAGCACCACCATCCCGATGAGGATGGCCAGCGCGAGCGGGGCCTTGTCGTGGCGGCGCGGGGCGGAGTTGGCCAGCGAACGCACCAGCAGGAAGTCGCCGGACGCGTTGGCGCGCTCGGCGAACCCCTCGTCGGCCTCGACCAGCAGCAGGTCGCCGCCCTCGAGGCGGATGTCGCCCACCTTGCCGGAGACCCGCTGCGCGTTGCGGGCCACGGCGATCACCGCCGCGTTGAACCGGTTGCGGAAGCGTGATTCGCGGATGGTCGTGTTCGTCAGCGAGCACGCCGGGGCCACGACCGCCTCGTAGAGGCGGCGTCGGTACCGGGGCGAGTCGAGCTTGAAGACCTGGTCGGTCGCCAGCACCAGCCCGCGCGTGTTGACGAGGTCGCGGATGGAATCGACCACGCCGGCGAACACGAGCCGGTCGCCCGCGTTGAGCACCTGATCCGGGGCGACCGGCGCGATCGGCTGGTCGTCGCGGTCGATCTCGATCAGGAAGCTGCCGGGCAGGTTGCGCAGCCCGGCCTGGTCCACGGTCCTGCCCGCCAGCGGGCTGCCGGGCGGCACGGTCAGTTCGAGCGTGTACTCGCGCGTGTCCGAGAGCGCGGCCTTGGCGCCGCGCCGGTCCGGCAGCAGCAGGGGCCCGCACAGCACGAGGAACGCGCCGCAGACCAGCGCGGTCGGCAGGCCGACCCAGGTGATGTCGAACATCCGCAGGGGTGGCATGTCCGTCTGGGCGATCACGAGCCCGGCGACCACCAGGTTGGTGCTCGTCCCGATCAGCGAGCACGTGCCGCCCAGGATGGCGGCGAAGCTGATGGGCATCAGGAGCCGTGAAGGGCTGATCCCCAGCTTCTTGGCCCAGTCCTGGACCGCGGGGATCATCATCGCCACCACGGGGGTGTTGTTGAGGAACACGCTCATGCCGCAGACCGGCAGGAACACGCGGAAGATCGCCCGCCGCTCCCCGCCCGGGCGCCCCAGCAGCCGGGAAGCGATCCAGTCGATCCCGCCGGTCTCCTTCAGCCCGGTCACCACCACGAACAGCACGCCCACCGTGAGCATGCCGGTGTTGCTGAACCCGGCGAAACCATCCCCCGGCGAGAGCACACCGATGCGCCAGCCGTCTTCGGTGGGCACCGGCACGGCCATCAGCGCGGTCAGCCCGGCCACCAGCACCGCGTCCGCCGCGATCCGCGTGCACGCGAGCAGCACCAGCACGCCCAGCAGCACCGCCAGCACCAGCGCGATCTCGATGGTCATCGGGAACGCCCCCACGCGTCGGCTCTCGTGACGCCGATCACGATAGCCGGGCCCCGGGGGTCCGGGTTGCCGCGGATCATCGCGGCTCGGTCCCGGCGATCAGGTCCAGCACCCGTTCGGCGTTCTCGCGCTCGATCCGGATGGCCTGCACGGTCGCCTGCTCGAGGATCTGGGAACGGACCAGTTCGGCCGACTCCTTCGCGTAGTCCGCGTCCTCGATCCGGCTGAGCACCGACGCGTTGCCGGCGAACTCCTCGCGCAGCACGTTCATCTCGGCGTCGATCGCCCGCATGCGGTTGCCGATGGCGGCCCGGCTGCCGGAGATCCGCTCCTCGGCGCCCTTGACCAGCGTCTGGGCCGCCTCGGGGTCCTTGGCCACCAGCGTCTTGAGGTCCATCGGGGTCTCGCCCTCGGGCGTGCGCGGCGTCAGGCCGAGCCCCGCGGCCGAGTAACCGATCAGGATCTGATCGCCGTTGAACATGGTGCTCTGGGCGATGTGGTCGATGCCCTTGAGGATGCCGTCGATCTGGATGCCCAGCGCGTTCTGTTCGTCCTGCGACAGGGCCCCGGTGTTCGCGCCCTTGACGATCAGGCCGGACAGCTCGATCACCATGTCCTGCAGCACGCTCAGCCCGCCCTCGGTGGCGCCCAGACGGGCGGTCTCCCGCTCGAAACCGTCGAGTTTCTTGGTGATTTCGAGCTGGCGGACCTTGAAGTCCTGGGCCACGACCACGCCCGATGGGTCGTCCGCGGCCCGGTTGATCTGCTTGCCGGTGGTCAGGCGTTCCAGCGAGGTCTGCTGGGTCTGCTGGTGCTGGCCCAGCGCCCGCAGGTTGGTCAGCCAGTTCGAGTTGCCCGGGATCCCGACCATGCAGGGATGATCGGGCCTGCGGCCCCCCGGACTCCAGCGGGGTTGGTCCCATCACCGCGTTTGTCCCGGCCGGCCCGGCGGGGTCGCGGCCGGGCTCCCCAGTTCCGGCCGGCGTCACCGTCCGCCCGGGCGATACCCTTGCCCATGCGCGACACCGACTGGGACATCGCCGAGGGCCTCGATCCCGACGGGCCTTCGGCGGCCGACCTCGACCGTTTCGGGGACGAACTCGTCCCCTGCCCGGCGTGCCGGGAGCGGATCTACGACCAGTCGGAGATCTGCCCCAAGTGCGGCCACATCCTCGAAGCCCCGGCACGGACCCTGCCGCTGTGGTCCGTCGCGGTGATCGTCCTGCTGGTGGGCCTGCTGCTGCTGTGGATGCTGTAGCTCACGCCCGCGCCGAGACGCGCCGGCCCAGCCACAGCGACACGCTGACCAGCCCGATCAGCACGGGCACTTCGACCAGCGGTCCGACCACGGCGGCGAACGCCACGCCCGAGCCGATGCCGAAGACCGCGATGGCCACCGCGATGGCCAGTTCGAAGTTGTTCCCCGTGGCCGTGAAGGCGAGCGTGGCCGCCCGCTCGTAGTCCGCGCCCACCCGGTGCGCCAGCAGGAAACTCACGAAGAACATGACCACGAAGTAGATCGTCAGCGGCGCCGCGATCCGCAGGATGTCCGCGGGAAGCTCCACGATGCGATCGCCCTGCAGGCTGAACATCGCCACGATGGTCAGCAGCAGCGCCACCAGCGTGACCGGTCCGATCCGCGGCAGGAACACCCCCGTGTACCAGGCGTCGCCCTTGATCGGACGCAGCACCAGCCGGGTGACCATGCCCGCGAAGAACGGAACGCCCAGGTAGATCATCACGCTGACGAACACGTCCCCGACGGAGATGTCCACCACCGCGCCTTCCAGGCCGAGCAGCGGCGGCAGGAACGTGATGAAGAACCAGGCGTAGACCCCGAAGAACAGCACCTGGAAGATGCTGTTGAACGCGACCAGCCCGGCCGCGTAGTCGCTGCTTCCTCTGGCCAGATCGTTCCATACCAGCACCATCGCGATGCACCGCGCCAGACCGACCAGGATCAGCCCGGTCATGTACTCGGGCTGATCCCGCAGGAAGAGCACGGCCAGCCCGAACATCAGCACCGGACCGACGACCCAGTTCTGGAACAGAGACAGCGCCAGGATCTTCCAGTCGCGGAAGACCTCGGGCAGCTTCTCGTACCGCACCCTGGCCAGCGGGGGGTACATCATCAGGATCAGGCCGACGGCGATCGGGATGTTGGTCGTGCCGACCGACAGCCCGTCGAGCGCCTCGGACGCGCCGGGCACCAGCCGGCCGATGGCCACGCCCAGCCCCATGGCGGCGAAGATCCAGACCGTCAGATACCGGTCCAGGAAGCCCAGCCGTCGCGGGGGTGCGCAGGCGGGGGTCGCGCCGTCGCGTTCCGCGGGGCACGCCGTGCACGCCCCGGCGGACGCAGCATCGGCGCCCGGATCGTCCATCCCGCGCTGCTTCACGGCCGCGCTCCTCCGGGAGCCTGGGATTCGGCGGTGGAGGCCGCCCTCACGGCTTGACCGCCGCGATGTCGAGGCTGGTCACAAAGTCGGCGGGGGTCGTGCCGGCGGGCAGGGACCCGGCGATCCTGCGGTACAGCGGGTCCTGCCAGGTGCTCATCGAGTCGATGTACTCGGGCTTGGACCGCAGCGTGATGCCCGACAGACCCGCGTCGAGCATCTGCCGCTCGGTCGCGGACACCAGCCCCGCGCCGGCCACACACCCGACGCGCGCCTCCAGATCGGCCGCCACCGCGTCGGGCAACGGGCGCAGCAGGGCCAGATCGCTCACGGCCACGCGTCCGCCCGGCCTGAGCACCCGGGCGATCTCCTTCCACACCCGGGCTTTGTCGGGCGAGAGGTTCAGCACGCAGTTGGAGATCACCACGTCCACGCTGGCGTCGGCCACGGGCAGGTGCTCGATCTCGCCGAGGCGGAACTCGACGTTGCGCAGGCCCGTCTGCTCGAAGTAGATCTGCGTGTTGTTCCTGGCCTTGGTGATCATGTCGGGCGTCATGTCGACGCCGATGACCAGCCCCCCCGCGCCGACCTTCCTGCCGGCGATGAAGCAGTCAAAGCCGCCGCCGGAGCCGAGGTCCAGCACCGTCTCGCCCGGTCGCAGGGACGCCAGCGCGGTCGGGTTGCCGCAGGAAAGGCCCATGTTGGCCGATTCGGGCGTGGCCTGCAGATCCTCGTCGCTGTAGCCGATCGCCTGGGCGAGTTGATCGGGCGTGAACGCGGTGGGCCCGCAGCACATGCCGCCGCCGGAAGAAGGTCCGCAGCATCCGGAGGTCTTTGGGGCCGAAGCGGCGGATGCCGCCTGGGCCGCGGTCCACGAACCGGCCCGGGCGATGGTGCTGTAGCCCTCGCGGACCTTGGCGCGGACATCGTCCTGGCTGACCTGGTTCTGGGCGGCGGCCGCGACGGACGCCGCTTCTCCGCCACAGCACGACGGGCCGCAGCAAGGCCTGGCTTGCGAATCCTTCTTCTTGATGCCGAACATGGCCGGATCCTTTCGTGGTGGCCCGGCTCGCCGGGCCGGGTCCTCGTTCAGCCCCGCGCATCCTGCAACGCGCCGGGAAGTGTCTCGATGAACGCTCTGATCTCGTCCCGCACGCGCCGGTAGTGGGGCATCGCCTCCGCGTCGCTCGCGGCGGCCTTGGCCAGCCGCGGCGGATCGTCGAAGCCGACATGCACCACCCGGGCGTTCCCGGGGAACACGGGGCACGACTCGTGGGCCGAATCACACACCGTCACCACATAGTCGAACAGCACGTGCACAAGCTCGTCGGGTTTCTTGGAATGGTGCGTGGAGATGTCCACGCCGGCCTCGCGCATCGCTTCGACGGCCAGCCGGTTCAGCCCGTGCGGGCTGGTCCCGGCCGAGTGCGCCTCGATGCTGTCGGAGCGCAGCGCCTTCGCCCAGCCCTCGGCCATCTGGCTCCGGCACGAGTTGCCGGTGCACAGGAAGAGCACCCGCGTGCGCTCAGCAGCAGCCACAGCCGCCCTCCCCTTCCGCGTCGGGGCGGCACTGGTCGAGCGCGTCGGCCAGCGCCCGCAGGGTCCCGCTCAGCTCGGCGTACCGCACGGCGTAGCGGACCACGCGTCCCTCCCGCTCGCTGGTCAGCACACCGGCTTTCTCCAGCGTCGCGAGGTGACGTGAGACGACGGAGGTGTCCACCGAGCAGCACGCCGCCACCTCGGAAACCCCGCAGGCCCTCCCGCACTTGGCGATGCACGCGACCAAGGCGGCCCGGGTGGGGTCACACAGGGCCTTGAACAAAGCCGGGTCGAGCAGGCGGTCGATCGGGCCGCAGCACGCGGCGGCGGCGGCGGGGTTGTCGGGCCGGGATCCGGGTTGGAGGGTGGAAGATTGCACGTTGATGCAATAGTTGCATCAGGACGCATCAATGTCCAGCCGGTCGCCCGGATTCAGTCCTCGACGCCCAGATCCCGCTTGGTGAACAGGGCCTCGAAGCGGATGCCCGCCCGCTCGATGTTCTCCCGGGCCCCTTCCAGCCGGTCGATCGTGCAGATGATGGCGACGACGTCGGCCCCGGCGGCCTTGAGCACGCCCACCGCTTCCAGGGCCTGGCCCCCGGTGGTGGCCACGTCCTCGAGGAACACGACCCGATCCCCCGGCTCGACCAGCCCCTCGAGCTGCTTGGCCGTGCCGTAGTCCTTTTTGGCGTTGCGGACGAACAGCGTCGGGTGCCCGCTGACCAGGCAGGTGGCCGCGACCAGGGGGATGCCACCCAGCTCGGCCCCGGCCAGCCGGTCCACACCGCCGCATTCCGCCGCCACCGCGGCGATCCGCTCGGCGAACAGGCGCGCCAGCGGCCCCAGCACCTCCGGGCGGGTGGAAAACCGGTACTTGTCGAGGTAGTAACTGCTGGTCCGGCCGGACCGCAGCGTGAAGCTGCCTCGGAGCAGCGCGGCATCGGCGATGGCCTTGGCCAGATCTTCTCGGACCTGGGAGCTGCGGGCTGCGGCGGGGGGTGTCGGGGTGTTCATGCGGTACCGTAGGTCGGGCGGGATGATTCTTGGGCCGGGTCGGGTTTTCTGGAAACCGGACCGGGCGGTCGGGCATATCAGAGGAACGTCCCGCGGACGCGGACAACGCCGGGATCAATCCGCGCGTGGATCGGCCCGATGGAGGGTCCGGGCGTCCGCGGCGGCACTACCCTTCGGGCGGACCGACCCCTGCCGACCCCCCCGCCCCGCCGATCCCGGCCCGGACGACTCTGACGCGACACGGAGGATGACATGACCAACCCGATGATCACCAGCCTGCTTCTGGCCCTCGGTCTCGCCTGCACCGGCGTGTCCGCCCAGGTCGCTCCGCCGCCGCCCGCCGAGGAGGAGAAGCCGCCGGTCGTGCAGCCGCAGCCCCAGCAGCAGCCCCGCCCCGCGGCCCGCCCGGCCGAGCGTCCCCAGCCCGCCGGCGGGGCGCAGCGCCTTCCCACCCTGCCCACGAACATCCCCTACCCCAAGCTCGCGCAGAAGGGCGAGGACGGCAAGATCATCCGCCTCAAGGATCTCCCCGACGTGGTGGCCCTGAAGGCCAACCCCACCGTCGGGCCCCGCTCGGTCGACGCCATCATGCCGGTGATCTACGGGCGTCGCGCCCGGTTCGAGATGCTCGTGATCGAGAACCTCGACCTGCTCTGGAGCCTGCGTGACGGCGCCATCCACAGCACCGACATGAACGACCTGCAGTCGCTCGCGCAGCTCACCGAGACCATCAAGCCGCTGGTCGGCAAGACCACGCTGTCCGAGGAGCTGACCAACCGCGGCATCCTCACCCGCGTGCAGGGCGGCATGAACGAGCACATCGTCCGTGAGTACAAGCAGGCCATTGCCGACGAGATCCAGCTGGCCGAGGGCGCCGACGGCATGATGGAGTTCCTGCGGTTCATCCTGGAGGACTCGATCCACGAGGCCTCGCTGGCCTACTACGGCCTGATGGTCGAGCTGACCGTCAAGGCCGGGGCGATGCTCGAGGCCGCGGGCCTGGAGAACGAGGCCGTGGCCGCCCTGACCGGGCCGGTGTCCGACGACCCCGACGAGCGCGACGAGCAGGTCGAGCGGATGGACGCCGCCCTGCGGACCATGAAGGTCGACGACGCCATCACGCTGCTCAACCAGCTCCGCGACAGCCGCCCCAACCCCAACATCTCGCCCACCATCGTGCGGGTCGATGTCATGCACCCCAACAAGTCCGACCAGACCGACAGCGACCTGCGCGCCGTGATCCAGAAGAACCCCCCGGTGCCCGGCGAAGAGGGCAAGCCCCAGGGCAACCCGCAGGACTGAGCCGGCTCGGACCGACCAGGCAGCACCCACGGCCCGCCGCGTCCGACGCGGCGGGTTTTTCGTTGTGTCACGCGTCCGGACGCGCCCGGTCGAGCGGGCGCACGAAGGGGAAGGGGATGACCTCGCGGATGGTCTCCTTGCCGGCCATCAGCATGACCAGCCGGTCGATGCCCAGACCCATGCCGCCCGCGGGCGGCATGCCCACCTTGAGCGCGTCGACGAAGTCCTGGTCGAAGGTGCGGAAGGTCGACTCCTCGTCGTCGATGCCGGCGAGCTGCTCGCGGAACTTGGCCTCCTGGATGTCCGGATCGTTCAGCTCCGTGTAGTGCGGGCCGACCTCCATGCCCGCCACGAACAGGTCCGCCCGGTCGGCGAAGCGCGGGTCGTCGGGGCAGGGCCGGGTCAGGGGCGAGAGCGAGGCGGGGTAGCGCATCACCCAGGTCGGGCGGGCGGGGTCGAGCATGGGCTCGGCGACTTCTTCGAAGAGTTCGTTGGCGATCAGCAGATGGTCCAGCGCCACACCGCCCTTGGCCTTGGTCTGCAGGCCGCGCTTCACGGCCTCGGCATGGACCTTGTCGCGGTCGTCCATCGGGAAGCCCAGCGCCCGTTCGAACAGTTCGGCGTAGGTCACGCGCTCGAAGGGCCGGGCATAGTCGATCACCAGCTCGCCGTAGGGCACGGCCAGGCCGTCGAGCCCGCGGGCCTCCGCGGCGACGCGGGCGGCTTCGCGCACGATCGCCTCGGTGACCTCCATCACGGAGTGCACGTCGCCGTAGGCCTCGTAGAGCTCGATGGCGGTGAACTCGGGGTTGTGGCGCTTGTCCACGCCCTCGTTGCGGAAGTTGCGGTTGATCTCGTAGACCTTCGGCATGCCGCCCACGAGCAGGCGCTTGAGGTACAGCTCGGGCGCGATCCGCAGCGAGAGATCGATGTCCAGCGCGTTCAGATGGGTCAGGAACGGCCGCGCCGCGGCGCCCCCGGCCTGCGTCTGCAGCATCGGCGTCTCGACCTCCACGAAGCCGCGGGCGTCCAGCAGGCGCCGGACCGCCGCGACGATGCGGGAGCGCAGCAGCAGCGTGCGGGTGGTCTCGGGGTTGGACCACATGTCGATGTAGCGCCGGCGGGCGCGGATCTCGGGATCGGTCAGGCCGGCGTGCTTTTCCGGCGGCGGCATCAGGCACTTGGCCGCGGGCGTGAGCGAGGCGGCCCAGCACGTCACCTCGCCGGTCTTGGTCCGCATGAGCGGGCCCTCGGCGATCACCAGGTCGCCCAGGTCGGACTGCTCGGCGAACGCAAAGCCCCGCTCGTCGCAGTCCCGCTTCGAGACGGCGACCTGGAACGACTCGTCGGAGTGGTCGCGCAGGTTCAGCCAGATGAGCTTGCCCGTGGGGCGGCGCAGCACCACGCGGCCGGCGACGCGCACCACAGGACGCCGGTCGACGAACCCCTCGTCCTTCGCGCGCTCCTGCTGCTCGCGGTCGGCCGCCTCGTCGTAGCGCGCCCGGGCCTCGGCCAGGGACAGCAGCCCGTCCGTCCGCTGGCCGTAGGGTTTGAGTCCCATCGCGGCGACGGCGTCCCGGTTGGCCCGGCGCTGCAGTTCGAGCTGGTGAAGGTCCTGGGGCGGCTGTTCGGTGGTGGGGTCGCTCACGCGACGATCGTAGCGGGCCGTCGCGGCTGTGCGCCCCGCCGGCGGCGTCCGGGTCAGGCCCGGTTGATCGTCACTTCGACCTGGGCGGTGCGGGTGGTGTCGCACAGCGGCCGGACGGCGTCGCGTTCGGAGATGACCTCCTTGAGGCTGATCCCCCCGAAGGTATCGATCGTCTGCTTGGCGGCCATGTCGAGCCGGCGGTGCAGCGGGCAGAGCCGCCCCGAGTGGTTCTCCAGCCCCAGCGGGCACGAGGTGATGCGTTCGACCGGGCTGATGGCGTTGATCACGTCGAGCAGGCTGATCTCTTCGGCGGGCTTGCCGAGGCGGTATCCCCCGCCCACGCCGCGGCGGCCGACGATCAGGTCGGCCTGGGCCAGCGACTGGAGGACCTTGGCCAGGTAGTTCGGCGGAACCTTGGTGATCTCGGCCAGCTCGTTGGTGGGCATGAGCCGGTCGGGCTCGTACGCCAGGCAGCTCATGGCCCGCAGCGCGTACTCGGCGGTCTGGTTCAGCAAGTCGATCCCCTGTTCTGCCCCCGCGCAGCGTGCGGCGGGCGTTGTGGTCAGGCCCGCTCTCGCAGCACGCGCCCGGCCAGGCGTGCGGCGTCGGCGTCCTCGCCGGAGACCGGGATCTCGGCGAGCAGCGCGTCGACGATGGCGTCGGTCGACACCTGGTCGGCCTCGGCGTTGAAGTTGGTCAGGATGCGGTGGCGCAGCACCGGGTGGGCCACCGCCCGCACGTCCGCGTCGGTCACCACCCCCGAGCCGCGGAGCAGGGCGTGGGCCTTGGCCGCGTGCACGAGCGCCTCGGACGCGCGGGGGCCGGCCCCCCAGGCCAGGTAGTCGCGGACCACCGCCGGCGGCGGTGATCCCTCCCCGCCGCGGGTCGAGCGGACCAGACGCAGGGCGTACCGGAGCACGTGCTCGGGCACGGGGCAGTGGCGGATGATGCGGCGGACCTGATCGATCCCGGCGGCGTCGACGACGGGGCGGACCGCGACCTCGTCCTTGTGGGCGCTGCGGCGGACCACTTCCAGTTCCTCCTCCTCGCTGGGGTAGCGGATGAGGATCTGGAACATGAACCGGTCGAGCTGGGCCTCGGGCAGGGGGTACGTCCCCTCCTGCTCGAGCGGGTTCTGCGTCGCCAGCACGAAGAAGGGCGCCGGCAGGGCGTGGCGGACGCCGCCCACGGACACCTGACGCTCCTGCATCGACTCGAGCAGGGCGGCCTGGGTCTTGGGGGGCGTGCGGTTGATCTCGTCGGCCAGCAGCACATTGGCGAAGACCGGGCCGGGCACGAAGCGCATCTGGCGGCGTCCGGTCGACTTGTCCTCCTCGATCACCTCGGTGCCGGTGATGTCGCTGGGCATCAGGTCCGGCGTGAACTGCACGCGGCTGAACTTGAGGTCCATGGCCCGGGCGATGGTCGAGACGAGCAGGGTCTTGGCCAGCCCCGGCACGCCGACCAGCAGGGCGTGCCCGTCGCAGAACACGGCCATGATGATCTGCTCGACCACCTCGTCCTGGCCGACGATCACGCGGGCGATCTCACGGCGCAGGGCGTCGCCCGCCTCGCGGACGGTCGCGATGAGTTCTTCGCCGGAGCGGGAGGCCTCGTTGGTCTCGGGTTCGGACATGCGGGCTCCGGCGGCGGGGGGGGGAGGGGGGGAAGCCGGAGCATCTTACCGGAAGCCGCCTTGCCCGGTTCACGTCGACGCGGAGGAACGGATCCGATTGTGCGGATTTCCGATCCCCTCTGATCCCCCCGGCCCCCCGCCCGGACACGTCCGGTCCGCGGTCCGCGGGGCGGGACCGGCCGGGGGGGGCGCATCGCATGGACCAAAAAAACGGGAGCCCGCGCGGGGTCTCGGCGCGCGGGCTCCGTTGGCCGCCCTGTGCGTTGGAGCAACTCCAGGGCCGGCGTCGTGGCTCGGTGCGGGGTTCCTTGGGAGAACCACGCCGTGTGTTTCAGGGTGTACCGCGCGGGGGACCGTCGGGTTCCGCGTGCGCGGCGTCTTGCTTTACTCTTTGCGCTCGCGGTCGGCCTCGAGGCGGTCGGCCATCCGTTCCATCAGGGCGGACAGGCGGTCCATGCGCTGTTCGAAGCTCCGCTCCATCGCCTCCATGCGTGCTTCCATGGCCCGGATGCGCTCGTCGAAGCGTGCGTCGGCGGCGGGGGAGTGGCGCAGGGCGAGCTCGTCGCGCAGCTCTTCGAGGGTCCGCCCGGCGGCCTCACCGGACCGGATGAAGACGCGTCCGTCGCGCAGCTCGAGCATCTGGCGACCGGCCTGGCGCATGGCCTCTTCGACCTTGCGCTGCATCTCGGCCTGCATCGCCTCCAGGCCTTCCATGCCCTCGACGGTGATCTGGGCGGAGAGCTGCCGTGCCTGGTCCGACAGCTCGCCGGCCACGCGCTTGGCCCGCTCGGCCATGAGCGTCTGGAGTTCCTGGAGGATCTCGCGGTTCTCGGGGTCGCTGGCGTAGCGCTCGATGAGCGTCTCGAGCCGGGCCTCCAGGTCATCGCCGGCCTGCGTGTCCTCCTGGCGGATCACGATCGTGCCGCCGCCCAGCCGCGCGGCGTCGCGCGGCGCCAGCCTGACCTCCAGACGCTTTGTCTCGCCGCCGCGCCGCAGCGTGAGGGCGATGCTGTCGTCCGGCTTGGCCGCGCGGAGCGTGTCGAGCAGGAGCTCGCCCGAAGCGCCGTCAGACCCGTTGATGGACACGAGGATGTCGTGGCGCTGCAGGCCGGCCTGCGCCGCCGGCAGCCCGTCGATCACGCCGTCGACGAGGATGGCGGGCGCCGAACCCAGGCCGAGCTGGGCGCGGAGCGTTTCGCCGGGCTCGCTGAAGTTGATGCCCAGCATCACCGGGGGCGGCGCCTGGCCCGACCAGGTCGCCGGAGCGCGCGGGGCGGCTGGTGCGCCCGGCGCCGCCGGGGCCGCGGGCCCGCCGGGCACACGGACGGCGATGCGCGGGGGCTGGGGGGGCTGGGCGGCCGGCGTCGGCGCGATGATGGAGAAGCGGTGCACGGTCGCGCCGTCGCCATCGACGAGGATGATCTGGTCGGGCTGGCGGACCAGGCGGTCCCGGGGCCAGTCCTGCCCGTCGATGCGGGCCAGGACGACCACGCCGTCCTCGAGGCGCAGCTCGGCGCGCTTGCCGTTCTCGATCTGCACGATGGTCTGCACCGATCCGGCCGGAGCCGTCGCGACGGAACCGGACGCGGGGGCGGCGGGGGCCGCGGGCGTGGACTCGACGATGAACTGCCCGGTGGCGGCGCCGGCGATCAGCGCGATGAGGGCCGCGGGGGCCAGGGTTCTGCTCAGGCGTGACATGCTTGATTCTCCTTCGGGTGCCGGGCCAACGATGTCGGGTGTCCGGCGGTGCTTGTGTTGCGACCCGTGTTGCTGGATGCCGCCGAAGTTCTTTTCCGTCAAGGGCGTGCGCCAATTTCACCGTCCGCGTGTGTGGCGGTCAGTATGAGCGGATCACCTGGATGTCCGCGGCCGGGATGGCGACGGGGACCAGGCGTCCGGCGTCGTCGCGGACCTCGCGGTAGACGCGGTCGGTGACGCGACGCTCGATGATCTGGCGCAGATAGACCACTTCCACGGAGCCGTCGGGTCGGGGGGTGGTTTCCACGATCAGGCGCTCGGGCATCTCGCCGACCACCAGGCCGGCGTGGCGGCCGGCGTCGAGATAGCGGTCGAGGGCCTGTTCGGCCGTGGCTTCCTGCAGGGCCGGGCCGGCGGGGACCAGCCCGGCCGTCTGGGTGCCTGCGGGCTGGCGGAGCACCGGGGCCCCGGTGGCCCAGACCAGCACGAGCGCGGCCGCGGCGGCCCAGCCGCCCCAGCGGGCCACGCCGTCGAGCCGACGCTGCAGCGGGGCGCCGTCGGTGACGAACTCGGGCAGGTCCACCCGGTCGGCGCAGGCGGACGCGGCCCGCAGGCCTTCGCAGATCAGTTCGTGCTGCCGCTGGGCCTCGGCCAGATCACGCCAGACGCCCGGGTCCCGCTCCGCGACCGAACGGAAGGCGTGCCAGTCCTCGGCCCCGGCCCGCGCGTCGATGATCCGGGAGATCAGCAGATCCCGCCCGTCGGGCGTGGACGGGTCCGGGCGGATGGCGCCGGCGGTGGGCTGGGGTTGGTCGTCGATCATCGTGGGTCTCCGTCGGGGCCGGGCGTCATCCTGGGAACGTCGTGGCGCGGCTCACGCCGAGCCCGCCGCGGCCGGGGCGGCGGCGGGCTTCTCTGCACCGGATGCCAGTTCGCGCAACATCCGTCGCCCGCGTGCGATGCGGGTCTCGACCGTGGTCTCGGGCAGGTCCATGGCCTGGCCGATCTCGCGGTAGCTCATGCCGCGGACGCAGCGCATGAGCAGGGGCTCGCGGTAGCCCTCGGGCAGGTCGCGGGCCAGGGCGATGAGGCGTTCGGCCTCCCGCAGCCGCTCGACCCGCTCGGGGGCCGCTTCTTCCTCCGGCTCGGCGGGGGTCCGGCCGACCAGGCGGAGGAAGCCCTGGCGCTGACGGGAGGTGGTCCGGCCCTGGGCGCGGGCGACGTTCACGGCCACCATCCGCAGCCACGGGCGGAAGGACTCCGGATCGCGGACCTCGTGGGCCTTGCGGCACATCTGCACGGCCACGGTCTGCAGGAGGTCCTCGAGGTCGGCCTGCCGCGGCTTGTGCGCCAGCAGGATCGCGGCGACCCAGCGGCGGTGCTCGGCCCAGACGGCGCGCAGCGCGTCCCGGTCGCCGGCGATGGCCGACGCGATGGCGTCCGGGTTGGTGTGCCACTCATCCACGAGCCGTCGACCCCGAACCTGCCTGTCCGCCCGGTTCCGGGCGGGGGACCCGTTCGCTACGATGCGCCCCGGCCCGACGCCCGTCACCGGGTCTGGATATTTTCCTCAGCGTCCGAGAACCATGCCAGAGTCCCCCAGCCAGATCCCGGGCCGCGTCTCGCCGTCCGACCACGGCGTGATGTCCTTCGGGGATCACCTGGAGGACTTGCGTCGCCGGATCGTGTTCGCGCTGGTCGGCGTGGTGCCGATCTTCTGCGTCGCGTTCGCCTTCGGGCGTCCGCTGCTGAGTCTGCTGATCGCCCCGGCCCGGGCCGCCCTGATCGCGGGGGGTCAGGCCAGCGCGCTGCTGGCCACGGGGCCGTTCGAGACCTTCGGGACGGTGGTGCACATCGCCTTCGTGGCCACCGTGCTGCTCGGCTCGCCCTGGATGCTCTACCAGCTGTGGAAGTTCATCGCGCCGGGCCTGTACGAGCACGAGAAGCGGTTCGTGCACATCCTGATCCCGTTCTCGGGCATCCTGGTGGTCGTCAGCGTGGTGTTCATGTACCTGGCCATCCTGCCGGTGGTGCTGGCCTTCTTCATCGGGTTCAGCGCCAAGATCGACGCGCCCAGCCCGCCGACCGCGCCCGTGCCCCCCGGCATCGTGCTGCCGCAGTTCCCGGTGCTCAACCGCGACCCGGCCCCCGCCGAGCCGGGCACGGCGTGGATCAACAACGAGCTCAAGCAGCTGCGCATCGCGGTGCCGGACGCGGACGGGGTGATCTCGATCAAGTCGGTGGAGATCGTCGATGGGCAGGGCATCGTGCAGCAGTACCGCATCAGCGAGTACATCAAGACGCTGCTGAACCTGGCGCTGGCCTTCGGCATCGCGTTCCAGACGCCGGTGGTGGTCATCATGCTCGGGTGGGTGGGGATCCTGGACCCGAAGGCGATGACCAAGTACCGCAAGCACGCCATCGGTGCATGCACGGTGGTCGGGGCGATCCTGACGCCGGCGGACCCGGTCTCGATGATGCTGCTGGCCATCCCGCTTTACGCCCTGTACGAGCTGGGCCTGTTCATCCTGCGGGTGCTGCCGGCCGAGAAGGTCATCGGCAGGAGAAAAGAGCCGGCGGGCGCGGGGGACCTGTGATGCCCGGGCCGGGGGAGGTCACGCCGACCGATCTGGCCATGATGGCCCGGGCCATCGCTTTGGGACGCGCGGCCGGGCAGGCTGGCGAGGTCCCCATCGGCGCGGTGGTGTACGAGACGGCCACCGGCACGGTGCTGGGCGAGGCGGCCAACACCCGCGAGCACGACCGCGACCCGTGCGGGCACGCCGAGCTGATCGCCGTCCGGGCGGCGGCGGCGGCGGTGGGGGACTGGCGGCTGAACCACTGCTCGCTGGCCGTCACGCTCGAGCCGTGCCCGATGTGCGCCGGCGCCCTGGTCAACGCCCGCGTGGGGCGCGTGCTGTACGGGGCCGACGATCCCAAGGCCGGGGCGGTGCGCTCGCTGTTCACGCTGCTCGAGGACGAGCGGCTCAACCACCGGTGCGTGGTGATCCCGGGCGTGGAGCGCGAGGCGTGCGCCGCGATGCTCAGCGGCTTCTTCCGCTCGCTGCGGTCGAAGCGGTGAGCGCGATCTCGGCGGCGATCAGGTCGGCCGGGGCGTCGATGTCGATCACCGCCCCTTCCGGGTTGGTCACGCCCCGCCGGTCGGTGCCGAAGAAGGCGTGCGGACCGTCGGGCGCCCCCACGCGCAGCATGAGCGCGGCCGGCGTGCAGGCGATCACTCCACCGTCGGGGATGGAGGCCGGGGGCAGATCCTGGCGGCGGAACACGCCGTGGTTGAGCACGTCGCCCTCCCAGGGGCGGACAACGCCCGCCTCGTCCAGGCGGGCGGTCCACCACGGGTGGTACTTGCCCACCGGGGCGTAGCTCTGCACGCTGTGACAGCCCGACGCGACCAGCAGGCCGACCGCGCGGTCGGTCAGATCGGCCGGCCGCACCGGCACGTTGGCGTAGAGGATCACCACCGGCCCCTCGGGGCTGCCCAGCTCGAGGAAGGCATGCCGGGCGGCGTCATCGACGCGGGCGGTGTCGCCGGCCAGATCGGGCGGACGACTTACGGTCCCGGCGCCCATGCCGCGGGCCACGTCCAGCGCGACCGGGTCATCGGACGAGACCACGACGCGCCCGACGGCCCGCGAGGCGAGCGCGTGGGCGATCGTCCAGGCGATGCACGGACGACCGGCGATCATCGCGGTGTTCTTGCCGGGCACGCCCCTGGAGCCGGCGCGGGCCAGGATGATGGCGGTCGCGCTCACGCGGCCGATCCGGCGGGCCGTCCGCCCGCTGATCCGGCGGCGGCTGCGGCCGTTCTGGCGGCGGTGCGGACCAGCCCCAGACGCTTGCGCACGAGGCGGGCGGCGTCGACGAGGCCGTGCTCGAAGGCGTTGAGACCGTAGCTGCGCCAGCGGGTGTCGCAGACCATGCCGTCGCACCGCACGCGGACGATGTCCGACTCGATGCGCACGGCGCGGGCATCGGGGATCGGCAGCGGTCGGATGCGGTCGTCGGCCCAGGCCGGCGGCGGATCGATCACCGCGCCGCCCAGCGCCATGGTCCAGCGGTCATAGAACGGCTCGATCTGCTCGAGCGTCGCGTCGCAGCGGACCATGCGCGGAACGATCCACGGCGTGGGCAGCCCGCCGGCCAGCGGGGGCCGGCTGTCCGCGATCGCTCCCAGCCGCTCGAGCACCGCGTCATAGCGGTCCACGCCGGTGAGCTTCTGGTAGGTGCGGGCGTCGCCGCCGGGCAGGTCCACCGAGAGCACCCCCAGCCCGCTCTCGCCCAGGCGCACGGCGTCGAGGTCGTCGTGGAGCAGATCGGTGCGCAGGTGCACGCACGCGGCCCCCGACTCATCGGCCAGCTCGACGATGTCCAGCACCGCCGGGTGCATCAGCGGATCGCCGGGCCCGTCGAGGACCAGCACGGCGTCCTCCCGCAGCGCGGTGTGCTCGCGGATCAGCCGGTGCGCGGCCCGCAGATCGATCGGCCACCGGTCCCCGGGGATGGGCCCGCCCCGCTTCCAGGCCCCGAAGTCCCCGCTGGCCAGACGCCCGGGGCAGAGCTCGAGCACGAGCGTGCGGGCGGATCGGAACGGCCGCGCGTTCTCCAGGGCGCGGGCCGCCTGCGCCGCGCTGGCGTCGCCGGCGCGATCGCCCAGCCGCTCCATCGCCCCGGCCACGAGCGTGCGGCCCGGCGTCGAGTCGGCGATCGCCCGCAGGCCCAGGTCGCGCACGCACGGGTCCACCCGCACGCACAGCGGCGTCGCGATCGGATCGGCCTGCGGGCGGACGGGCACGTAGCCGAGCACGCCGCCGATGGTCCCCAGCGGGCTGCCGACGCGCTGGAGCGAGACGATCGAATCCACGGCGTCGCGTCCCAGCACGCACCCGGCCAGCCCCGGCGCGGCCTGGGAGAAGACGATCTGCTGGCGATCCGGCTCGGCGCGGTGGCGGTCCATCATCGCGTCGAGCAGCGCCGGGTCCGTCAGGCACCAGTCGGCGCCCACGACCGCGCACGCGTCCACGCCGTGCCGCTCCATGACCTCCAGCACCGAGGCCGGGTCGAACTGCTCATCGAACACGGTTGTCTGCCCGATGCCCCCGCGGTAGCACTCGGCCGCGGCGGCGCGGGCCACCCCCACCGCGCGGGAGCGCTCGCGCCAGCGCGCCCGGTCAACGCCCTCCACCGTGACTTTCCCTCCCAGGCCCGCCCGCTCGATCAGGGCCCGGGTGCGCTCGGGCTCGGGGGTGAGCACGCGCACGCCCCGGACGGACCGGCACCGCAGCACGCGTTCGAGCGTCAGGGCGAGCGCGTCGCGGTCCCGCCAGACCGGCACGCCCAGGTCCCGACGCACGCCGAGGCCCGAATAGTCCGGATCGCACAGGACGAACAGCTCGGCGTTCGCCGCGGCGGGGGCGGCGTCCGCGGGCCGGCTCCCGGGCTCGGCGCGGGTGATCTTGGCGCGGCGCCCCGCGTGCGCGTCGATCCCCGAGCGCACGATGCGGCCCAGCTCCTCCGCCGCCTCGCCGATCCAGCCCACGTTCTTGACGTCCCGCTCGACGTGCAGGCGGTGGTGGGCGGCCTTGTCGGACTTGTCGTGCAGGCCGATGACGCGGTCGGCCTTGAACCGGTTGAGCACGCCCGTCTGGTTGATGAACTCGACGAGCCGGAAGCCGGGCTGCTGGGCGAAGACAATGTCGCGGATCTTGTGCACCTCGAGGATCAGCGCGTCGGACCGGCGCGCATCATCCAGACACTCCAGGACCCGGGCGAGCTTGTCCCCCGCGATGCGGCTCTGTCGCGCGATCTCATCAGCCTGCGCCGCGACCGTGCGCAGATGGGTCAGCAGCCGCGCGCGCGATCTCTGCGGGTCCCGCGCCTCGTGCGAGGTGTCCGGCAGCGCCGGGCGCTCGCGCAGGGCGAAGACGTCCAGCGCGTCGCGCAGCGTCATCGGCCGGGTGTGCCGCTTCATCGCCCCGCCCTCGGTCGCGTCGATCACGGTCAGCCCGGCCTGGGTGTCGGCCTGGAAGTCCGCCTCGAACTGGGCGAGGTAGGTGGCCATCTGCTCGTCGGTGTAGATGCGGCGGCCCTGCAGGTCCCGGACGGGACGCAGGTTGGCCCGCATCCGGGCGACGCGCTCCCACTCGAGCATCTCGAGCGTGCGCTCGGGGTTGAGCTCTCCCTGCCAGACGCCGTGGATCGCCGCGCCGGCGGCGTAGTACTGACCGTCGGTGAACGCCAGGTCCTGCCCGATCATGATGACCGGGTCGCAGCCCATGTGGCGCGCCAGGGCGTAGCTGAGGTGGGCGACGGTGGCGCCGGGCCGGATGTGCCCCATCTCGCGCTTCAGCTCAATGCCGATCAGGTCGTCGAGGACCGGCTCCTGGGTGCAGAGGATCTCGCCGGGGAACGACTCGAGGATGGCGGGGTTGGCCTTGGGCTCGACGACCAGGCGCACGCCGCGGACGTCGTCGGGCGTGAGACCTTCGTAAAAGCGCCCGCTCAGCTCGTGGTGGTCCAGCGCGGTGACGAAGTGCGGCTTGATGCCCGCGGCCAGCATCGGCCGGAGCACCGTCTGCGCCGCGATGATCACCACCCGGTCCCGCACGCCGGGCTCGGCGAGCAGCGCGAGGTTCTTCTGCAGGCTCGGCCCCGCGGCCACGGTCACGGCGGGGAACCCCTTGCAGGCGTCCTTGAGCGCGGTGATGCCCGCGCACGCGGCGTAGCGGTCCGCGTTCATGATCATGTTGCGCAGCGTCACCGGGGCGTGCACCAGCGTGGTGACCACGTGCGTGCGCGTCGAGCGGACCACCTCGCCGAGCGTGCGGCCGAACCGGGCGGCCCCGTCTCCCAGGCGGGCCTTGCTGGCCGGGTGCTCGAGGATCCTCACGCCGATGGCCAGCAGCCCCTCGCAGTGGTGCAGCGAGCGCGACAGCCCGGCCGCATCGTCGGGGTCGGTCGCGATCACGCACCGGCCCAGGGCGAGCCAGGCGCTGTGGTCGACGCGCTCGAGCACGCACCGCAGCAGGGCCAGATCCGGCTCGAAGCACACCACGATCGAGTTGGCGCCCATGCGCTCCTGCACCGCCCGCACGTGGTGCCCGAGCCCGAAGCCCATGACGCACGCCGCGGCCGACTGGGTCGGGTCGACGCCCTCGGCCAGCCGGGCGGCCTCCTCCGCCCCGCGCCGCGGGCTGGACAGGCGTCGGCCGTCGATGGTCGCGGAGAGCAGCCCGTCCTGCCCGGCCTCGAACCGCAGCCCCGCGCGGGCCGGGGCCCGCCGCAGGCGGTCGACGATCGGCCGGTTGCGGGCCATCAGGGCGATCAGGTTGCGCTCGAACACCGATGGATCGGGCGGCAGACCCATGTCCGGGGGGGCGTCCGGGGCGGCCCCCAACCCGGCGAACCCCGGCCCCAGCACGGCGTCCAGATCGAACGGGTTGACCGCGCCCGTCTGGCCGGAGGGGGCGGGTGGCGGGGGGGTGGGGCTGGATGACGACGGCGGCTGCTGCATGACGGTCCTCGGATGCCCGGCGCGCCCCGGTGGGGGCCGACCCGGGGAGGATCGACCCGCCGGGGCCGTCGGCTGCAGATTGCGCCCCGTGATCTCCCCCGCCGGCTCCGCCGGGCCGCGGCGTGCGAACCATGGAGGATGATCCGGTCCACGCTGCTGCCCCTGACCGCCCAGGTGTTCGAGCCCGCGATGCCGTCGGTCGGCGTCGTGCCGGTGGTGGAGCGGTGGCTGACCGGCTCGGGCCTGCCCGCCGCGGCGGTGTGCGTCGGGCTCGGGCTCGCGGCATATGTGGCGCTGTCCCGCGGCGGCCGCGCCCGCTGGGCGGTGCCCGCGGCGGCGTCGCTCTGGCTGCTCGGGGCCGCGGCCGTCGCGGTGGGCCAGTGGGTGGTCACC
>CAYNRF010000037.1:0-20925 GCA_964399525.1 uncultured Phycisphaeraceae bacterium | reverse complement strand
GATGTCGTCCACCGTGGCGTCGTGGGGCAGGTTGATGGTCTTGGAGATGGCGCCGGAGATGAAGGGCTGCGCGGCGGCCATCATGCGGATGTGGCCCCCCACTTCGATGAAACGCTTGCCCAGCTTGCCGCAGGTGTTGGCGCAGTCGAACACCGCCAGATGCTCGGCCCTGAGGTGCGGGGCGTTCTCGACGGTCTGCGTGCCGCAGACGAGCAGGTTGAGTTCCTCGACCTGGGCGGCGGTCAGACCGAGGCGGCGGAGGGCGTTGAAGGCCGGGTCGGCCTTGGCCTGGGCGGGGTCGAAGCCGAGGCGGGCGAGGGCCTCATCGCCCAGACCCCACGCGCTGAACGCGAAGCCGATCTCGAAGACGCCGGGCAGCGACGCGGTGATCCGGTCCAGGTCGGCGTCGTTCAGGCCCTTCTCGCCGAGCCATTCCCGCAGCGAGACACCGACGCTGTCGGCGATCGACGCGGGCATGGGCACGTGCAGGTCCAGGGTGCCCAGCAGATAGCGGAGGATGTCGCTGACCTGATCGGGGCTGTAGCCCAGGGCGACCAGGGCGGGCTTGACGGAGGCGTTGGCGATCTTGAAGTAGCCGCCGCCGGCGAGCTTCTTGAACTTGACCAGCGCGAAATCGGGCTCGACGCCGGTGGTGTCGCAGTCCATCAGCAGGCCGATGGTGCCGGTGGGCGCGATGACGGTGGTCTGCGCGTTGCGATAGCCGTGCTTCTCGCCGAGGGTCAGCGCCTCGTCCCAGGCGGTGACGCTGTGCTGGAGCAGGTCCATGGCGTTGCCCAGCGGGACCTTCTTCTCGCGGATGAGGTCGTGGTCGATGGGGACGGGGGCGATGCGCAGGTCCTCGTACTCACCCGAGTCCCGGGCCACGCCGTGGGCGGCGCGGCGGTGGTTGCGGATGACGCGGAGCATGTTGTCCTTCTCCGGGGCGTAGCCGGGGAAGGGGCCGTGCTCCTTGGCCATCAGGGCGGACATGCGGTAGGACCGGCCGGTGAGGATGGCCGAGAGGGTGGCGCAGATGGCGCGGCCGGCGTCGGAGTCGTAGGGGATGCCGGCCTGCATCAGCATCGCGCCCAGGTTGGCGTAGCCCAGGCCCAGCGTGCGGTACCTGAAGCTCAGCTCGGCGATCTCCTTGCTGGGGAACGCCGCCATGAGCACGCTGATCTCGAGGACCATGGTCCACAGGTCGACGCCGTGCTCGTAGGCGGCGATGTCGAACTCGCGGGTGGTCGGGTCATAGAACTTGAGGACGTTGAGCGAGGCGAGGTTGCACGCCGTGTTGTCCAGGAACATGTACTCGGAGCAGGGGTTGGAGGCGTTGATCCGCCCCGCGCCCGGGCAGGTGTGCCAGGCGTTGATGGTGGTGTCGTACTGCACGCCCGGGTCGGCGCAGCGCCAGGCGGCGTAGGCGATGTCGTCCCAGAGGGCCCGGGCCTTGTAGGTCCTGGCCACCTTGCCGGTGGTGCGGTAGACGGTGTTCCAGTCGGCGTCGTCGTCGACGGCGTCGAAGAACGCGTCCGGGATGCGGACCGAGTTGTTGGAGTTCTGGCCCGAGACGGTCTGGTAGGACTCGCCGTTGAAGTCGTAGTCGAGCTTGAGTCCCAGGCGGGCGGCGGTCTGGCCGATGGTCTCGGAGTCGGCCTTGCTGGCCTTCTCGTTCTGGATGGCCTTGAGGCCCTCGACCAGCGCAGCGACCTTGATCTCCTCGCGCACCTTCCAGTTGATGAACTGGGCGATGTCGGGGTGGTCCATGTCCAGGCAGACCATCTTGGCGGCGCGGCGGGTGGTGCCGCCGGACTTGATGGCGCCGGCGGCGCGGTCGCCGATCTTCAGCCAGCTCATCAGGCCGGAGGACTTGCCGCCGCCGGAGAGGCTCTCGTTCTCCGCCCGCAGGTTGGAGAAATTGGTGCCCGTGCCCGAGCCGTACTTGAACAGGCGGGCCTCGCGCAGCCACAGGTCCATGATGCCGCCGTCGTTGACGAGGTCGTCGGACACGGACTGGATGAAGCAGGCGTGCGGCTGGGGGTGGCTGTAGGCGTCGTCGGCCAGACGGGGCTCGCCGGTCCTGGGATCGACGATCCAGTGGCCCTGGGCGGGGCCGGAGATGCCGTAGGCGAAGTTCAGCCCGGTGTTGAACCACTGGGGGCTGTTTGGGGCGCACATCTGGTGGACCATCATGTAGACGAGTTCGTCGTAGAAGGCCTGGGCGTCGGCGGCCGAATCGAAGTAGCCGTGGGTCTCGCCCCAGTGGCGCCAGCAGCCGGCGAGTCGGTGGATGACCTGGCGGGCGGAACGCTCGGGGCCGGTGGCGGGCTTGCCGTTCTCGTCGGTGAGCTTCCTGCCCTCATGCGGCAGGGCGAACGGCTGGGCCATCTGCGGCACGCCGGCCTTGCGGAAGTACTTGGACACCATGATGTCCGTGGCGAGCTGCGACCAGGTCGCGGGGACCTCGGCGTCCTTCATCTCGAACACGACGGAACCGTCGGGGTTCGAGATGCGGGACGAGCGGGTGGTCCACTCGACCGTGGCGAACGGGTTCTGGCCTTCCTTGGTGAACCGGCGGGTGATCTTCATCGATGGTCTTCCGGGTTGAGAGAGTTTCGGGATGTCAACACCGACGCGACACGTCCAGCGCCGCGTGGATCACTTCGAGTCATGAATCAGTCGACTTTGGGCAGCGTCAGGCCCGACTGGTCCTGGTACTTGCCCGCCTTGTCCGCGTAGGACACGGCGCACACCTCGTCGGCCCTGAGGAACACGAACTGGGCGATGCCCTCGTTGGCGTACACCTTGGCCGGCAGCGGCGTGGTATTGGAGATCTCCAGCGTCACCTTGCCCCGCCACTCGGGTTCGAGGGGGGTGACGTTCACGATCAGGCCGCAGCGGGCGTAGGTGCTCTTGCCGACGCAGAGGACGAGGACATCGCGGGGGATGTTGAACCACTCGACGGTCTCGCAGAGGGCGAAGGAGTTGGGGGGGATGATGACATGGTCCGAGCCGTGGTCGCGGACATCGACCGTGACCATCAGGTCATCGGTGAAGTTCTTGGGGTCCACGACGCTGATGCCGCCGGTGCGCGGGGTGGGGGTGAAGATCTTGAAGACCGGCCCGACGCGGACGTCGTAGCCGTAGGACGAGACGCCGTAGGAGATCATGCCGGGCCGCTTGGTGGCGGGCTCGAAGGGCTTGATGTCCACGAGGCTCTGGATCTGGGTATCGCACAGCACGCCCATGGGTCGCTCCGTCCTGCCGGCAGCCGCGGGTGACGCGTTCCGGCGTGTTGCCCGGCCGCCGGCTCCGCCGGACGGCCGTCCTCCTTGTTCACGGCATGGCGACACCGGTTCCGCGTTGGTGGCGGAGGTCGGGGGCGTCACACCGTCCTGCAGGCCGCAGCATCCACCCGGACACTGGGCAGAGTCTGTCGAGTTCCCGCCCACCGGGAAGTTCGAAGACCTTGGGACTGACCGGACCAGTTTACGAACAAAGTCCGGACATGCAATCCTGATGACACGATCCTGGGAACCGGGTCTCCCCGATGCCGGGACCACGAGGGATGGTAGCGGATGACGAATGGACGACGAGATCCTGCGGGTGGTGTGGACAACCTGTCGGCTGCGCCCAACCCGTTTTCTCGGCGGCACTTCGAATCCGTCGCCTCCCCTCTTTCTCGTGCCGGACCCCCAAGATATCGGCGGTGACACGGGTCAGCACTGTAGCGAGACACAAGGGATTGTGGCTGTTTTCATCAGAGCTTTTTGCGACTTTTTTTGTTCGGGTCCCGGCCGTCTCCGAACGGGCGTGGACGACACGGTGCGCGCAAGTCCCCCCTCCGCTTCCGGGCCGCGCGCGATAAGCCCTCGCATGTGCGACAGTTGCAGGAGAGCGGGCGGCCCCGGTCGGCAACCGCCCATCCCCAGCATGGGCTGCGACCAGAACCCGTATAAAATCCGAATATCGATCCTCCTGTCCGGATTGCGTGACCGCGGATATCCACAAATCCGCCGCCCGATCCCGGAACGCCGGGCGGTGCGCGTGCGTATCCCCGTAGCATCGGGGCACGGAAACCACGAGCCCGCCGTCACGAGGCGGGTTCGGACCGTCCCGCCCGCGGCATGGCGACCCGGATTCAGACGCGACGGGACGGGAGCACGGCGCTCGGCGACGCGTCGACACTCGGGGCCTTGTCACACAAAAGGATGCGAGCACGATGGCGGATGCGATGGCTTGGCTGGGTCGGAGAACCGGTCTGCGGCGCGGGGTGGTCTGGGGACTGGGCGTGTGCCTGGTCGCGGGCGGGTCGGGCTGCAACCGGGACCGTCGCCAGCCGCCGCCGACCCCGCGGCAGGCGCAGCAGATCGTGGTCCGCGACGTCCCGTCGGCGCTCCGCGGCACGATCGGCGCAGAGGCCAGCCTGCAGGGGGTCGAGGCGACGCTGGTGTCGGGGATCGGGTTCGTGGTCGGACTGAACGGGACGGGGGGGCTGACGATGCCCGAGCAGTTCGCCGCGCACCTCGAGCGGGAAATGGGCCTGCAGGGGATCACCGCGTCGAACCAGGCCGGCGGGCCCGGCATCGCCGGGCGCAGCCCCCGCCAGCTGCTCAGCGATCCCAACACGGCGGCGGTGATCATCCAGGCGGCGGTGCCGCCGGGCGCCACCGAGGGCGACACGTTCGACGTGTACGTGCGGGCCATCAACGCGACGAGCCTGGAGGGCGGACGGCTCTGGACGACGCAGCTGCGGGTGGGGCCGCCGTCCGCGTTCGGTGATCCGCAGGCGCTGGTGCTGGGGCGCGCGGGCGGGCCGATCTTTCTGAATCCCTTCGCCGAGCCCGGATCCACGGACGGTGTGCAGCGCACGGTCGGGCGGGTGCTCGACGGCGGGCGGGTGACCGAATCGACGGTCATCAACGTGGTGCTGGACAACCCGTCCCACCAGCGGGCACGGCAGATCGCCAGCGCGATCAACTCGGCGTTCCCGCGGGGACCGGGCGATCCGGACCAGATCGCCCGGGGCCGGGACGAACAGCTCGTGCAGGTCACGATCCCCTTCCGCTACCGGGACAGGCGGGACGAGTTCGTCGAGCTGATCCGGCATCTGCCGATCGATCAGTCGTTCCCCGAGGTCTTTGCGCGGCGGTTCTCGCAGAGCCTGGTCAACGAGCCGTACCTGTCCGGGAACATGTCCTACAGCCTCGAATCCCTGGGCGAGCGGGCCAAGCCATTCCTGGCCGAGTTGTACGAGGCCCCCGAGCTGGCGCCCCGGCTGGCCGCCCTGCGGGCCGGCGCCAGCCTCAACGACCCCCGCGCCGTGCGTCCGCTGGTCGACCTGGCGCTGCGCGGCCCCGAGAATCACCGGGCCGACGCGGTCATGCTGCTCGCCCAGATCGACGGCGGCCCCATCATCGAGGAAACGCTCCGGTCGCTGCTCAGTTCCCCGGTCCTGAGCGTCCGGGTCGAGGCGTACGAAGGGCTGATGGAGCGGGCTGTGGCGGTCCAGAAGCGTCGGCTGGCGCTGGCGCAGCTCCGGGCGCGGGACGACGCCGCGGCCCGGCCCTCGGTGACGCCGTCCCAGATCGACACCCTGGCCAGGGCTTTCGTCCCCGGGGGGGGCATGCACGGCGTGTCGCGCGAGCTGATCGAAGGCAAGTTCTTCCTCGACCGGGTGCCGTTCGGGGATCCGCTGATCTATGTCAGCCAGCAGGGGGAGCCTCGGATCGTGCTGTTCGGGGAAGACGCCGAGCTGGTCACGCCCGTGCTGATGTCGGCGTGGTCGGAACGGCTGATCATGGCCTCGGACGCGCCGGGCGACCCGATCCGGCTGTATTACCGCAGCCAGAACGATCTGCGTTCGGTGACGTTCGATGCGGTGCCCCAGGACCTGGAGGGCTTCGTCCGGTTCCTGGCCGCGTCGCCGTCCGGCGCCGACCCCCGCCCGGGGCTCGGCCTGGGGTACGCCGAGATTGTCGGGTTGCTGTACGAGCTCAACCGCGGGGGCGCGACGCGGGCGGCGTTCGCGACCGAGAACGACCGGCTGCTGGCCCAGCTGCTCGAGACCGTGGCGAGCGAGGAGATCGAGGTGCGGCCGGAGGCCCCGGGCGGCGACATCACGCTGATCTCCGCGGACGACCCCCGCCAGCAGGTCGTGGACCGTTCCCAGACCGGCATGCCCCAGCGGCGGACGCTGCTGGTGCCGGTCAATCCCGTGCCCGACGCGCCGCTGCCCCCGGGGGTCCAGCGGGAGGAGGAACTGCGCCGGCGGATCGAAGAGCAGCAGCGGGCCGAGCCCGCCGGCTCGGGGGCGGGTGTGCCGGCCCGACGGGAGTGACAGGACCGGGTCGCGCGTGCATGGGACACGGCGACCGGATATCCTCCTGATGTCCCGGGCATCGGTCCGGCAGTGCATGGAGTGCGTCTCGGCGAACAGGCCCGTCCGTGCGGGGGCGTTCGCGGGGCTGCAGGAAGCAGCCTGAGACACCCGTCGGCCCCTTCCGGCCGTCGGACAAGCGACACGGAGGTTGCGAGACGATGACGCCCCCCACCGCCGAAGCCAGCCCCGAATCGCACGCATCGGACATCGCCCGCGAATCGCTTGAATCGGCCCCGCCGTCTTCGCCGGCGATCCCCCCCGACATGCTGCGCACGGCCGGCCTGAAGCTCTCCAAGCTGACGGTGGCGGGTTTCAAGAGCTTCGCGGACCGGACCTCGTTCACCTTCGACGACCCGATCACCGGCATCGTCGGCCCCAACGGCTGCGGCAAGTCCAACGTCGTCGACGCGATCAAGTGGGTGCTCGGCGAGCGATCCAGCAAATCCTTGCGTGGCAAGGAGATGATCGATGTGATCTTCGCCGGATCGGCCGCCCGTCGGCCCGGGGGCATGGCGTCGGTCACCCTGACTTTCGAGAATCCGATCATCGAGTCGATGGTGCTCGACACGCTGGCGGGAGAGGCCGACGAAGCGGTCCGGGACGAGGGGTCCGCCGATCAGGAGAGGACCGAAGATCGGCCGGATGCCCCGGACGGATCGACGGCCACGACCGAGCCGGGCGCAGCGGACGTCGGTGTGCCCCCCGCCGAAGGCGAGACCGCCAAGGCGGGCGAAGGGGACGCCACGTCGCCGCCCCGCTCGCTGCTGTCGGCGGCCGAGACCGAGCACGCGGTGGAGGAAGGCGAGAGCGAGGCGGCCGCGATCTTCGCGCAGCGGGGTCGGATCCGGCGGCCGCTGCCGGTGGACACCGACATCGTCGAAGTCGAGCGTCGGCTGTACCGCGACGGCAAGAGCCAGTACCTGATCAACGGGAAGATGGCCCGGCTCAAGGACATCCGCGACCTGTTCCTGGACACGGGCATCGGCGCGGACGCCTACTCGATCATCGAGCAGGGCAAGGTCGATCGGATGCTGCTGGCCTCGCCGACCGAACGCCGGGCGATCTTCGAGGAAGCGGCCGGCATCGCCAAGTACCGCCAGCGTCGGGTCGAGGCCGAGCGCAAGCTGGAAAAAACCGAGCAGAATCTGGCCATCACCCGCGAACAGCTCGACTCGACCGAGCGTCGGCTGCGGATGGTCAAGGGCCAGGCGGCCAAGGCGCGTCGGTTCCGGGAACTGGACGATGAGTACACGGCGCTGCGGCTTGCTCTGGCGTTTGACCAGTACGACGACATCCGCCAGCGGCTCGACGGGCTGACCAGCCGGCTCGCGAATCTGGAAACCTCCAAGCGCGAGGTGGAAGCCTCCCTGCGCGAGGCCGAGGACGAACGGTCGGGTCTGGAGGCCGATCGTCACGCGGCCGCGGGCGAGCTGCGCCGCTTTGAGGACCGCATCGCCAACGCGAAGCACCAGGCCGACTCGGCCCGGCAGCGGGCGGACTACACCCGGCGTTCGATCGAGGACGCGGCCCGGATCGTGGAGACCGAGACGCAGCGTCTGGAGCAGGCCGAGTCCCGGCGGATCGAGCTCGAGCGTTCGCTGGGCGAGCAGCGTGATCGGGCGGCGGCGCTTGAGGAGCGGGTCACGGAACTCGAGTCGCTGCAGAACACCGCCAACGACGAGCGGGCCGAGGCGGGTCGTGCGGCGGCGGAACTGCGCCGGTCGCTCGAACAGGTGCGGGCCCAGGTTGCCTCGATGGAGCGCGAGCACGCGGGCCTGCTGGCGCGGGTGCAGGCAGATGAACGCCGGGCGGAATCGCTCCAGGAACAGCTCGGCGCCATCGAAGCCCGTCTGGGCACGCTGGCGGCCGATCGGGAGCAGCTGGAAGCCCGGTCCGCGGACCTGCGCGGCCGCATCGCGCGGGCCGAGACGGCCCGTGAGGGACTGAAGCGTCGCTCCGAGTCGGTCAAGGCCACGCTCGAATCGCTGGGCGCCGACCGGGCCGCCCGGGCCGAGGCGGTGGGTGCGCTCGACGAGCAGCGCGTGCGTCTGGACGCCCGGCGTGCGGCGCTGGACGAGATGGTCCGCTCGCACGAGGGCCTGGGCGACGCGGCGCGGGCCGTGCTCAAGCGTCGCGATGCGGGCGAAGGGTTCGGCGGGGTCATCGCGCCGCTGGCGGATCTGATCACCGTCGAACCGCACCACGCGGAAGCGGTGGAGTCCGCGCTGGGGCCCGCGCTGGGGGCGCTCGTGGTCCGGACCATCGCCGAGATGCCCACGGCTGCGGAACTGGCGGACCTGCCGGGACGGGTCATGTTCCTGATGCTCGAAGGGTTTGCGGCTCCGGGGACCGTGCCGGGTCTGGCGGAGATGGAGCGGGTCCTCAACGGGCGGGTTCGGTCGGCACGATCGCTGGTGCGTGCGTCGGATCCGGGGTTGGCGCGGTTGCTGGACCGACTGCTGGGCGCCACGGTGCTGGTGGAGGATCTGGACACCGCCCTGCTGCTGGCCGCCGGACCGATGCGGGGCGTGTCGGCCCGGTTCGTCACGCGGTCGGGCGCGGTGCTGGAGCCGGACGGCCGGGTGGCCGCGGGCCCGCGAGGCGTGTCGGATGCCGCCGGCCTGCTGGGACGGCGGGCCGAACTGGCCTCCATCGAGGAACAGCTGGCGGAGGTCAACGAGCGGCTGGGCCACGCGCGGGCCGCGCTGGAGGCGGTGGATTCCGAGGCTTCGCAGGTCGGACGCGAGCGTGCGACACTGGCCGAAGCGATCTCGGAGGCCGACCGCGACGCGGTGCGTCTGCGTCACGAACTGGATAAGGCCGAGTCGGATGCGGCCCGCCTGGCGCGGGATGCCGAGTCGGGCCGGACCGATCAGGGCCGTCTGCGCGAGCGGCTCGAAGAGACCGATCGGGAACGGGCCGGCGCGCGCGATCGGGCGGCGAGTCTCGAGCGGCTGGTGGCCGAACAACGCGAGAAACTGGGCGGGATCGACACGGAACTGAAGGGCGCCGAGGCCCGCCACGCCGATGCGTCCGAGCGGGCGGCGGCGGCCCGGGCCGAGGTCAGCGCCGCGCACGAGCGGGCGCGGTCGGCCCGGCGCGAGGTCGGATCGATCGAGACCGCGGCCGAGGAGGCCCGTCGCTCGGCCGAGCAGGCCCGCACCCATATCGAACGGGCCAAGGGCACGCTCGAGTCACACACCGAGTCGCTGGCCGAGGCCGAGCAGCTCGCCGGAACCGCGCAGGCCGCGGCCGAGGCGGCGCAGGGTGAGGCCGAAGCCCAGCGCGGGGTCGTCCGTGCGGCCGAGGACCAGCTCCGCGCGGCGGCGCAGGCGGTCGGCGCGGCCCGCCAGCGGGCCGAGGTCGTCCAGCGGGACTGGCACGCCATCGAAACCTCTCGACGCGAGCTGGAGGTCAAGCGCGAGCACGCCGAAGACCGGGCGCAGGAAGAGCTGGAGTTGAATCTGGCCGGCGACTACTTCGAGTACCGGGCCCTGATGGCCGACGGCACGGTGGCTCGCATCGATTTCAACGAGTGCTCCGCCCGGGCGAATGTGCTGCGGGACGAGATCAAGAAGCTCGGGCCGGTGAACATCAACTCCATCGACGAGGAGACCCAGCTCGCCGAGCGCAACGAGGACCTGATCGCCCAGGTCAAGGACATCGACGAGGCGCGGATCCGCCTGGCGACGCTGATCGAGAAGCTCAACATCGCCAGCCGCGAGCAGTTCGGCGAGGTGTTCGAGCGCATCCGGCACGAGTTCGGCGGGCAGGGCGGCATGTTCCGCAAGCTCTTCGGCGGCGGCAAGGCCGAGGTCCGCCTGATGCCGCTGGTCAAGGAGGTCGACGGGCAGAAGATCGTGACCGACGAAATCGACCTGCTCGAGTCGGGCGTGGAGGTCATCGCCAAGCCGCCGGGCAAGGAGCCGCGTTCGATCAGCCAACTGTCCGGCGGCGAGAAGACCATGACGGCCGTGGCCCTGCTGCTGGCGATCTTCCGCTCCAAGCCCTCGTGCTTCTGCATCCTCGACGAAGTCGACGCCGCGCTGGACGAGGCGAACGTGGGCCGGTTCTGCGCCACCGTCAAGGACTTCACGGACTTCTCGCGGTTCATCGTGATCACGCACAACAAGCGGACCATGCAGTCGGTCGACCGTCTTTACGGCGTGACCATGCAGGAGCGCGGCGTGTCCAAGCGGGTCTCGGTCCGCTTCGACCAGGTCGGGGCGGACGGACACATCGCGGCGACCGCGGAGGCCGAGCCGGAGCCCGAGGTCGCGGAAATCAAAGCCTCCCCCACCGGCTCGCTGCGGGCCGCGCTGGCGAGCATGCGTTCGAGCGACCTGCCGGTGGGCGTCGAGGAGTAATCGCTCAGCCGCGCAGGCGGCGGAGGCTGGCGATCCGCTTCTCGGTGGGCGGGTGCGTGGCGAACATGCTGATCAGGGTGCCCCCGCCGCCGAGGTTGCTGGCCAGCGGCTCGATGATGAACAGGTTGTTCATCGCCGGGTTGGGCTGATCCAGCGGGACGCGACGGCTCATCGAGTCGAGTTTGGCCAGGGCGCTCATCAGGCCGTCGGGCGAGCCGGCAATGGCAGCCCCGTCCGCGTCGGCGACGAACTCGCGGCTGCGGGAGATCATGGCCTTGATCAGCGCCGCCCCCACCGCCGCGAGGATGACCACGCCGATCATCACCAGCGGGTTGCCGCCCTCGCGACGCCCGCCGAGCAGGAGACCCCACTGGGCGAGGAAGGCCAGCACGCCGGACACCGTGGCGGCGATGGTGCTGGTCAGGGTGTCGCGGTTCTTGATGTGGGCCAATTCGTGGGCGGCCACGCCGCGGATCTCGTCGCGGGTCATGCTCTGCAGCAGGCCCTGCGTGAACGCCACGGCGGCCTTGTTGGGGCTGCGACCGGTGGCGAAGGCGTTGGGCGCGGCGTGCGGGCAGATGTAGACCCGCGGCATCGGCAGTTCGGCCCGCTGGGCCAGTTCGGCGACCATGTCGGAGAGCCAGCCGGCCTGTTCGCGGGTGACCTCCTGCCCGCGCATGGACTTGATGGCGATGGTGTCACTGAACCAGAAGGCCACGAAGTTCATCAGGCCACCGAAGACCAGGCCCATGATCAGGCCCTGGGTGCCCCACAGGGAGCCGACCACCAGGAACAGACCCATCAGCCCGCCGAGCAGCAGGACCGTCTTGAAGTTGTTGGCGGCGACGATCGCCTTGTGGGCCACGGCACGACTCCTTTCAGATCAGGACCGCTTTCGTTCAGGAACGAACGCGCCGGATCAATTGTTCGGGCCATCAGCCTGCAATCGGGGTGCCGCGCCCCATTCCTGCCGGACGGGCTCCGGCACCACGGGCGGGGTGTCAACCCGGGCAGCCGCGGACGGATCACGTGCCAGAAAGGCAGTCTTCAGGGCGAGACGGCCGGACCCGTCCACCGTTCGTCCCAGGATCTCGGCCGACGGGTGGGGTTTCGGCGGTGCGCGGGGATGGAGGGAGATTCTCCCGCCGCGGGCCGCTCCTAGGGCGTCCCGCGGGGTCCACGGCCTGCGTACAGTAGCGCGGATGCTGTTCTCGCTGAATGTCAACTCCGTGCGGGATGTCCTCAAGAAGCGGGGCGCGCGGGCGCTGTCGGTCGAGGACCTGCCGCGGTACGCCCACGAGCAGACCGGCCTCCACGCCATGACCATGGCCACCGACCTGCTCGCCGGGGCGACCCGGGACACCCTGACCCGCATCCGCGAGAACGGCGACCGGGTGGGCTGCGCGTGCCTCCTGCTCAGCCAGACCGAGGCGCTGCCGTTCGGCGACCCGCGGCCCAAGCAGGGCGATGACGCCGTGGTCCGCATGACGAAGGTGGTCGAGGCCGCCTCGCTGCTCGGCTGCAACTCCGCGTCGCTGGCCATCGCGGCCAAGGACGATGATGAGTCGATGGAGCTCGTGGCGGACCGCATGCGCCGCGTGCTCGAGCGGGCCGACCGGCTGGAGATCATGGTGCTGATCCGCCCGGAGAAGGGGCTGACCGAGGACGCGGAGCGATTGACCGAACTGGTCAAGGCGATCGGGGGGTTCCGGATCGGGACGATGCCCGACTTCGAGGCCGCGGTGGCGTCCGGGGACCCCGTGCACTACCTCAAGCGGCTCACCCCGTACGCGTCGGTGGTCAATGCCTCCACCCTGGGCTTCAAGGAGCCGGAGGCGACCCCCGCGCCCGCGGCCAAGCCCAAGAAGAAGTCCTCCAAGAAGAAGATCGAGGTCGACGCGGAGGACGACGACGAGGCCATCAGCGTGGAAGACGCCGTTCTGGCCGCGATCGAGGCGGAGCTGGAAGGGCTCGACGACACGCCCCCGCCCGAGCATGTGGGGTATGACCTGACCCCCCTGGTCGGGGCGATCCGGGCCGTCGGGTTCGACGGGGCCATCGCGATCGATTACCGTGGGCAGGGAGATGGTACACTGGGCGTGCTGCACAGCCGGGACGCTCTGGAGGCGGCCCTGGAATCGGTCAGCGAGTAATCGCCTTCGGGCGGAGGAGACGGGCGGTGACCGTCACGGACACACCCACGGCCCTTCAGTTCACGAGGACACCCCTCCCCGTGCCCACGCATGTCCCGGTCATCATCACCATCGACGGCCCGGCGGGCACCGGCAAGTCCACCGTCGCCCGGCTGCTCGCCAGGCGGCTGGGGCTGGACTTTCTGGACACCGGAGCGATGTACCGCGCGGCGGCGGCGATCATGCTCGACCAGAGGATCGACCCGGACGAGGCGGGCGAGCTGGTCAGCGCGGTGATGGGGGCCGACCTGCACTTCGACTGGACGACCGATCCGCCGATGATCCTCGCCTGGGACGATCCGATGGAGCACCGCATCCGCCAGCCCGATGTGACGGCGGCGGTCTCCCGGGTGGCCGCGATCGGCGAGCTGCGCCAGCACATGGTGCGCAAGCAGCGTGTGATCGCTGCGCAGCACCCCCGGCTGGTGACCGAAGGTCGGGACCAGGGCTCGGTGGTCTTCCCCGACGCGGAGGTCAAGTTCTATCTGGACGCCGACGCCGGCATCCGGGCGAGGCGACGCGCCGAACAGCTGCGTGATTCGGGCGTCGAGGTCGATGTGGAGACGCTGCGGGCCCAGATCCTCGAACGCGACCGCAAGGACTCTTCCCGCGCGGACGGGCCGCTGGTCTGCCCGCGCGACGCGCTGCGGATCGACACGTCGGGTCTCGATCTGGACAGCGTGGTGGCGCTGCTGGAGCAGCACGTCCGCGCCAGGATCGGCGCCCTGATCGCCGCGGGGGAGTGACAGCGCGTTGTTCGCCTGGCTGCGTCGAAAACATCCCGGCTCGTCGCTCGGAAACCTGCTGTTCTACGAGGGCATGCGGTCCTGCCTGCAGATCGCCGGCATGCTGGTGTTCGGCCTGCGCTGGCGCGGCACGGCGAATCTGCCGCGGCACGGCGGCGTCCTGCTGGTGGCCAACCACCAGAGCTACCTGGACCCTCCCATCATCGGCTCGGTGATGGGCGCCCGGCATTTCGATTTTCTGGCGCGGGCCGGTCTGTTTGAAATCCGCTGGCTTCGTCCGCTGATCCGCGCGCTCAACGCGGTGCCGGTGAAGGAGAATGGCGGGGATCCGGCCTCCATCAAGGAGATCCTCCGCCGCCTCGAGCAGGGGCGGATCGTGCTCATCTTCCCGGAAGGCACACGGACATGGGACGGGTCGATCGGCGAGTTCAAGCGGGGCGCGGCGCTGATCCTGCGCAAGTCCGAATGCCCGGTGCTGCCCGTGGCGATCGCAGGGGCGCATGAGTCATGGCCGCGGGGGGGCAGACCCCGGCTGTTCCGCGGTCCCGTGGTCGTTCAGGTCGGCCGGCCCATCCGCCACGACGAGCTGCTGGCCGACGGCGTGGACGCCGCCCTCGAGCGGCTCCGACGCGAGGTCTGCCTGCTGCGCGAACAGGCCGAGCAGCTGCGTCGATGAGACCTCCGCCGGGGGCGGCTCGGCCGCTTTCGGCTTGACGACCATCCGGGCGGCCGCGATCGAGAGCACGACGACGATCACCACCTTGAGGATCGGCAGCCTGAGCCGGTGGCTGAGCCGGGCGCCCAGCGCCGCTCCGATCAGCGCGCCCAGCGCCATCGGCACGGCGACCTCGATCGCGTCCATCCGCTCGAACCCCTGCGAGGGCAGCAGCCAGAGCTTGACGCCCGCGCCGATCGTCGCGCTGGACCACATCACGCCCGCGCTGCCGGCGATGGCGTGACGCAGCGGCAGCCCGGCGATCTGCAGCAGAGGAACCAGCAGAATGCCGCCGCCGACCCCCAGGTACCCGCCCACGACGCCGGTCCCCAGGCCGATCGACGCCAGCAGCGCCCAGTGCGGCGTGGGCGCGTCTTCGGGACGCTGCGGCAGCTTGCGGACCAGCGTGAACAGCGTGAAGGCGCAGAACGACCAGATGAAGCAGGCGAGCGCCACCACGGCCCACCGCCCGGGCGATTGGCTGGACAGCAGCACGCCGACCACCATGCCCGCGGCCATCGCGGGGACCATGGCCCGGAGCAGGTCGATCCGCACCACGCCTTTGCGCCGGTGCTGCAGAGACGCGGACAGGGCCACCACGATGTTGACGATCATCGAGGCCGCCATGAACACGTGGTGGCGGTCCTGATCGCGGGTCTCATAACCGTGGTAGAGGCCCAGCGCGGGGAGCATGACGATCGCGCCGCCCAGCCCGGTCAACCCCCCCACCACGCCGGCCACCAGGCCGATGAGGAAGTCGATCACGAAGTGCTCGGTGCTCATGAAGTCCCCAGAAAAGGGCGGGTGATTGTCCGACTGACGCGATCGTTCTCGGGCCGGGAACATTCCATCTTTGCCGTTGGATCCGCTTATGACGACCCGCGATCCGGCCGAGGGGTGTGGATCGCCGGGGATTGCTGTGCCCGGCGACGGTTCCGGCTACCATACGTCCACGCCCCCAGGGACGGGGGCGCGAGAGCGCCGCTGGCGGACTCGCTTGAGACGGAACCGTTCAAGGACGGACACGCAAAGAGCAGAGTTCCAGCCAACGGAGGCCCGGTTGACCGATCCAAAGACGCGAACCATCGCGACCCCCGCGGGTCGGACTCTGGTGCTGCCGTTGGTCGCGCGGACGCTGGCCGGCGCGGCCGTGATCGCCGTCGTGATGGGCAGCGCGGTGATGACCAAACGCGCCGACCGCCTGCCCGCCCTGGTCGGCATCGACCGCACCTCCTCGACGCCTCCGGCTCTGGCGGCCACGCCCGCGCCGGCCACCGAAGGTTTGCGGGCAGCCGATCCTGACACGTCCGTGGAGATTCTCGGCGAAGAGGTCGTCACGGAAGCCTCCCCCGAATGGGACCTGTCCACCCGCTGGTTCGACGGCCGACCGGTCCGTCCGGCCCGTGTGCTGCTCATGCGCGTCACGGCGTACTCGCCCGATCATCGCTCGTGCGGCGAGTTCGCCGACGGCCAGACGGCCACGCTGCACTCGGTGTGGACCAACGGCATGCGCCTGGTGGCGGCCGACCCGAAGGTGCTCCCCTACGGAACCCTGCTGACGGTGCCCGGCTACGCGGACGGCGAGATCGTCCCCGTGCTCGACTGCGGGGGCGCCATCAAGGGCGCCCGGCTCGATCTGCTCTACCCGACGCACGAGCGTGCCCTTCAGTGGGGCGTGCAGGATCTGCGGGTCGTGATCTGGGAGTACGCCGACGGGCAGCCCGCGCCGAACCCCCGCAAGGTCCGCTGAACCACGCGTCCGCCGACACCACGCGCGTTAATGGTCCAGACTCACCGCGCCCACCAGCGCGCGGATCGACCGCTCGCCCTGGTCGCGGACCCACCGGTCCAGCCCCTTGAGCATCCCGGTCGCGGCCCGCGGGCGGACGAACGTCCCAGCGCCCACCTGCACCGCTGTCGCCCCGGCGAGGATGAACTCGGCGGCGTCCTCCCAGCGGGTCACGCCCCCGGCCGCGACGATGGGCACGCCCGCCTCTCTGGCAAAGCGCCGGTACACGTCGTGCACGATCTTGACGACGACCGGGTGCACCGCCGGACCCGAAAGCCCGCCGGTGACGTTGGCCAGCAGCGGCCGGCGGGTGCGGACGTCGATGCCCATCGAGGGGATGGTGTTGCACAGCGTCAGCCCGTCCGCGCCGGCTTCCACCGCGACTTTCGCGAGGTGGGCCGGGGTGTGCGGCGTGCCCACGGTGATCGGGCTGAGCTTGACGAGCAGTCTGGTGGATGCGAGCACCGGGCGCACCGCTTGAACCAGTTCGGCCAGCGCACCGGGGTCGGCGCCGAACTCCACGCCGCCGTGGACGTTGGGGCACGACACGTTCAGTTCGGCGATCGGGATGCCCTCGGCCTGCTCCATCGCGCCGGCCACCGTGACGTAGTCCTCGATCGAGAAACCCGCGATGGACCCGATCACCACGCAGGGCATCGATCCCGCTTTGGGGGCGATCGACTCGGCGAAGGCCTCCACACCCGGGTTGGCCAGGCCGATGGCGTTGAGCATGCCGGCGCGGGTCCAGGTGATGCGCGGCTCGGCATTGCCGGCGCGGGGGAGACGCGTGATCGACTTGGTGACCACCCCGCCCACGCGGGACAGGTCCATCACATCGGCGGTCTCGTCGAGCGTTCCGGCGGTCCCCGCGGCCAGGAGCACCGGGGTGCGCAGGTCAACCCCGCAGAGCTGGGTGTTCAGGCTGTCGGGGATCGGGTCGGCGGGCATCGGCAGAGATTACGCCGGATGCGGGCCGCGGAAGGGCCGGGAAAGAGCCGGCGGGCTACGGTTGGCCATGGACCCCGAAGCCCGCATCCAGCAGTTCCGCAAGCTCATCGAGCAGGACCCCACCTCCGACATGGCCTATTTCTCGCTCGGCCAGGCGCTCAGCCAGGCCGGGCGGTTCGGCGAGGCGGCCGAGGCCTTCGCCAGGTGCGTGGAACTCAACCCCGCCATGACCAAGGGGTTCCAGCTCGCCGGGGCGGCCTACATGGCCGCGGGTGAGGATGAGAAAGCCAGATCCGTGCTGACCAGGGGATATGAGGAAGCCACCACCCGCGGCGACCTGATGCCCAAGAAGGCCATGGCCGATCTGCTCGGCCAGCTCGGGGCCCCGATCCCGGAGGTCGCCGACACGCCGGCCGCGCCCCATGGCTCGGGCACGTTTCAGGACCGCAAGAGCGGACGCATGGGCACGCAGCTCCCCCGTCCGCCGTTCCGCAACGGCGTGGGTGTCTGGATCCACGAGAACATCTCCAAGGAGTCGTTCGAGGAGTGGATCCGGCTGGGCACCAAGATCATCAACGAGCTGCGGCTGGACCTGTCCCGCGACGAGCACGACGCGGTGTACGACTACGCCATGCGCCGCTTCGTGGGCATCGACGACGCCCTGTACGCCGAGCTGATGGGCGGGAAGACCCCGCCGCGGGTCGATCCCCAGTTCTCCGACGTGGTTGACGAGATCCTCAAGCGGGGCGGGCACCTCGAAGAGTTCCAGGGCGGCATGCACACCCGGGTCCGCGGCTGACGCCGCCTTCCTCCTCGGCTCCCATCGCCCAGCCCCGTCCCAACGCGCGCGCGTCCCAGCGCGAGCCCTACCCCCCCCCCCCACCCCCACCCCCCGCCCCCACGTCCCCAGCCCGGGCCGCTACCATGCTGCCCCCCCACATTCAACCGCCGGCGAGGGATCCGGCGGTTCCAGGAGCCCGACCCATGCCCACCCCCACCCACCGCAAGTACGCCGAGTGCCCCGAGTGGCACCGCGGCGAGGGAGACGTCGTGACCATCGGCATCACGGAGCACGCCGTGGATCAGCTCACGGACATCACCTTCGTGGAGATGAAGCCGGCGGGCACCCGCGTGGGCGCGGGCGACACGGTCGGCGAGGTCGAGAGCGTCAAGACGACCTCGGACATCTATTCCGGCGTGGCGGGCGAGATCGTCGAGGTCAACGGCTCGCTCTCGGACAGCCCCGAACTGATCAACTCCGACCCGTACGGCCAGGGCTGGCTGGTCAAGGTCCGCATCAGCGACCCGGCCGGGCTGGCGGGTCTGATGGACGCGTCCGCGTACGACAAGTCGATCGCGTGACCCGACGCGTTGCTGAAACCCGGAGCGGGCTGCCGCGAAGACAGAGCCGATGATCCGCTGCGTCGATGTCCGGAAGACCTACCGATCGGGCGGACGCTCCGTGGAGGCCCTGCGCGGGCTGTCCGCGGAGATCCCCGGCGGTGGGTTCGACGCCATCATGGGCCGGTCCGGTTCGGGCAAGTCCACGTTGATGCACCTGCTCGGGGCGCTGGACAAGCCGGATTCGGGCACCATCGAAGTCGCCGGGACCCGCATCGACACGCTGAGCGAGAAGGACGCCACGCAGTACCGGCGTCGGGGCATCGGGATCGTGTTCCAGGCGTACAACCTCGTGCCGACGATGACGGCGGCGGAGAATGTCCAGCTCCCGGGGCTGCTCGGCGGCGATGACGCGGCCTACCTGCGCTCCCGCTCCATGGAACTGCTGGACCGGCTGGGGCTGGCCGACCGGGCCACCCACCGGCCCGAGGCGCTCTCGGGCGGGGAGCAGCAGCGGGTGGCCATCGCGCGGGCGCTCCTCTATAAGCCTCCGGTGCTGCTGGCGGACGAGCCGACGGGCAACCTCGACTCACGGTCCGCCGCGCTGGTCTGGAAGCTGCTGCGGGAGATCGCGGCCGAGCAGGACATCACGGTGCTGATGGTGACCCACGAGCCCGAGGCCGCCAGCTATTGCCGGCGCATCTTCGTCGTCGGTGACGGGATCATCCGGGGCGTGATCGACGCGCAAGCGGAAGGGGGCCTGGATGCGGGCGGCGTGGCGACTCGCGCGCAGCGTCTGCTCGGCGAGGCCGAGTAGGGTCGCGCTGCTGACGGCGGCCGTGGCGATGTCCACCGCGCTGGTCGCGGCGATCGCCTGCGCCATGGCCTCGCTCAACGCGGCGGTGCAGGTCCAGCTCGATGAGTCCCTCGGGACCGCGCAGGTCCGCGTGCAGCCCGCGGGCGGCGACACCATGCCCGCGGGAGTGCTCTCGCAGGTACGGACGTGGGAAGGCGTGCGGACCGCGCAGGCCCGGCTGGAAAACACCCTTTCGCTCGGCATCCAGCTCCCGACTCTTGTTCCCCGGCCGGACGGTTCCTGGGCCGCCGAGCCGCAGACCTATCGGGTCAGCGCCTTCATCAGCGGCGTGGATCTCGATGCCGAGTTCGCCGCCCGCCCGCCGCGCCTCGTCGCCGGGCGGTTGCCGTCGGCTCCGAACGAACTGCTGATCGACGCCTCGCTCGCCCGGCGCCTGAGCTTCGCGGACGCCGAGCGGACCCGGGCGGGCCTGCCGGTCGACGTGTTCGCCGACCCCCTGGGCTACGCGGCCTCCGATCCGCCCGCTCCCGACCAGACGACCTCCGACGCCGCCGAGGCCGCCCGCCTGAACGCCGGCGTGGGCGTCCGCGTGGGCGACGAACTGACCGTGCTGCGCCTCTTCGGGCCCCGCGCCACGCTCCAAGTGGTCGGCATCGCGGAAGCCTCCCCGCTGGGCGGCAAGCCGGTGGGCATCACCGACCTGGCCACGCTCGAGACCATCGCCAACCGCGGGGGGCAGCTCTCGCTCGTGGAGATCGAGCTTCAGGACGGCGTGGACCCCGAGGCCTTCGCGTCCGAGCGGGCCGGGTCGCTCGGCCCGACCGTGCTCATCCAGACCACCGAGCGGATCACCTCCGGGGTCGAAAAGAATCTCGCGGCCTCGCAGCTGGGCCTGATCCTGGTCGGGGCGATCGCCCTGCTGTGCGCCTCGTTCATCATCATGACGGGGCTGACGACCGGGGTCGCCGAGCAGCAGCGGACGCTGGCGGTGCTGCGGTGCATCGGGGCCGAGCGGCTGCAGCTCGGCGTGGCCCAGCTGCTCGCCGGGGTGATGGTGGGAACGCTGGGCGCGGCCGTCGGCGTGCCGCTGGGCGTTGGCATGACCTATGTGCTCACCCGGGTGTTCGAGCGCCAGCTGCCGCAGGGCCTGATGATCCCGCCGGTCATGCTGTCGCTGATCGTGCTGGGTTCGCTGGCCGCCGGGCTAATCGGCGCGCTGTGGCCCGCCTGGCGGGCGGCCTCGCTCTCCCCGCTCGGGGCGCTGTCCGCGCGTTCCAACCCGCCGAGCAACAAGGGCATCCTGCGTGTGCTGGCCATCGCCCTCGTGCTGATCGGGACCATGGCCGCGGTCGTCGTGGGCATCGAAGACTCTCAGATCTTCTTCTGGACCTACGCCTCACTGGGGATCCCGGCGATGTTCGTCGGGTACTTCCTGCTCTCCGTGCCCGTCGTGACCGCCGTCGCGTGGTTGGCCGGGCTCGGGCTGGCGCGACTGCTCGGACTTCCGCCCGCCCTGCTGACCCGCACGGTCCGCGCGACGCCCTACCGCCACGGCTTCACCGCCGGCGCCCTCATGACCGGCCTGGCGCTGATGGTCGGCATCTGGACCAACGGCGGCTCGGCCCTCC
>CAYNRF010000036.1:0-21274 GCA_964399525.1 uncultured Phycisphaeraceae bacterium | reverse complement strand
GTCGGTGAAGATGGCGCCCTCGCGTGCGATGCGGTCGATGTTGGGCGTCCTGTAGCCCATCATGCCCATGTTGTACGCGCTGATGTTGAACTGGCCGACGTCGTCGCCCCAGATCACCAGGATGTTGGGCTGGGCGGCCCGACCGTGTGCCGTGTCGCGGGCATCGGACACCGCGCAGCACCATCCGAGCCACGCTGCCAGCGCGGCGTAAAGAGCAGCGGCAGAACGGTTCATCTTGATCTCCTTGTGCGTGATCCAGCCGGGTCGGCGGTGGTCACCAACCCCCTCACCCCCCGGCCTTTCGCAGCAGCATACCGGAAAACAGTTCGGATGCGTTCCCTGGGGAAGACTCGACGCGGGGCCGTCCCGATACAGGGGGGTCAGGGAGACGCCGCGGAGGCGGGGGGCGGCAGATCGGACTGTTTGACGCACCGGAATCCGACGTGCTGCATCCCCGTATCCGGCGGTGCGGCCATCCGCGCGGAGGGTCGGTAGCTGGCGCAGTAGCTGTCATTGCACAGGAACGAGCCGCCACGCTGGACACGGCTCTCCGGGGCGTGCGGGTTGCGCATGTCGAGCGAGCGGGTCGGGCCGGTGGGATTCTGGATGACCGAGCCGGGGGCGGCGGCCGCGAGGCGACGGGCGTAGGCGTCCGGGCGGTACAGATCGGCGCACCACTCCCACACGTTGCCCGCCATGTCGTACAGGCCGTAGGCGTTGGGAGGGAACTGCTTGACGGGAGCGGTGCGGGCGAAGCCGTCCTCGGCCGTGTTGCGGTGCGGGAACTCGCCCTGCCAGGTGTTGGCCCGCGTGTGGTCGATCGGCTCGGGGCCCCAGGTGTTGAGGGCGCGGTCGAGCCCGCCGCGGGCGGCGAACTCCCACTGCGCTTCCGTCGGGAGTGACTTGCCCGCCCAGGCGCAGTAGGCCATGGCGTCCTCGAACGCGACATGGACGACCGGATGATCGTCCTTGCCCTGCAGATCGCTCCCGGGTCCTTCCGGTTGGCGCCAGTTCGCGCCGATCGTCCAGCTCCACCATTGGGCGTGATTGGCCAGATCGACGGCGTGATCCGGCGGCGTGAACACGACGGACCCTGGTTGCAGGATCTCATCGGGCGGCTTCGGTGTGCCCGGCGGCAGCTGCTTCCTGAGTTCTTCCCAGTTGACGGGGCGTTCGGCCACGGTGACATAGTCGGTGGCTTCAACGAAAGCGCGGAACTGGGCGTTGGTGACCTCGGTCTGGTCCATCCAGAAACCGTCGACGCGGACCCGGTGGACGGGCTGCTCGTCGGGGCGCGCCAAGGAGTCGGTGCTGCCCATGAAGAACGCGCCGCCCTCGATCCAGACCATGCCCGCGGGACGGGCGGGCTGCGGATCGGGGCTCGACGCGAGGATCGCCGCGAGGCGGCCGCCGGCGGAACAGCAGGATGGTGGCGTCGCGTCGGATTCGGCGGGGGGGGCGGGGGGGGCGGGGGGGGCGGCGTGGGCGGACGGGGCGTGGGGGGTGAGCCAGATCAGGCCGGGCGTCCAGACCACCACCGTGAGCAGGGTGCGGCGGTGCCGGGCTCGGGTGTCATTCTCTGCCATGCCGACAGCATAGCAGAGACATACGGATCTTCCCCCTCCAGACACCCCGGCCCGGCGTCGCCATCGGAACGGGGGAAACAGGGGGGAATCGACGGGAATCCCCGTGCGGCCAACGACTTGGGGTGACCTGCGTCCGGGGGCGGCGAATACTTGAGGTCACATGGACGCGTTCTGGCAGTTCGCTCGGAAGATGGGCCGGTACCGGACCCTGCTGATCACCGGCTTCATCTTCGCCGCGATCTCGGCGGGCGGGCTGGGGGCGGGGCTGATCGCGGTGCAGCCGGTGCTGGACGCCGTGCTCGAGCCGGACCATCCGGGCCTGCCCAAGATCGTGTCCGACCTGAACAACCACGGGCTGGTGGCCGGACGCATCCCCCAATCCTTCATCAACGATCTGCCGGTCGGGGCGTTCACGGCCGTGGTGTGGATCATGATCGGGCTGGGCCTGCTGACCATGGTGGGCGCGACGGCCAACTTCCTCCACCAGTTCTGTGCGCTGACCGTGGTCCAGCGGACGGTGGCGCTGATCCGGCGGCAGGCCTACGGGCGGGTGCTGCACCTGCCGCTGAAGACGATCGTGTCCGAGGGCCCGACCGACGCGATCTCGCGCGTGGTCAACGACACCGAGGCGCTGGCCCAGGGGTTCATCGCGCTGCTGAGCAAGGCGGTGACGCAGGTCACCAAGGGGTTGGCGGCGCTCGTCGCGGCGTTCATCATCCACTGGCAGCTGGCCCTGGCGGCGATGATCGTCATGCCCGTGATCGCGACCATCATCCGCAAGCTGGGCAAGCGGATCCGCAAGGCCTCCACACGGGCGCTGACGGCCCGCGCCGGGCTGTTCCGGGCCGCCACAGAGTCGCTGCAGGGCCTTCGCGTCGTCAAGGTGCACACGACCGAGCGCTACGAGGCCGGGCGCTTTGCGCGGATCAACAAGGAGCTGCTGCGCCAGCAGCTCAAGGTGCGGACCGCGCGGTCGATCGCCTCGCCGCTGATCGAGCTGCTCACGGTCTTCGCCTTCGGCGCGCTCGTCGTGCTGTCGGCCAAGCTGATCCTCGACGGGCAGCTTTCCAAGAGCGTGTTCCTCTCCACGCTGGCGGCGCTGGGCATCGCGGGGGCGAGCATCAAGCCGCTGACGGGGCTGGTCAACGACATCCAGGCGTCGGGCGCGGCCGCGGACCGGCTGGCCCGCCTGCTCGACCGCGAGGCCGAGCCCGGGCACAGCACGCGGCTGCCGCGGCTCTCCGAGCACCGCACGTCGCTGGCTTTCGACCGGGTGCGCGTGGTGTATCCGGGCCAGACCACGCCGGCGGTGGACGGCGTGAACCTGGAGATCCGCGCGGGCGAGACCGTGGCGTTCGTGGGGCCCAACGGGTGCGGGAAGACCACGCTGCTCTCGCTGGTCCCGCGTCTGTTCGACCCGGACGAGGGACGCGTGCTGGTGGACGGGACGGACATCACCCGCGTGCGGGTGCGCTCGCTGCGCCGGCAGATCGGCGTCGTGACGCAGGAGGTCATTCTCTTCAAGGGCACGGTGCGGGAGAACATCGCCTACGGGAACCCGCACGCGGACGAGGCGGCGATCCTGGCGGCGGCGAAGAAGGCGCGGGCGCACGATTTCATCATGGCGATGCCGCAGGGCTACGCCACGCCGGTGGGCGAGCAGGGGCTGACGCTCTCGGGCGGGCAGCGCCAGCGGATCGCCATCGCCCGGGCGCTGGCGATGGATCCTGATCCTCGACGAGGCCACCAGCATGGTGGACGCGGACAGCGAGAGCCACATCGGCGAGGTCCTGCGTGACTTCTGCGAGGGACGCACCACGCTGGTGGTGGCCCACCGCCTGCGGACGGTGCTCAGCGCGGACCGCATCGTGGTGATGGACGCCGGGAAGATCGTGGCGACCGGGTCGCACGACGAGCTGCTCGGCTCGTGCCAGCTGTACCGCCAGCTCGCCCAGGGCCACCTGGCCGGGGCGGGCACGGCGGCCGGGCCGGACGCGGGCGGCGGCCGTGCGCCGGAGGGCGTGTAGTATGCAGGACGCGGGCCCGGACGGCACGATCACGTTCCGCTGCGACTTCTGCCGCAGCGCGTGGGATGGCGAGCTGGCGATGGTCGAGGGCCACCGCGGGTCGATCATCTGCGGGCGGTGCCTGTCCGTGGCCTACGCCGAGCTGGTGCACCTGCGATCGGGGCGGCCGTGCCAGCCCGGGGAAACGTGCGTGCTGTGCCTCGAGGAAGGCCGCGAGGACCCGCACTGGGAGAGCCCGACGACCGACGGCGTGCTGGCCTGCCGCCGGTGCGTCAAGCAGTCTGCGGGGGTCCTGCACAAGGACAAGGACGTGGCGTGGAGCAAGCCGCCGGATCCGACCGGAGCCGCCTGACCCGCCGGTCGGACGGCCGCAACGGGGTTACCGGCGGCTTTCCATCATGGCCTCGACGCGGTAGCGCTGGCGCTGGAAGTACGCGCGCCATTCCTCGTCGGTCTCGCGCATCATGGCCGAGCGGATGATCTGGACGGTGCGGTCGTCGGCCCGCCCCGTCATCTCGACCGCGCGGACGTAGCCGCGCATGGAGGGCAGGTGCGAGGGATCGCGCTCGAGGGCGATGGCGAAGTTGCGATACGCCTCCTCGCCCCAGCCGTTGCGCTGGTAGGCCAGGCCGATGTTGTAGTGCGGGCGCGGGTCGGCGGGCATCAGGTCCGCCGCGACCTGGAAAGCCGCGACGGCGTCGGCGTAGTTGCCGTCCTCCATGAGCAGCAGCCCCAGGTTGTTCCACGCGTTGTACAGGGAGTCGTCGAGCCCGAGCGCCCTGCGGTACGTCTCGATGGCCCGCGGGCGGTCCGTCGACTCGAGCCGCTCGGCCTCCTGGGCCAGCCGGACGGCCTCGGCGCGGCGCAGGGCGATCTGGTCCACGGCGGCCGCGGCGTCGGCCGAGCGGTCCGCGAGCCTGGGGGACGAGGAGCAGGCGCCCATCCCGGCCGTTCCGACGCAGGCGATCAACAACACAAGGGTCCGCATGGATCTGGTCCTTTCCGGCACGGTTAGTTCAATCGCTCGAATCGGGCGAACATGATGTCCACCTGCCACGCGTTGGCCTGCGGCGTGATCTTGATGCCGGTGGGGTGCAGGCCGGGGATGCGCTCGGTGCACAGGTTGACCCACCGGATGACCGCGTCGAGCGAATCGACGCGCAGGTTGCGGTACTGGTAGGTCAGCCGCCGGGACTCCTGGAAGAGGTTGGTGCCGGTGGTGGGGACGGGCACCGTGCCGGTCATGCCGGCCTCGGTGGCGAGGTTGCTCATCCGCGAGAGGATGTCCGGGATGGGCCGGTAGCGGTCGTCGGTGGGCGCCGAAGCGAGGTCGGCACGCAGCTCGGCCAGACGGTCGGCGCGCACCCGGATGTTGTCGAGCGTGAAGGACTCGCGGCGCAGGGAGCGCGCGGCGGCGGAATCGGCACGCCACGCGAAGCCGGCCACCACCAGGCAGAGCAGCAGGGCCAGACCGGCGATGGCGACCAGGTGCGTGGGCCGGTTGGCGCGGGCGCCGGCCTCGGCGCGGGCGGCCAGGCTGTAGCGGTCGTCGTCGCTGAGTCGGCGGGTGTCGCTCACGGGTTGGCCCTCGTCTGCGGCCAGCGGGCGGAGAGGGTCACCTCGATCTGGTCGCGCACCGAACGCGGGGACCAGGGGCTCCATTGCAGCTCGGAACCGGCGATGGACCGCAGGGCGCTGTTGAGCTGCTCGGCGGTCTCGACGTCCGGCACGGTCACCTTGACCGTCACGATCGCGTCGTTGACCTCGATCTCGTTGAGGGTGATGCCCGGCACGCCGAGCACGAGCGACAGGGTCTCGAGCTCGGCCAGGATGGGCCGCGGATTCTCCTCCCGCACCGCGCCGGTGCGCCGCTCGATCTGGGCGATCTGGGTGTCGATGGCCGACAGCGGGAAGGGATCCATGATGAGCGAGGGATCCACCGTGTTGAGGATCTCGGTGCGGGCGGCGCGCTGCTCGGCGGCGAGCTGGCGGGTCTGTCCGGCGCGGCCGAAGAGCAGGGCGGCGAGCACGCCGACGCAGGCCGCGGCGACGAGCAGCGTCGCGGCCGTCCAGCGGAAGGCCGAGCGGTGGGCCCGGGTGGGCCGCTCGGACAGCGGCCGGAACGCGTTGATGTGGCGGGCGTCGAGGGTCCGTCGGAGCGTCTCGGCGACGGCGTCCTCGCAGCCGACCAGGTCGGTCAGCGCGCCGGGCCAGGCGCGGGTCAGGCCGGCGCCGATCTGACCGGCCGAGAGCCCACGCTCCGAGACCCGGCCCACCACCACCACGCGGGCCGGGCAGACGCCCGTCTGGGCGGACCATCCGAGCCAGTCGGCGGCGAGGCGGGCCAGGTCGTGCTCGTGCACCTCGGCGGCGCTGGCGTCGGCGCGGGCGCGGCGGAGTCGCAGCGACCCGCAGGCGAGCAGGACGCCGCCCCGGGACCATGCCCAGACCAGGCGGGCGGCCTCGTGATCGATGGCGACGACCGCGGCGGGCGGGTCCTCGGCCGAGACGATGTCGGCGCCGGACGTGGCCGGTGCGCGGGCACCCGGGTCCCAGGCCTCGGCGAGCGCGTGCCAGAGCGTGACGACGCGTCCGACGCGGACGCCCAGCGCGTCGAGCTGGTCGAGCAGCAGACGGGCGGGGGCGTCGGGGGCGGCGAGCACGGCGGCCCGCGCGGAGGGGTCCGGCTCGGCGAGGGTGTCGTAGCTGACCTCGAGAGGCAGCCGCGGCAGGCGGTCGGCGATGCCGGGCGCCTGGGCGTGCTCGAGGCCGTCGTCCTCGCCGGGCGCGGCCGCGCCCAGGCCCTCGACCGCCGAGCGGATCAGTTCGGCGTCGGCCTCACGACCCCGCACCCATGTACAGGCCGCGCCGTCGACGTCCAGGCAGAGCGTGTCCAGCCGCCTGGGTGAGCGCGTCTCGGCGAGGCGGTCGCGGATCCATGCGGCGGCGTCGAGGGCGCTGGTCTCCGCGGCGGCCGCGTCCGCGGCGGTGGCTGCGAGCCAGGACTCATCGGATCGCTCGCTGAGCAGACGGGCACGCACGATGCGGGCGCCGCGGTCGGATCGCTGGATGTAACACGCGCGGTCGCTCACGGTGGCTCACGGGAGGGGGGAGGAAGCGGGATCACGGCTCAGGCGCCGGGGACGGGGTGCGGGGCGGGGGCGGGGGGGCGGGGGAGGGGGGGCATCACTCGTCCGCGCTCTGGGCCGCGGCGGGGCGGGCGCGGGGGGAGACGGCGCGGTTGACGGTATCGGGCATGGCGCGGCCCCGGCTGTTCTCGCCGAGGTTGCCGCCCCGCTGACGCTCGAGCATGCGCGACCGTCGGTCCATCTCCTCCTGGGGCAGTTCGCGACGGTTGAGCGGCTCCGGCTCGGTCGGGGCCTCGACCCGGTCGATGACGCCGCCGTCGGCCATGGTCACGGACGGGCCGGTGCGGTCGGCCACGCTCAGACGCTCGCGACGCTGGCCGTCGGAGATGACGAGCACAGCGCCCATGACGCGCTCGACGAGCAGCTCGGGGAACTCCGGCCGGTCGGCGGGCGGCGGGAGGCGGGCGCCTTCCTGCACGAAGCGCTGGCGGCCGTCGATGTTGATGAACGCGGCGTTGCGGTCGCCCAGGCGGACGACCCCGAGGAAGCGGACGCGGTCGGCGATGCCGCCGGCCGCGGGGCTCTCGACGGGCTCGACGCGGACGGGTCCGGTGTCGGTGTTGACGGTCACGCCCACGGCGTCGGGGACCTTGGGGGCGTTGTCGAGCATGGCGAAGCGGGCGGCCAGGCCGCCGGCGTCCACCGGCGCGAAGGAGACCGGCGTGACGCGCGCGGCGGGCGAGCCGGCCGCCGGCGCGCCGGGGGGCGCGACGCTCGGCAGGGTCGAACCGGGCGGCGGGGCCGCACGCCCGGGCAGGCCGGCCAGGCCCAGCGCCACCGCGCCGATGCCCACGACGACGGCCACGGCCCGGGTGATCTGGGTCGTCAGGACGGCGTTGGTTCGGGTCATGGGGTGGGGCATGGGGAATCTCGGGGGGAGTTTATCGCGTCACCGCTCGTCGAGGTCGCTGAGGTCGAAGCCGTCTGAATCGACGCCGAGATCCCTCCAGGTGAGGAACGACCCGAGTTCGGACGCATTGCTGGCCGAAGTGGCGCCGCGCCGGCCGGTGGCGCCCACCCGCAGCCGGGCGAGCCCGCCGTAGCGGGAGAGCAGGCGTCCCCGGTCCAGGCCGCGGCCGCCCCGGAGCTCGACGATGATCGCCCACAGCTCGACGTCGGTGGCGAAGAGCCGGAGCGCCTGGACCCGCTGCTCGTTGGTCAGCCCGGCGGAGTTCACCGCCGTGGTGATGTCCTGGCGGGAGACCACGCCCGAGCGGGCGCGGGTGCGGATGATCTCGTTGGCCAGGTCCTCGCCGCGGTCGGGGGAAATGGTCAGCGACACGGCCCGGAGGACCTGCTCGGAGGCGGAGTTGACCGAGACCGAGGACGGCCCGACGGAGCGTGTCAGGCGGAGAAACTCGTCGGCCCGCAGGGAGGTGGCCAGGTTGCGGAGGATGACGCCCGCCTCGTCCACCTGGGCCGCGGGCAGGGCGGAGAGGTCGGCCAGCGCCGTGCCCTGGCCGTCGCGGAGGTAGACCGAGACGATCGAGCCGTCGGCCAGTTCGATGTCCATCGCGTGCCCGCTGACGGGATCGAGCAGGTCCGCGATGGCGCGTCCGGTCTGCTGCTTGAGCCAGGCCCCGATGGCCTCCTGGAGTCCCATGCCCGCGTGGTGCTCGTGATAGGCCCGCAGCTGGCGTTCGACGACACGGGTCTCGGCGGCGAACCGCGACATGGACACGCCGACACCCAGGCCGACGACGACCAGCGCCAGCAGCACCAGCGGCATGACGAACCCGCCGCGGCGCGGGATGGGGGGTGATGCGTTCACGGACGATCGCTCCCGTTGCGGTTGCCCTCGCGATTGCCGCCGCCGACGTCGATGGTGGTGTTGGGCGGGCGAAGCCCGCCCGGTCGTCCGGGGCGGCCGGGGCCGGCGGGGTTGCCCGGAGCGCCCGGGGCGCCGGGTCCGGCGGGGTTGCCGGGCGCGTTCGGGTTGCCGGGGTTGTCCGGGTTGGCCGGGTCGGTGGCGCTGCCGTCGGCGGTGGTCGGATCTTCGCCGCTGGTCCAGCCGACCTCGAAGAGCCAGTTGGCGTACTGGCCGTTGAGCAGCAGGATCTCGAGCTGGGCGTAGGCGGGCAGGTCGGGGATGGTGGAGGCGGCGTACTCGGTGACCATCTGGTCGCTCTTGAAGATGCGCCAGGCCATCGTGTCGATGCCGGTGAGCACCGGGATGGCGCCCGCCAGGCGGGTGCGGATTTCTTCCGATGAGCCGCTGGTATCTGCGCGCGGGACGCCGCCCGCCTCGAGCTCGGCCAGCTCCGTGCTGAGGATCGGTCGCCACCAGAGCGTCCACCCCTCGGGCGGGTCGGTGCGCATGCGACGCTCGAGCGCGGGGTCCGGGTCGCTCAGCCCCAGGTTGACCATCATCAGCTCGCGCGCGCCCGCGGGTCGCAGCTCGAACACGCCGCGGATGGCCCCCGAGGCGATGTCCTGCGAGGCGAAATCGAGCGAGTTGGAGCGGTCGGACTCGACGAGCCATGAGCCGAACTGCGAGCCGAGGATCGAGGGCACCGGCGAACGGGCGACGGTGATCTCGAAGCGGTGCGGGCGGGCGCCCTGCGCGTCGGCGGGCGCCCCCAGGTCGGGCTCGAGGATCAGCCGCGGCCGGGCGGCGGGCTGCGTGGAGGCCTGCGGGGACAGCGGGGCGGCGGCCTGCTCTTCCATCAGCAGCTGCAGAAAAGCGCGGCGCACCGCGAGCTGGGTGGTCCACAGCTCGCTGGTCCGCTGGTACCGCTGGCCGAAGGCGCGCTCGGCCCGGCTGGTGGCCAGGAAGACCGACACGCAGCCGAGCATGACCAGGCCGCCGACGACGATGGCCAGCACGGTTTCGATGATCGAGAAGCCGCGGCGGGTCGTGTTCATGGGTTGCCCCCGCCCGGTGCGGCCGGGTCCATGTCGCTGAACAGGTTCATGAGGCGCTCGATCCCGTCGGGCTGCTCGAGCAGGCTCTGGAGCGAGTCGGGATTGGAGAAGGCCAGCGGGTCGACGAGCCGGGTGATCACCACGCCGGGGATGTCCGGGCTGTACATCATCGCGCCGCCGGACTCCGGGGCGAGCCAGACGCGGATGATCACCAGCTGGACGCGATCCAGCGACACGCCCGAGCCGACACCGGCGGAAACCGCGCTGGTCGAGGCAGGGGTGCGCGTCACGAAGCGGACGCGTTGCTCCTCCAGCGACCAGCGGAACAGGTGCGTGCCGTACTCGAGCGGGAGCGAGGGGCTGGGCAGCGATTCGCGGTCGTCGATGAACTGGAGGATCAGGCGGTTGGCCAGCTCGGCGGCGGCCAGGCGGCGCTCGAGCCGGGCGTGGGATCGCTGCATGAAGGACACGGACGAGGCCAGCGACGCGGTGACCAGCGCCAGCAGCACCACCCCGAGCACCGCCTCGAGAAAGGTCACGCCCGGACGGGCGGAGGGCCCGCCTCGGACGGCCGGGCACGGGACGGTGTGGGGGGGGCGGGTCGGGGTCATGTCAGTCCGGCTGGTCCAGCGTCCAGAGGTCCAGGTTGTCCTCGGGCGTGGCGAAGTCGCGGTCGGGGCCCGCGCTGACCAGCTCGTACGGGCGGGCGGCGCCGGTGGTGACGCGGTAGAACAGCGGCGTGCCCCAGGCGTCCTGGTCCGAGCCCTGCTCGAGGTACTGGCCGATCAGGACCTGCAGCGAGCTGGGCGGGGCGGCGTGCTCGACCATGTAGCTGTTGATCTGGGTCTTGACCGTGCGCATGGAGTTCTTGGTCGTGTTCACGCGGGCCTTGTTGACCTGCGGCAGGATCGCCACCGCCGCCGCGGCGGCGAGGATGCCGATCATCAGGATCACCGCGGTGATCTCGATCAGCGAGAAGCCCGGGCGGGCGGTCAGCATTCTGTTGCGGTTCGTCATGGCTTCTCCTTGCGTCGGGCACAACGGGCCCGGGGATCCGAATCTTGCATCCACCTTCTACATCACCTGGCTGGTCACGGACAGCATGGGCAGCATCACCGAGATGATCACCGTGCCGATCACCAGGAACAGCACGACGATCAGCAGCGGCTCGAGCACGGCCATCAGGCGGCCGGTCCGGGTGTCGACCTCGTTGGCGTGGTCCTCGGCGAGCGAGTTGAACGCCGAGTCCAGCTCGCCGCCCTGGTCGGCGGCGATCAGCAGGCGGCGGGTGGCCTGGGGCAGGCTCTCGACCTTCTCCACCAGCGTGCGGAACACGCCGCCCTCGATCAGGCGGGAGCGCAGGCGGGTCAGGTCGCGGGCCATGTCCTTGTCACCGATGGCCTTGGTGCTCACGGCCAGCGCGTCGGCCAGCGGGATGCCCGAGCGGGTCATCGCGCCCATGACCGAGAAGAACCGGGCCAGTTCCTGGTGCTTGATGACGGCCTTCACGCCCGGCAGGCGGCGCACCACGCCCATCAGCATCGCGCCGACGACAGACCGTCCGGCGATGCAGACGACAACGGCCGCCACGATCACCGCCGCGAGGATGATCGCGTTCGTGCGGATGAACATGCCCAGGCCGAGCACGACCCTGGTGAACCCCGGCAGGTCCACGCCGGCGGAGATCATCGCGTTGCCGATCATGGGCACGACGATGGTCAGCAGCACCAGCACCGCCGCGGCCGCGATGGACAGCACGATGACCGGATAGATCAGCATGGTCACGGCCTTGCCCGCCACGAGGCGGACGCGCCGGGCGTTCTCGCCGAGCTGGGCGGAGGAACCGGCCAGGTCGCCCGTGCGCTCGCCCGCGCGATAGACCGCGATGGCGACCTCGTCGAAGGCGCCCACGCTCTGGCAGGCCTCGGCGAACGAGCTGCCCGAGGCGACGGCGTCGCGCATGCGCAGGACCCGGTCGGCCGACTTGGCCCCCACCACCGTGGCGGCCACTTCGAGCGCGTCGACGAGGGGCACGCCGCGGGAGAGCAGCTGGGCCAACTGGGTGTTGAGGGCTTCCTGGTCCTTGAGGTTGAAGTACCCGTCGCCGCCCGGCGACACGGGCAGCTTCCACGTCCGGCGGAGGACCTGGCGGTCGCGCCGGAGCTGCTCGGCGAGGGCCCGTTCGGAGCGGGCGCGGCGGATGCCGACCGTGCGGCCGCCGCCCGGCTTGTTGGCCAGATACAGAAATGAACCCGCGCTGGCGGCCGTCCGACTCATCGATCCCGGGCTCCCTGACAGATTCCGCCGCTCGGTGCCGGCTTGGACAAGCAGTTTCCCAAGCCGAACGCCCCCTCCGAGGGGCGCCGGAGCCTGCCTTCTTTATACGGCCGGCACCGGACTTTGTTGATCGGCCGGTCCGACCAATCCACAATATGAACGCAATCCACCCCGGACGGCTTGCACATCCGCTCCCGGGCGGGGGCTCGCCAGCCCGACAGCCGCCTCTCCTGATGTTTATACCCCAGATCGGACCCGCCCCCATGCCGACCTCCCCCGCCGCCAGCCCCGCCGCCTCCCCCACCGCCCGCGGCACGATGCGCGGCCTCATCAAGCACCACGCGGGCCCGGAGCTGCAGCTGGTTTCGGACCGGCCGATCCCCGAGCCGGGGCCGCGGGAGGTGCGGATCAAGGTGTCCAAGGCGGGCATCTGCGGGACCGACCGGCACATCTGGGAATGGGACGACTGGTCCGCCTCGCGGGTCCCGGTGGGGATCATCACCGGGCACGAGTTCGTCGGTGTGATCGACAAGGTCGGCGTGGGGGTGACCCAGTGGCAGCCCGGGCTGCGGGTGTCGGCCGAGGGGCACATGACGGCCGGGGCGGACTACAACAGCCGCACCGGCAACGCGCACATCGCCAGCGACACGACGATCTTCGGCATCGACCGCGACGGGTGCTTTGCGGACTTTATCGTGGTGCCCGAGACCAACGTGTGGCCGATCCACAAGGACATCCCGGACAGGCACGCGGCGATCATGGACCCCCTGGGCAACGCCGTGCACACCGTGATGGCGGCGGGTGTCTCGGCCAAGACCGTGCTGATCTCGGGCGTGGGGATCATCGGGCTGATGGCGGTGACGGTGGCCCGGGCCGCGGGCGCGGCGCGGATCTACTGCACCGACGTCAACCCGCCCCGCCTGGCGCTGGCCAGAAAGCTGGGCGCGGCCGAGGCCTTCGACGCACGCGACGACGCCTGGATCCGGCAGGTGCGCCGCGAGACCTACGAGGGGGTGGACGTGCTGCTGGAGATGTCCGGCGCGCCCTCGGCCATGGACCAGGGCTTCCGCACGCTGCGCAACGGCGGCACCGCGGCCCTGCTCGGTCTGCCGGCCAAGCAGGTGACCTTCGACTTCAACAGCCACATCATCTTCAAGGGCTGCACCGTGCTGGGCATCAACGGCCGCAAGATGTGGGACACCTGGTACCAGATGGAAAAGCTGCTGGTCTCCGGGCGGCTGGAACTGGAAGACATCGTGACCCACGAGTTCGCGATGGCGGACTACAGGAAGGCGTTCGAGACGATGATCTCCGGCGAGGGGATCAAGGTGCTGCTGGACATGCAGCGATAAGTTCCTTCTTGTTAAGATGTTCCGCCGCGAATGACCGCATTTGTGCGCTGTTTCGATGACATGTGATCATGAGGCATGGCGTCGGCAACGCGGTTCGCTATCCTGCGAACCATGTCATTCGCTCTGACTGCCCCCGTCTGCCTCCTCATGCTGCCACTCCTCGCCGCGCCGGACCCGGTTCGAGAGGTTGAGGTCCGTGCTGCCCGCCTCGCGGCCGAACAGGCTGCGCTCCAAGCGGTGCGAACTCCAGACGCCACCAAAGAAGAGACCGCCCTGACAGACGCCATAATCGCAGGGGCGGCGGACGCGTTCGGGTTTCCGCCGAGCGCCGGTGATTTTCCGAGCCTCAATCGGCACCGCCACGCGATCGCCCACCACAAGGAGGAGTTTGTCTTCCATCCAGACCCGCTCGTCCGGTCGCTAGCGCAGGAAGCGGGGCACACCGGTTGGCAATGGGCGTTGGATGAAGCGCCGAGCATGACCGACGCGGTCCTGCAACTCCGCGAGCGCGGGATGGAGGTTCCACGCCTGGCCTACCTCATGGCGGTCGCGTACTACGTCGATCGCTCAGAACACCGGGAACGTGCGGCCGAAGCACGGACCCTGGCGGTGGAGCTGATCGCTGAGGCCATCCGCGCGCCCTACCCTGACCGACTCGCCAAGCGGCGCGCGGGCATGATCATGAAGGAGGCGGTCTTCATTCTTACGAGTCCCATGATCGATAGCCTGCTTGAGCAACTCGACGCGGATCCGCCGGAAGATCAATGGGTGATGGGAGTCGTATTGGGTGAACTCGAATCCCGGCGAGCCTGGAACGCGCGTGGGAACCGCTGGGCCAGCCAGACAACGCCCCAGCAGTTTGCATCGCTCGAGCGTCATTTGAGCAAAGCCCGCGAATACTTTCTGGCTGCGCATGCCGCTGACCCGGCCTGTCCCGAAGCGGCGACGGGGATGATCGGCGTGGTGAGGGGTGGTCTGGGCGAACCCGGAGAGACAGAGAAGCTGTGGTTCATCAAGGCATACGAGGCGCAGCCGGACTTCGAGCCGGCGTACGTCGCTATGCGCATATCGCTACTCCCGCGCTGGGGTGGGTCGACGGAACGTTTGCGTGATTTCACGCTCTGGTGCGCGCAACCTGATCGCAGCCCGGCGTCCGTCGGACTCCAGGCATTCTTGGGACTCCGCTCTCTTGAGTCGGAGGTTGGAGCGAGAATCTGGAGTGATGACGAGCTCGTATCAGCGGTGCGGTCTGCGATCGAACGTCTGCAACTCAATAATGACTCGATCGCGCACCCAAGCTATTTACGATCGTGCCTGCTGGAGATTGACGCCCAGACCGGACGCATCCGCGAAGCCGCGAGACATCTCCGGGCAATCGGCGGAGAAGTTAGTGCGCATCGCCTGCGGACCTGGGACCGTCCGCATCGTCCGTACGGGCCCGAACTGCTCCCGTTCGACTCCGCCGGTCGAGCCCGGGCCGAGATTGCAGACAGGGCGGAGAAGCTGGGAGACTGGGCGTCCGCCGCACGAGACTGGACAGTCGCCCTTTCGGAGATTGACGAACTCGAGGATCCTCTCGCTCATCAGGCCGTTCGCACGCGCCTCGTCCGAGCCCAACGTACGGCCGCTCTCGCCACGGGTGAATGGGTCGATCTGGATTTCCAAGTCGGCATGACCGGACTGGTGCTTGTGGCAGGCGAAGCCGAGATCGTTGACGAAAGCACAATCGGTCTTGATCGCACGTCTCGGGACATTCCCGGGCTGGCAACTGTCCTGTTCGATCTCGAACTCACTGACAACTATGAGATCGAGTTTGACCGTCCGACCGGTCATGCCCACGTCATCGTCGGATGGAGCGAGTACCAGACCCGGAACGACCGGTACAACACCATTTCCTGGTTCGGGCGATCCGTCCGCGTCGGATCGTCCTACGACACCCGCACCGTGAATATTTCCGCTCCGGAAGGAACCGGCGAAACTCAGAGAGTCCGAGTCAGGGTCATGGATGGTGAACTCTCAGTATTCATCGGCGACGAACTCCGACATACCGGGAATGCGCCGACCAACTATCTGCAATCGGGCATCCGGGTCGGCGTGGGCCAAGAGCCAGGATCGATCTCGCGTACCGATCGTTCCCGTTTTCTGTCGCGTGTAGCCAACATCCGAGTCCGTTCGCTCAACAAGGAGTGAGGACCCAGCGCCGGGTCCATCCTCATGCGCTCCATGGCTCGTCTCCCACCACGGCGCGAGGTCCTTTGGCAGCGGCACCTGGTCGTCCAAGACCTCCATCCGCACGCCACGGTACTGCAGCGAGGCATATCCCGCAGCGCTAATTGGCTCGCCCCCAGATCATGAACGCCGTCCAAAGGTTGCCGCGTGGGCGATCAGCGGGTATCTTGAGCCCATGTCAATACGCTTTCTCACGGTTTTTTTTCTCCTTTTTATTGCAATGCCCGCCGCGCCCGGTCACGGCGAGCCCGCGCTGGCGGGTCTGAAGACGGGCGCGCAGGTCCGAGAGGATCAGATCGCGGTTGAGCGCGCAGTTCTCGCTGCCTACCCGCTCAAGGAACTGGACGCCGAGACGCTCTTGGCGGTGAATCTGTTCTTTGACAGTGCGGCCCGCGCCTTTGTCGAGCCGGAACAGGAGCAGGACTTCCCGAGTCGCGCCACCTGGCGACATGCGCAGTCGATCACGCCGCTGGTTCTGGCGTGTGACGATCCGCTGGTCCGCCTGCTGGTGCACGAGGCCGTGCTCAACGCGTGGTTTTCGATACCGGGGCATCGATTGACCGACGTGGAGTCCGACCTTCGCGCCGTTCGTGCGAATGGCTTGCCCGAGGAACGTATCGCCGCGATCGCCGCCTCGATGATCACCGGGCCAACCAATGAACGCAAGGCCATCACGGAAATTGCGATCGAAGCGACGGCCAACGCGATGCGCCGTCCTGGTCTGGACGTTGATGAGAAGCGACGCATGTACAACGCGCTCTTCCGGGCCGCGATGAGTTTCAGCCAGGCGCAACTGCAGGAACTGGAGAAACGCCTGGAATCAGATCCTCCCGCCGATCCCTGGCTGGCCAACGCCGTAATCGGATCGCGATTGACCCGTCTTGCCTGGGAGAATCGCAGTTCACTTTTTAGTCACCGGCCGCGCGAGGAGAGCATGCGCATCGCCGCGGGTCTGCTGGAGCGGGCCCGTCCGAAGCTCGTTGCGGCGCACGAGCAGGAGCCGGCGTGCCCCGAGCCGGCCGCGATGATGATGTCCGTGGTCCTCGGCGGACAAAGACTCCCCGGCGAGCACAGCCGCGACTGGTTCGCCCGGGTGCAGGCCGCCCAGCCGGACTTCCGTCCGGCGTTCGGACGGATGCGGGCCGCGCTGCTGCAGAGATGGGGCGGTGATCCTGACGAGTTGAGGCGCTTTGCCCTTCGCTGTGCGGCACGGGATCTGGTGGCGACCGATGCACCGATCGAGGCGTACCAGGCGGTGCGCTTTCTCGTGACCGAGATCGGCAGGGAGAGTGTGTGGAACGATCGGGAGCTGATCGACGCCGTCCAGGACGCGTTGGAGAGCTGCCTGGCCGCGGACCCGCCGCCTGAGCGTGCAGAGGAAGTCCGGCATGCACTGATCAACCTGCTTGAGGCCACCGGGCGCAGGCCCGCCGCGGCTGCGTTGCTGCGCGAGAATGGCGGTGAAGTCGAGTTCTGGCTGCGTCGCTCTTGGCTGCGGCATCACACGCCGTACGCGCCGCGTCTGCTGGCGTACGACACGCCGGCGAGGCCTATGGCAACTTTGGCCGACGCAGCCGAGGGCATCGGCGACTGGACGTCCGCCGCCGATTTCTGGCGCAGCGCCGCCGAACTCGTGGACCCGAACACCGATCCACAAGCGCACGCCGCGATCGCCGAGCGGATTCTTGCTGCTGATCGGGCCAGGCAACTCGCAACCGGTGAGTGGCTGGACCTCGGATTTGCCGACGGGCTCTCCGGGTTCCGGGTGTTGCAGGGTGTGTTCGAACCGGTCTCAGCCGCGGGTGTGCGGATGTACCGTGAGCAGTGGTACTTCCACAGAACCGCCGTCGGGGTCTTCGATCTGCCGGTCTCGGGGCATTACGAGGTGGAAGCGACGATCCAACCTGGTTTCGCCAAAGCCGGGATCGTCGTCGGACTGCGACCCTACAAGCCACGGAACGAAGGATTCACTCGGATCGCCGTTGGTCAGCAAGAACTGTACGTGGAATATTCGTACAGAGCCCCGATCAAGAAAGTGAGACTGGCCGGACAGCTCGGGAGCCCGGTCAAGCTCCGCGTGGTGGTCAATGGTGAGAGCCTTGAGATCTTCGCCGACGGCGAGCGGGTCTTCCAGGGTGATGCGCCGCTGCCCCAGGTCAGTTGGGGAAACCGGATCGGCCTGGCGGCTGAAATGCTGCCCGCGAGCGGAGAGCGGGCTTTGCAAACGACCATTTCGGACTTCAGGGTGCGACTCATCGCCCCCGCCCCCGTACGCGGAGGAATGGTGGATCCTGTCCAGGAAGACGATGAAGTCGGGTGGGTGTTCTGAGACCGTGGAAATAATGCCGTACCGCGCAACCCAACCGTTGGTCGCGGTTGTTGGAACTTCTTGAGGATCACCCGCTGGAGCACCCGACGAACGGACAGGTGAGTTCGATCTTTGTCGGCGGGGACGGGCGTCCGGGTTCACTCCTCGCCGAGCGGCGAGACCTCGCGCCAGCGGACGACGCGGATCCGTTCGCGGCCGATGACGTCCTCCATCGCGCCCAGGTCGTGGGCCGCCACGCCGTCGGCGTCGCCGTCGGCCGGACGCGGGTTGCCGGCGGCGTCCGCCTCGGGGGCGCCGTCCGGGACGCCGGCGTCGATGCAGGCCGAGCCGGCGATCAGGGCGAAGACGCCTGCGGCCGGGTCGGCCAGACGCGGATCGGACGTGATGACCTCGGCCGGCAGGTTGGGGCGGGCCAGGCGGTTCATGTCGTAGGTGATGTCGTGCTCGCACAGGGCCCGCACCGGGATCTGCCCGTCCCCCCACAGGCCGTAGTAGCTGCTGGACAGGATGTTGTTGGCGACGACGGAGCCGGCGGGCGCCCCGGATGAGTAGAGCGAGAACGAGCAGCCGGTGATCGTGTTGTTGGCGATCACGAGCGGGCCGGACGAGTTGCTGATGCCGTAGATGCCCACGTACTTGTCGGAGATGATGTTGTTGCGGATGATCACGGATCCGGAGGGGTTGTTGGATCCGGACGCGTAGATCCCGTAGCGCCAGGTGTTGGCCGCGTTGAAAGTGGAGGGCACCACCGTGCGGTAGCCGGTGGCCAGGTACTCGACGCCGGTGTGGTGCATGCGGTTGTCCTCGATCCGCAGGGTCGAGGAACCGCCGTTGTCCAGCCGCATCACCACCGTGTGGCCGGAAGCGGCGTCGAAGCTGAAGGTGCACCCCAACACCGCGGACGGGGCGGCGCCCGAGGTCAGGACGCCGTACTGGCGGGGCACGTCGATGGTGCAGCCTACGAGCGTGACGCCGCCGGAGGAGGCCTGCACCGCGGTCGACCCGTGGCCCGTGAAGCGGAATCCCTCCACGTGCCAGTGCGACCGCCCGCTGACGAACAGCCCGCGGCCGATGGCCCGGTTGTTTCCCGAGATCACGACCGGGCCGGGGCTGTCGCCGGTGCGTGCCCCGGACGTGTCGGCGATGAGCCGGTTGGGTTCGTCGGCCGTGCCGCTGACGGCGGCGGCCCCGGCGTTGACGCCGATCTGCACCGCCTGGGCGTAGGTGCCGGGACCGACATAGATGGTGTAGCCCGGCTCGGTCGCCTCGGCGACGGCCCGCTGGATCGTGCGGAAGGCGCGGCCCGGCGCCCGCCCGTTGTTGGTGTCCGAGCCGTTGGTCCGCACGTAGACGGTCCGGCTCAGCCCCGTGCCCTCGTACGCACCGATATCCCAGCCGGACCCCTGGGGGCGGACGCCGCCGACCCGGTCGGTGGTGGTGTGCCCGTCGGCGACCATGCCGACGTCCCGGGCGGGCGAGCCCCGCCGCACGCCGAACTCCTGCGCGGCCGCGTCCACGAACATCGGATCGCCGAGGACCGGGGCCGGCGGGATGTAGCCGTAGGTCATCTGCAGACCCCAGCCGTGGAAGAGATTGTGCGATTCGGTGATGGTCGCTCCTGCGGCGAAGAGCGCGTAGCGGCCCGGGTTGCTGAAGATGGTGTTGTGCACGGTGAGCGTGCCGCCGCCCGCGTAGATGGCGTCCTGCCCGCTGGCGTGGATCGTGCAGTGGATCAGGGTCGTGGCGGGAGCGCCCGCGATGTGGAGGCCGTTGGCGGTGTTGCCCGCCAGCACGGTGTTGGTCATCGTCAGGGCGCCGCCGTCGAGATAGAGTCCGTGGCCGCCGCCGAACAGGCTGACGCGGTCGACGGTCACCGACGAACGCCGGCCGGCGAAGAGCGGGCTGGATGACCCCGCCGACACGCTGAGAACGGAGTCTGCGATATCGAGCGTGGCGTTTTCGAGATAGACGGCGTGCCCTGCGGCGGCTGTGATGCTCGTGCCGCGGATGGTCCAGGAGGTCCGGTTGCCGCCGTGGACGCCCGCCCCGCCGGACACGATCACGCAGTCCTCCAGCACGACCTGGCTCGACACGCCGTTGTACAGCGCGTTGCCCGAGGTGTTCTCCATCCGGAATCCGATGAAGTGGACGGTGTGGCTGTTGCTCAGGTGCACCAGCCCGGACGTGTGGCGCAGGGTGACCGATCCGGCGTCCCCCGTGCGCTGGCCGGTCGTGTCGGCGATGAAGCGGATGGGCTCTCCCGGGTTGCCCGCGCTCTGGGGGACGGCGACCTGGCCCGTGAAGACGCCCGCGCCCACGTACACGGTGTCCCCGGCGCCGACCTGGCGGGCGGCGTGGGAGAGGGTGGCCCACGCGAGGGCGGGCGAGGTGCCGGGGTTGGCGTTGTTCCCGCCGACGCGCACGAAGTACTCGGCGGCCTGGGTGGGCACGGACAGCAGCAGAACCAACAGCGGCAGCAGGCGGTGGGAACGCATCCACCTGTCATCGGCCCCGGGAACGGGCCGGCTCAGCGGGGCCGGCCGGGCGGGGGCGAAAGTCGGGCGCAGGGTCCGAGAAAATCAGGCTTTCTCGTCCGCCCGCAGCGAGGCGGCGATGCCGACCTCCTGCAGGCGGATGCTCGCCCGGTCGAGGGTGTCCTTGGCCCGGTAGAACGCGTTGGGATCGACGCTGGTCCAGTCGGCCTGGGCGCGGTCGACATAGCCGCGCAGCTCGGCGATCGCCTGCTCCAGAGCGGCACGCTCCGCCTCGGTCAGCTGGGACGCGTGCCGGGCCAGGCGCTCGCCGATCCACTTCAGGTCGAGTTTGGCATTGGTGATCAGGTCGACCACGCGGTGACGCTGCATGTCGGCGCGGGCGTGGGTGACGCTCTCGGCCTCGATGCGGTCGACCTCGTCCGGGGTCAGGCCGTGGTTGGGGATGATCTGCACGCCGGCCCGCTTGCCCGAGCGTTGTTCGACCGCCGACACGGTCAGCACGCCGTTGGCGTCGACCAGGAACGTGACCTCCAGCTTGGGGATGCCGGCGGGCATCGGCGGGATGCCCTTGAGTTCGAAGGTGCCCAGGCTGCGGCAGTCGGCGGCCATCTCCCGCTCGCCCTGGAGGATGTGGAGCTTGACGTTGGTCTGCCCGTCGACGCTGGTCGAGAAACGCTCCATGGCGCGGGCGGGCACGGGGCTGTTGCGGACGATGAGCTTGGCAACCGCGCCGCCGACGGTCTCGACGCCCAGCGAGAGCGGGATGACGTCCAGCAGCAGCGAGCCCTTCGTCGCACCCGACAGGATCGAGGCCTGCACGGCCGCGCCGAGGGCCACGACCTGATCCGGATCCAGCGCGGTGTACGGCTCAAGATCGAAGAACGCCCCGACCTTGGCGCGCACCAGCGGGATGCGGGTCGCGCCGCCGACGAGGATGACGGCGTCGAGCGACTGCCCCTGCATGG
>CAYNRF010000035.1:0-21390 GCA_964399525.1 uncultured Phycisphaeraceae bacterium | reverse complement strand
CGATCGTCAGCGAGCCGTAGCTGCCGCCGAGGGTCGCCGCCGTCCACGCGTCGTCGTCGTCGTCCACGTCCGTGTGGTTCAGGTCGCCCGTCGCCGGCGAGGTCCCCGCCGTGCCGTTCGCCACGCCGCCGGCCTCGGCAACATCGCCGAGGTCGTCGCCGGTCACGACCGCCGCGTCGTTCTGGCCGTCGATGGTGATCTCGATGACCTGCTGCGTGCTGCCGTCCAGCGAGGTCACCGTGAGCGTGTCGGTCAACGGCGCGCCAACATTCGCGGCCTGCGCGCCCGCATTATGGGTGTAGGTCCATGCGCCCGTCTGGGCATCGAAGGTGAAGTCGCCGTAGAGGCCGGCCAGCGCGGCTTGCGCCACCGTCTCGAACACCGCTTCGCCCGGATCCGGGTCCGTGATCGTAAGCGTGCCGGACGCGCTGGTGGTGCTGTCCTCCAGCGTCGTCGCGGCGGTGTCGCCCCCGATCGTGGCGGGGGTGTTGACGAACTCCTGCACGCCTTCGAAGGCGTTGATGTCAAGTGTGCCGCTGCCGCCCACCTCGATCGCGACGTCGGCCACCGAATCGCCGTCCGTGTCGATGCGGATGATGCGGAACCCCGCCGCCCCCTCTTCCGCGGTGCCTTGGTCAATCCAAACCCGGTAGGGGCCAGGTGTCTGGCCGAAAAAGAGCTGAGCCGGTGGCGTGCCACCCGAGAGCGTCAGACCGGTGAGGTCGATCTTGTCGCCGTTCGTGAAGTCCGCGATCCGGTCCCGGCGGCCACTGGCATCCTGCGACAGAAAATCCTCCGGCTCCGTCCCGACCGAGGCATCGCCGCTGAACACGAACCGGTCATTGTTGGCGCCGCCGATCAGCAGATCGCGGCCGAGCCCCCCTTCGAGGCGGTCCGTCCCGGCGCCGCCGTTCAGGACGTCGTCTCCCACGCCGCCCACGACCGTATCCGCGCCTGCGTCGCCCTGGAGTTTGTCCGCGCCATTTCCGCCCGTGACGCGATCGCTGCCACCCTTGGCGCTGATCCAGGAGAAGTCGTACAGGCCCAGGCCCGTATTGCCGGTTGGCAGCGAGATGGTGTTCCCCGCGCCGCTGGACATCACCCGGTGGACAGTGACCGTCGTGACATCAGACGTCCAAGTTTCAGCTCCGCCGCTGAAGGTCAGCGTGTAATCGAACAGCAATGCGCTAATCGTGGAGCCGGTGGTGGTCAGCGTGAACGCCGTGTCGAGCGACGCGCCAGAAACCGGGCCGAGCGACGCACTGACGACGCCGAGCGCCGGGTTCTCCAGGCGGATATTGTCGACGCTGTAGGTGACCGTCGTCCCAGCCGGCAGGGTGGCGAGATAGCCGTCAAGACCATCATTCGCCGTCAGATCCAGCCCCGTGAAGCTGGCCACGGTACTGACGACAGTGCCGTCGCTGATGAGCGCGAGGTCGGCCGTGGGCGTGAAGGACTGGCTCATTTTTGTTCTCCAGGATCATACAAGGGTTGGCTGCTGTTCGTGCCGGACGGGCCGCGAAGCAGACGCGCCGCGTGGTCCTTTGCGCTGGCAGGCGCCATGCCAGGCCGCATCGCTTCCGCGTAGGCCAGGCGCAGCACACGCTCGTCCAGCGCGCTCGGCTGAAAGGCGAGGATGCGCGCGTCGAACAGGCTGTGGCCGATCTCGAAGCCGGCACCACGCAGGCCGAGGGCGCGCAGCATCTCCCGGCTGAGCCGACGCAAGGTGGCGGCCGGCGAACCATCCGTCGCGACAAGGCTCAATGTGCGCACCAGGGTCCCGGTCGGCACCGTGTGGTGCATCAGCGTAAGCGCGCCTTCGGCCGCCACGCCGGGCATGGCGATGGCTGCATCAAAGCGGCCCCGGTCGTTCGCGAAGAACGAGGCCACGGACGGCCCATGCTCGTCCCAAAGTCGCTCAAGCGTTGGCGCGAAAGCCAAGGTGAGCCCGTCCTCGCGCGGGTGCCGCGCAGCGCGCAGCTTCAATCCCGTCGCGGCAGCGACCCAGTCGAGCATCCACATGAGCTGCGCCTGCATCGGCGCCGTGATGCGCCCAAGCAAGCGAACGGGCACCTCCGCCCCCGCGGGCCAGCGCACCAGGCCCCCCCGCGCATCGTCGCCCGGAACCGCTGCAGCGGCGAAGGCCCGCAGAGCCCGCTCGGCGCTTGGAGCGAAGACATCGCCATCCCCCATGTCGGCAGACAGGTCGGCCTGGTCCGCGAGAGGGTCGAACCCGTGCCACATGCGGTGGCGAGCGATCAGGGGGGGCAGCACCGCGCGCAGATCGGCCTCCGCCATTCCGGGCCGCAGCGCCGGATCAACGCAGAGCGCGACCAGAAGCCGATCGAGCGGCGTCGGTTCCACGGCGATGGCCGCCGAAGACAGCACGGAAGGCAGGTCCGCCGGCAGGGGATGGCGCAGCCCCATGAGGCCGAGCAACATCCGGGAGAGGCAGGGCAAAGCCTCCAGGGGCACTCCTCCGGGCACCGCCAGCAGCCCTTTGCCGGCGCCCTGTCCACGCACGAAGAAGCACCCCGCGCCATCGGGGAGGCCCGCGCGCAGCGCATCCGGCGTCGGGAAGAAGGCCGCGCCGGCCTTGTCCCAGAAGTGCCCGGCAAGATCCTCTGCAGGCCGGTCGCTGAACAGGACGCCGAGCGTGGCCTGTTCGGCGCCCGGAAGTTCGACCGCCACCCCCGTCGCATGACGCAGCCAGTCCAGCAGGCCACCCAACAGCAGCCGCTCGCCCGCGTTGACGGAGCCGAGAACCAAGGGACGCACCGGGCCCATCCACGGATGGAAGTGCGCCGCCGCGCGGTCGCCCTCGCCTAGCGTCGCTTGCAGGAACGCATCCATCACGGCTTCGTCGCTCAGCCGAAACCGGAGCCTGGGTGTCGGAGGCGCCTCCGCCTCCTCGAGCGAGAGAAACACCTCGTCCGCCAAGCGCCGTTGGGCGAACGCCCGGGGTGCCGCGACCATTGCGAGCAGGGCCGCGCCGAACGCACGCCGGCAGAGCGACGCGCCGCCAACGGCGCCGCCGCGCCTGCGGGGCGGCATCAGGTGGGGCTGTGCTGGCGGCATGGTGCGTGAAGCGTCAACGACGAAGAAAGAGCTGGATGACGGTGTCCGGATCCGGGATTTCTGTCTGCCGTAGATTCCGGCTTTCCTGGAAGCGCTTGATCGCCGCGCGGGAGGCAGGGCCCCACTGGCCGCTGGCGCCCGCAGTCATCAGGTTCAGTGCGCGCAGACGCGTCTGCACCAGGCGGATCGTCTCTGGACGCAGGGCGACGCTCGCCTCGCCCACGGTGATCGTAACCGGCCGCGCCGACTGCCGGACCCGCATCGGCTTCAGCAGTTCAAGAACCTGCACCACTGCCGCGCCGAACAGGACCTGCGGGTTGGCACGGCAGATGTTCAACGCCATCACCGTCACCAGGCCGGCCGGATTGTCGAAGGGCATCAGATCGAAGGTGTCGCGTTCCAGGCGATTGGCGAGGGAAAGGGCGCCGTCCGTCCATGCGACGAACTGCGCGACGTCCGGCGCCCGCGCATCAACGCGCTGCACGACCTGCGTACAGGGCATTGCGCCGGCACCGCGAAGGGCGAAATTACCCTGTCCGTCGGCTGCTTGTGCGACGCCGCCCAGCATGAGCGGCAAGGCCAATACGACGGCGCCGACGAAGCGGCGTACCGCCGGGCAGAACGGCTTCACAGCGGGAGGAATGCGGGAAGAGGTCAGCAACGCACCCGACATGGCCATGCTATGCTCCTCCGACACGCGACGGCGGCTGCATAAGCCGGGAGAATGTGGGCAGATCCGGCAAGCCGCTGAGCGGCAGATCCTCGGAATGCTGAAATGCAAGCAAGGCCTTGCGCAGCAATTCGCCGTCGCGCCCCCCGACCGCCGTCTGCGGCAGGAAGCCGCGCACGGCCAGCGCGGACTGCAGCAGCCGAAGGGCGGGTTGGCGCATCCTCAGCCGCTGGCTGTCAATCATCAGCACCACGCTCTGCGCGTCGGTCCGCGCACGGAATGGTGCGAACACATGGGCGAGTTCCAGAATGGCGGCGTGCAGGGGCCAATCCGGATTCGACTCGCACATTTCCAGCACGAGCACGGGAAGAATGTCCTCGGCGCTGTAGGGCGAGATGTCGAAGGTGTCGTGCAGCGCCATGTTCAGGCCGGTCAGCGCACCGTTGATCCAGCTCATGATCGAGGCGAGCTCCTCGCCGCCCGCCTGCAGCCGCCGCCGGATCTCCTCCCAGCGCAAATTGCTGGGCAGCCCGTAGCAACGATAGTCGCATCCGAGCGGCGGGCTCCGATGACCCGCGTTCCGAACCAGCGGAACCACACCATCCTTCCCGTCGAAGCCCAGCCGCTGTTGCATGGCTAGCGCACCGCCAGGCGCACAAGGGTTTCCGGATCGGGCAGCTCGGTCACCGGCAGGCGCTGCGCCTGCTGGAACTGACGAAGCGCCGCGCGCGTGCTGGCCGTGAAGCGTCCGTCGGGCCGTCCGGCCCGCAGGAAGCCGCGCACCATCAGCGCCTGCTGCACCTGCCGCAACGTATCCTCGCGGATGGCGAGGTTCTGTCCGTTCACGCTCATCGCCACCACCGGCCCGTCGGCCGGGCTGCGGAACGGTGCCAGCGCATTCACCGCCTGGAACATCGCCTGGTGAACGAACAGCGCCGGGTTCGCCGCGCAGCGCTGCACGATCATCGCCTGCACGATCGCCGCACCGCGATAGGGCGAGATGTCGAAGGTGTTGGGCAGCGTCATGTTCACGCCGGTCAGCACGCCATCCACCCAGGCCAGGAAAGCGCCCATCTGGGCGGCGCTGGCGGCGGCGTTGGGCGCCGGGGCGTTCTGGCCGCCGGCGGGCGTCGCGGCCTGCAACAGGCGCGTGAGGTCGGCGCAGCGCATCACGGCGGGCGTGCCGCGCGCGGCGTAGCCGCCCTGGGCATCGGCTGCCTTGGCCGGCTGCGCCAGCGCCAACAGCATCGCGACGGCCAGGCCGGAGGTCAGGCGGCGGGGAATGGTCGCCATCGGTTCCACTTCGGTCCATCTGAGGTGACGGCGGGGCACCATGCCCCGCCGCCGTTCCGGCATGGCGCAGGGCCGCCTTGGCCCTGCGCCTGCCGCGCCGCCGGCTTCAGCGGCCGAGGCTGAAGCTCCGCGCGGTGTTGGAGATCGTGTTGGACGACACGTTCCCCATCGCCGAGGCGCGGATGGCGTTGTTCGCCGCCGTGACCGAAGCCGTCGGGCCGCTGCCCGAGACGATGTTCACGGTCGCGTTGTCCACCGTGGAGGTCACGCTGGCCGAGGTGATGAGCTGCGTGCTGCTCACCAGCTGCGAGGGCGCCCTGGCGGTGGCGCCGAAGGCCGGGCCGCCGCTGACCACCATCAGGTTGGTCTGGTTGTTCAGCACGGCGGAGGCTTCCACCGTGTTGCCGGTGGCGCTCAGCGCGTTGCCGGTGGAGGCCGCGGCGTTCACGTTGATCTCCAGCAGTGCGGTGTCCACCTCGGCGGTGGCAGCCACCGCGTTGTTGGTGGGCGCGACTTCCTGGTAGCCTACGATCGCCGCCTGCCCGTTGGCGAGGGAGCCCGAGCCGGTCAGGCCGAGCACGTTGGTCGCCACGTTGCCGGCGAAGCGCGCCGCCACCGTGTTGCCCTGCACCAGCGCGTCCGAGTCGCCGTCGAACTGGCCGCCGCCGATGGTGAGGGTGGCGTTGGTGACCTCCGCATTGAAGGCGTTGGTGCCAGCCGGAGCGTTGGGATCCAGGAACTGCGCGGAGCCGACCGCAACGCTGGGACCGGCAACGCCCGCCGTCGTCACGATGGCGCGGTTGGTGGCCGTGTTCAGGTTGGCATCGGCCAGGATCGTGTTGCCGGACACGCTGGCGATGCCGCCGACGATATCCTGCGCAGCGGGCAGCAGCACGGTCAGGTCCGCGCTGGTGATGGTGGCCACGGCGCCCACGCCGAGGGCCGTCTGGAAGTTGGCCACGGCATAGTCGGCGTTCACGGCGGTGCCGGCGCCAGCGGTACCGACGCCGCCAGCCGAGGCGTCCGCCGGGTTCAGGGTGATGGCGGTGCCGAGCCCGTTGGCCGGGGCGGCCGCGCTGCCCGCAACCAGCTCATTGGCCGCGCTGTTCACGCCGGCGCGCGCCGCGACGGCGTTGTTCTCGATCACGGCATTGCCCGTCAGCGCGTCCGTCAGCAGGCTCAGGTCCACCGTGATCGCCGCCGTGCCGACCGTCGCGGTGGCATCCACGGCAGTGGTGACCTGGTTGACCCGCTGCACGCTGGCCAGCGCGGCGGGCACGGCGAGGTTGCCGCCGCTTCCCGTCGCGGTGAGGCTGTTCACCGCGTCGTTCATCAGCACATCCGCCACGACGCTCGACTCGGCGATCACGGCGTTCGCCCCCGTGAGGCCGGCCGCGTTGACGGTCAGCGACATCAGGGCATCGGTGACGTTGGCCAGCGCCTGGACGGGGTCGGACTGGGTCTGCATGTTCAGCAGCGAAACCCCGTTCTCCGTCGCCGCGACGATGGTGGCATTCACCTCGACCGCGCCGGTGGGGCCGGCGGCCAGCGGGCTCTGGATCTGGACGGTGTTGGTGGTCTGGTTCAGCCGGGCCAGCGCGCTGACGGTGTTCGCCAGCAGCGTCTGGTTCACCGTCACCGCCGCAGCGTCGGTGACGCTGCCGGTCAGCGTGCCGGTGGTGACCACGGTGGCCACCGCGGTGGCGCCGTCGGTGACCTGGCTGTTCGCCACGTTGAAGGCTTCCAGCCCGGCGGCGATGGTGACGGCGCCGGACGCGACGTCGATCTCGGCCGTCTGCGCCGCGGCGGTGCCGCTGTAGCCGATGACGGTGGCCGCGGTGCTCGCAAGGAGCAGGCGGCGGAATGTGAGGGTCATGATGTGCCTTTGCATTCGGTTGGTTCGATGGAGTTCAGCGGGACGCGCCCGGTGAGGGCCGCCCGACGAAGGGACAGTCAGTCTTTTGTTCGTTCGCCTTGCCTCCTGTTGGCTTCGTTGGCGGCAGCACGCCGCAACCTCTGGCCCAACTCCATGGCCCGCCTCATGCGGGCCGCTGGAGCGATGGCGGCGCGACCACGCACGCCGTTCCGCGCGACTGCAGCGCCTGGCAGAGCTGAGCCGGATCGGACTCACGCGGCAGCGGCACCAGGACCAGCCACAGCTGCCGGTCACTCACGCGCACCTGCCGGATCTCCGCCGCGCGCCCGGCGAGAAGATCGCCGCCCTTGCCACGGGCCTGCGCCCATGCGCGCCGCGCGCCGGTTTCGCTGTCCATGGAGGCCAGCACGACCGCCGGCCCACCGGATCGCTCGCCGCCTCCGGCAGGGGCGGGCGGCGCCGCGGCGGAGGCCTCGGCGACGGAGCGCGCCGCAGCCGGCGCGGCCGCCACGGGCGTGGCCGGCGCAGGTGCGGCAGCACCCGGACGAGGCCGCGGGGTCAGCGGCGGCGACACGCGGCCCTCCGGCACGGGCGCCTGCGGCCGCGACATGGCCGGGGCAGGGGGTGTCACGGCCTGCGCAGGAGACGGCGCTGGCGTGCCGCCGGGTGCCCGGGCGGGGCTTGGTGCCGGGGCCGCCGCGGGAGCGACGGGCGACACCCGCCCGCTCGCCGCGGCGACGGGTTCCTGCTGCACGCGACGCGCCGCTTCCGCCTCACCGCCCGGATCGCTGCCCGAAGCCTCCGGCGCATCCAGCAGCAGCGGCGGCAGGCAGGAGCGATGGTCCACGCCGGTGACGGCGTCCACAAGCTCCATCGTGGCGAGTTCGAGTACGGCGCGCACGGCAAGCTGCACCGGCTCCAGCGAACGGATGCCGGCATTCACATCCACCAGGCGAGAGCCGAAGAAGCGGAAGATGTCGATGCCGACCTCGTAGCCGACGATCTGCTTCTGCAGCGTCACCGTTCGGGCAACGACGAGGTTGGTCGTGTTCACGATCCGCAGGTCGACCGCGACATTGATCGTGAAGGTGCGCGCCCGTCCGCCCACGAGGTTCACGCCGGCCTCGAAGCCGCCGCTCGAGACCACCTGGTTGAGCTCGGTGATGCCGCCGACGATGAAGTAGTCGCTGCGCGCGATGCTGCCGCCGAAATACGGGATCCAGGGCACGTCCTGCTGCTGCTGCCCGACCTGCGCGCGGTGACGCCGCCCGTCGCCCAGCTGACGCCGGTCCATGTAGATCAGCTCGACCTCGGCAATTCGCGGGTCGAGCCGCTCATGGATGCGGATGGCGCCGCCGAGCTTGCCGAGCGCGGAATACACCATCAGCCCGCCGCCCTGCGTGATCTGGGCGCCATCGGTTTCGGTCACCCGGCCGGTGAAGTCGCGCACCTCGCCGACGGCGATGCCCGTCGTGCGGGCGGATCGGCGCAGCGCCATGCCGTAGCAGCCCAACGCGTCGTCAAGAGGTGTGCGGTTCTGCGTGATTCCCGGACCCGCCAGGAAGGGCGCATTCCCGCGACCGAGGGAGGTCACGCCCATTGCGAAGGGGTTTGCACAGCCCGCCAGAAGCGTGGTCGCCAGCAACAGCGGCGGAAGCCCTGCCCGCCGCGCGCAACCGCGAAGACGATCAAACATTGCAGACATGTCTCGCGTGCTCACCGGTTGCTCACGGTGGTGGTGCTGGTGGAGCACGCGGTGCTGCCCGTCACGCTCGCGGTCTGCGGGCTGTTCAGCGCGGTCTGCCAATTGCCTGGCACCTGACTGATGGAGGTCGAGGAGCCACCGATCGTGCCGGAGACTCCGCCCGCATTGCTGTTCGTCACGCCTGAGGTTTGCGTGCTGCCACTGACGGTCTGGGTTGTTCCGACGGTGGCGGTGCCGCTGTTGAGGGGCTCCGGAGCCTGGGTGGAGGCTGTGTTGCCGGCGGCGGTGGAGCCGACATTCGGGTTGTTCAGCACAGCCGGCGCGCCGGAGGCGCCGGAGGCCGTCGCGAGGCCAGTGTTGGCGCTGGCGGCCGCGGAGACCTGGCAACTGTAGTAATCGCCTGCGACGAAGGTGCGCGAGTCGATCTGATAGTTCGATACTGGCGGGCCGAAGTTGTAGTAGCCCCCCTGGTTGCGCCGCAGCAGGTCGAGCGACTGCAGCTGAACTGCCCGGTCGTTTGGCGACCTGAACTGCCAGTTCCGGTTTTCGCCATAGCCGAACTGGGCGCTGGCCGAGCTGGGGTGAAGCAGGCCCCCTGCGACAACGAGGCAGAGAGCACCGACCCTGGCCGGGAACCCGCAAGAGCGCGAAATCGCGAGCATTCTGCGCGCAAACGACAGCAGCGGTAGAATGCTGCGGACCGGAAGACCCCTCATGTGCGCCCTCACCCCAACTGCGACTGCGTAGCTCCTCGTGGAGCGACACATCCGGCTGTCTTACCCGCCACTTTGTTGCGCGGCGTGCCGTATTCCGCCAGCGGAGTCGCTGCGCGGAATGTGGAGTCGTGCCGACAATGCGCAGCAAGGCAGAAGCACCGCACAGGCGGTGCGGAGGTCGCGAACAACCGCACGACCGAGTTCTCGTCAGATCTGCGCCATTCGGCGTTCATCTGCTCGCTGCAAGAATCGACGAAAAACGGAAAAAGGCATCCGAACTCGCGTTGAGGCGTCGCGCGGGAGATTGCTATGCGGGCATGGCTTGCGGTGTGGGACCATGCGTAGCGGCGGTTTGCGAAACAGGGAAAGCGGCGCAGCAGCAGCCGCCGTAGAAGGGGCGTTGCCCCCTGCAGCGCGTGGCAGTAACGCGGACGTCGCGGTGGGTGCCCGGTTCGGTCGTCTCGTCGTCCTGTTCGAAACCGAGCCCTATCGCTGGCGCGGGCGTGCCACGCATCGTCAGTGGTTATGCGAATGCGACTGCTGCAGCCGCGTCGTCGTGCGCGCGGATCGGCTTAGCACCGGCGCAACGACGAGCTGTGGCTGCTACCGCGACGAGAAGACCAGTAGGCGGCAGCGTCGTCACGGCGCGCGTGCTGGCGGCGACATGATGTCGGAGTATCTGGTCTGGCAGTTCGTGCGGTACGGCGCGCATGGGCAGACCGTGTGCCCGCGCTGGCAGGAGCGGGACGGCGCGGGCTTCGTGCATTTCATCGATGATGTCGGGCGCAGGCCGGGCGCGCGTTGGCGTCTCGTACGCATTGACGAGGGCGCCGGCTATTCCGCGGCGAATTGCCACTGGGTCGAGGCGCCAGTGCGGAAGGGCGTGCCGCGTCGCATCGTAGTGGTCGAGGGTCGACCGATGACGCTACGGCAGGCGGCGCAGGCCAACGACGTGGCTTATAAGTTGCTTTGCAAGCGCCTGGCGCGCGGCTGGTCTATTGAGCGCGCGATCCGGCCCTGAGTCGGGCGGTGAGCCCGATCCGTTCCGTAGTGGTGACGACAGCGGGCGTACCGATGCGGGTTCCATGGCGACGGCGTCGGATGCGCGGGCGCAGGGCTGGGGCCGCCATGACGATGGTGGGACCATGACAGACTGGCGGCGCAGGCCGGGGGGATGGTGGCCGGTCTGGCTACCTTGGATCGGTGTGGAGACCTGGAGCACGGACGCGGCGCACCGCATCCTGGCTTTGCCTGTGCGTGTGCGCTGGCGGGTGCTTTCGGTCGAATGGTTCCGGCGCGGCATCACGATCGCGGCCTGGGAGGACCGGGGCCGCTGACGTGCTCCCGCCGTCAGGCCGCCGCGTCGGCCGCAAACGGCTCCGGCGGCGCGGGGGTGGCTCCGGACAGGTATTGCGGCGCGATCGCCGCGAAATGCGGGCAGACCTCCGCGACCGCATTGATGAATCGGTCCAGGTTGCGGTCGATGTCGTGCTTCTCCGCCTCGCGCTCGGCCTCGCCGCGCAGGAAGTCGTAGTAGCGCGTATCCCGCCAGACGCGCCGCAGCTCGTCTATCCACGGCCAGAGCATCGATTCGGTGATGGTCACGGTCTGCTTGTCCTGGCGCAGCTCGTCCGGCAAGCGGATCACGCGCCCGCCCGCGCCGATCAGCTCGGCCGAGCCGCCCGTGTCGCTGGCGATCACCGGGATGCCGTTCACATGCGCCTCCGCGATCACGCGCGCGCCGCTCTCGTGCCAGACGGACGGCACCAGCAGCGCACGCGTGGCGGCGAAGACGGGCCGCATGTCGAATTGATGCGGCAGCACATGCACATTCGGGAAGCGCGCGGGGTCCAGCTTCATGGACTCCAGCGCGTCCTTCCAGCGCATCCGGCTTTCCACCACCATGAAGCGCAGATCCGGGCATTCGCGCGCGGCGAGCAGGGCCATGGTCGCGAACAGGCCCACGCCCTTCTCGAAGCTCGGATTGATGAAGGTGATGAAGTCCGGCTTGCGCGGCCCCCTGGCGACGACCTGGGCGCGGTCGATGAACTTGCCCAGCACCCGGCATTCCAGGCCGTAGCGCTCGCGATAGAGCTGCGCGGTCGCCTCCGAGTCGGTCACCACCACCGACACGTCGCGGAACACCGTCTCGTCCTTGTAGCCCGGATTGACCAGGTAGAAGACCACCGGGATGCCGGCGTCGCGCGCTTCGCGCATCACCACGCGCTCGAGGTTCAGCCCGCCCCACAGGAAGACGAAGCTCGGGCGTCGCTGCCTCAGTTCGCCGCGGAAGACGTTCATGAACGTCTCCTCCTCCTGGCAGGTCATGTATTTGCGCTGTGTCGCGCCGGTCTGCACCAGCAGATGCTCGACCCCGTCGATATGCGTGCGCCAGATCGGCTTGTCCTTTTGCGGCTGCCCCGCTTCCAGCACATGCCGCCCGCCGGATGGCACGTCGAAGATCGTGGCCTGCAGCGCGATGGAGCGGAAGTTCCGCCGCGCGAAGGCCGCCATGATCGTCCGCAGGCTGAGCGAGGCGCCGTTGCTCACGTCCAGGATGCTGCCGGGGCAGCAGAACAGCACGCCGGGCCGGTCGTCGCGCGCCCCGGACGGGTCGGCAAGGTCCAGGGTGCTGGCGGCGCGTTCCGCGCTCGCGGCGATATCGAGTGGCGACATCGCGTCGCCCGGCGCGCTCATGCTCATTCCCGCAATCCCGGCGCGCCGCGCCCGCTGGTGTCGACGCCGCGCCTCAGCCCCGCATGAATGCGGATCGGCGTGCCGGAGCACGCCGATCCCTCTGTCCGCTTCCCGGCGGCGCCGGCACCATGCGGTGCCGGCGTCGCGGCCTACAGGAAGTTGTCGGCCGTCAGGCTGGCGATGCCGTGCGAGGCCTGCACCTCGGCCAGCAGCGTCGCCGTGTCCCAGTCGCCGGCGACGCCGTCGGTCTCCGCGAGTTCGAACACATACCAGGTCCTCGCGGTCGCGGAGGTCGCGGCGACGATCGTCGCTTTGGCATTGGCCGCGAGCGTGAACAGGTCGCCGTCAGGATCGACGCCGGCACCGTCTTCTGGGATCACGAAGCGCAGCAGCGACCCATCGGCCAGTTCGGCCGGCAGGTTGTCCACATCGTAGACCGTGGCGTCCAGCGTCGGTGTGCCGAAGACATCCAGCTTGTCCAGCCTTGCGCCGGTGACCGTGAAGCTCAGCACCACATCGCTCGCGGTGAGCGGGCTGAAGCCTGTGGGGTCGAGCCGCACGATGTCCGCCCCGGCGCCGAGGGTGATGCGGTCCTCGCCCTGCGTGCCGCGGATGTCGGTGCCGCCGCGGCTGGCGCGAATGGTCGTGCCCTCGTCCACGCCACCAAGGTTGGCGGCGAGCCGGCCCTCGAAGCGCGACGCGTCCAGCGCCTCCACCGAGGTCGCCAATACTTCCGCGCCGGTCTGGTTGATACCGTAGAAGCTCCGATCCGACCCGCCGGTCAGGGTGATGCGCCCGACCTCGGACCCGCCGACGCCATCCGTCATGTCGAGACGTAACCCGATAATGCGCCAATCGTCATCCGGGGTATCCTTGCCGAGATTATTGCGGTCGAAGCGGACGCCGATATTGCCCACATCGGCGGTACCGCGAACGATGACCGTGCCAGCATGCACCCCGGGCCCGTATTCCAGGCTGATGTTGCCGATGGAGGAGTCCGCAGCGATGTCGGCAAAGGTGCTGCCCCTGAAGGACAGGTTGGAGAGGGTGATGTTGCCGATATTGCCGCCGCCGGCCGCACCGGCATTCGCATTGAGGTACAGATCCAGGCCCGTGGAGTAGCTTCCGCGGTCCGTGGCGCGCATCGTCACATTGCCGATGTCGCCCCCCCCAAAGGCAGCCGCGCTCACTTGGGCGCTCGCATCGCTGGAAAGCGTGCTCCGGACCGTCACATTGATGTTGCCGATCGTGCCGATCTTGTCGGCGGCACCATAGACGACGGCGTCGATATCGATCTCGGCGCTGCCGTGGCGGACGCCGTAGATCGTGCCGGTGATGTTGCCGATGCTGCCGCCACTGTAGGCGGTCGCCCCCGCGCTGACTTCGGCAGAATGGCCGGTGGCCTCGACGCGGATGTCGCCGATCCTGCCGCCGCCGAGCCAGATCCCGTCCGCATCGAGTGCACCATCGGCGACAACCTCCACATCGGGATCCGCGGACCCCCCGATGCCGCGCACGATGATGTCGCCGATGTTGCCACCGTTGCCGGCCGCGTCGGCGAAGGCGCTCAGGCGGGCGGAGCCGCTGGCGCTGGCGCCCTTCCAGGTCCCGTCGAACTTCGCGATCTCGCCACCGAAGGTTCTGGCGGAAACCCTGGCCTCCGAATACGCACCGTCCGTATCCAGGCGGATGGCGCCGATGTTCCCGGAGGTTTCGATATCGACCGTGGCCGAGCCCGAAAGGTTGCGAGCGCGCATCGTGACGTTGCCCACGTCGCCGCTGCCGCGCAGCCAGACGGTCGCCACGGAATTGATATCGTAGGAGATGGTGACGTTACCGAAACCGCCGGAGCTGGCGTAGGCCGAGAAATTGCTGAACCTGCTGTTGTTGCCGAAGCTCAGAGCGAGGTTGCCGAAGCTCTCGGCGAAGACATCGGCATCGATCCGGGCGTAGTCGGCCGCCTTCACGTCAAGCCGACTTACCGCGCCCGTGACGGTGATGGGGGCGGTCGGGGTGGCGGCCGAGTAGCGGCCGGCGGTGTCCACCTCGATGGTGACCGCTCCGGGCCCGGCCGAGATCGGCCCGGGTTCCGCGACCGTCTGGAACCGGCCGATTTTTTTGACAAGCGACATGCGTATCCTCTCCACTATTCAACCGAAGAGGAACGGTCGCTCACGGCCGCTTGAGAGCCAATGGGCGCGGCTGTGACCAACAGTGAAGCGGAGCGATCCAGCGGGCACATGGCACGGCGGATTTTGCCGCTGCGGAACTCGTTTCGATCGCTCCAACGTCACCGGCGGCAACACGGGCTCGACATAATTCGACACCGCTCTGCTTGTTCTCCGGCTCTGCGGATCGAGACGAAGCACGAGGGGGCGTGGCTGCCTCCGGCACCGCCCGGTGGCTATGAGTAGACCAGGCGCTCATGCGCTGTTGTGAGCCGGCGGTTTGCCAGAACCCGCCGCGGCCTCGTCCCGCGGCGCCGCCGAAAGCCGGACTGTGACGCACCTGCGCTGATCCGGAGTTCTCCGGCCAGTGCGACCACGGAGACTGGGGACTGCAGACGGTCGCACATTGCGGTGTCAGCACGACAGACCTGGGCGACGCCACCGTTCGAGCAGCAGTCGCGCCATCCCGCGCGCCGCCGCTGATGGCGGCGCCAACGCCTCGCGAGCGTCGAGCTCTGCGAAAACATGACGGAGCGCACGCACGCAGCTTCGTCCAGGACGCAACGGAAAGGGGCTGTCCGAGCGCCACTCATGGTCAGGACCGAGCAAGGCGTGCGCGGCCAGGCGTGCTATCGGAACACGCAGGCACAGGCCGAGTCGTGAAGCGAGGTGGGCTGGATTGCGTACGGCAAGATCGGCACCGAAGTGAATAACCATCCGTCTGTAGGGCCGCGGCAGGCGCAGGAACTCGACATAACTCGACTGAGATCTGCTTGCTGTCCGGACAAGTGGATTGCACAAACACGCACGTTTGCAGGGTGGGAGGCGATCGGACCGCGTGAGGCTGCGGCACTCGTTTCTTGCATGTCCGCGTCTGCTTCCGCTGGCCCGTACTCCCCTCTGCCTGATGGCGTTTGAGAGTGGTTTCTGGGGGAGACAGAGGGCGGCATGCTCCATGTTAACGCCGAGTTCAGGGACGCAGCGCGGAAATCGCGCAGTGGTGCCAGGCTGACTTGGCCCGTCGCGGCTGCGGTGATCATTCTGCTCGCCGCCGGGTGCTGGCTCGTGCTGTTGATGGGCTTGCGCCTTCTGGCGTCGGCGTAGGTCGACGGTGTCCGCGACAGTCCCCGTTTCATGAGGGTGCTGCGCGGCGCCCTTCCGCGCATGGCGCGTCACGGGCCTTGCATCTCAGGAATCGCGTGGCCGCACCCGATCGCGGCCTGCCTGCGCCGCGTTTCTGTCCGCGCGTTTTGCAGCATGAGCCCGAAGACGCGCCTTGCCTTGCGGCCCGCCTCCAGACTTGCGCGTCACGGGGAGCAGGGCTTGACGGTATTCGGAAGCCTGTCTTCCAGCACCGGTGGCCAGCCCATTGCCCCCCGTCGTCGATGTGCAGGAAACGGCGTTGTCAAGAGAACATCCGCAGTCGCGCGGAAAACAGTCAAAAAATCGCGTAGGGTCGCCATTGCGGACAAAAGCTCATCCGTCGCCGCTGCTACAGGTCGTGTCAGCCGGGTGCGGCTTCGCTAGGAAGTGTGGGCGCCTGTCGCATTGTCGCGGCGTATCCATGAGCCTGGCCCCGATGGAGGTTTCGCGTGTTCGCGAGTGCGGTTGATTTGGCTGCGCGCCCCCGCTTGTCGGACCCACATATCAGGCCGTGCTTGGCTTCCTTGGCGCAGCATGGCCGTCGCCGTGCCACATTGACTGCGCTTGCCGTGATCGTCGCATGCGCCCTTGCTTTGCCCTCGGACGGTAGTGCGATGCAGGCGGCGCAGTGCGTCGTGGCGGCGCCAAGGGATGCCGAGCGCCCCGGTGACGCCGCTCATGACGTTCCCTCTGTCCTGCGGCGCGCAGCGACGCGTGAGGCTGCGGGAGACCTCGACGGTGCCAGGCTTGAGCTCGAGGCGTTCTTCGGCTGCCACAGGGAGGTTGGCGCCGCATGGACCGAGCTGCGGCGGATCTACGCGCTTCTCGCGCGCGCGGCCTACGCGCGGGCGATGGGTCCGGCCGGCGCCTCCGCGACAGCCGATTCGATGCCAGGCCGTTCCTCCGCAGTGGCCGATCGGCAGGATGCCCGGGCTCAAGCGGCGCCTGTCGGAGCGGGGGCATCGACCCCGCAGGCCAGCGGAGCCGTCCAGGAGGCGGCGGGCCGCCGCTCCGCCTTGCCCACGCCGGAGGCTGTCTCGCCGCTGCCCGGAGAGACGCCGGCCACCCCGCAAAGCGCTGTCCGATCGGCGGCGGCCGCGCGGATCCAATCCCCGGCAGGCGCGGGCGACCGGGCGGAGGACATCGTCAGGCAACTCACGCTGGATTGGGCGCGTGCCTGGCAGGCGAGAGATGTCGACCGCTACCTGGGTTTCTACGCGCCGGGCTTCGTCGGGCGTGGCGCAGGCTCACCGGAGCAATGGGCAGCTACAAGACGCGCGGTGATCGGTCGCGCGGGCGAGATCAGCGTGAGGCTGCGCGACCTTGCCATCTCCCGCATCGATCCGGTCACGATCGAGGTCCGGTTCAGGCAGCTTTACGCGACCAGGCGCAGCAACCTCGAATCCTGGAAGACCCTCGTGTGGCTGAATGTCGGTGGGCGTTGGGGAATCGTCGTCGAGAGCGTCGAGCGGGAACGCCGGCGATGAGGGCTGTGCGTCGTTTCCCGCCGAGGCGCTGGCCGAGCCGCCGCAAGGCGCGCGCAATGCGGACATGGCTGCTATTCGCCTCCTTCGCGGCTGCGCTGGCAACCTGCGCGAAGGCGTCCGCCGAACCGCTCGATGCTGCCTTGCGCGCCGCGATCAGCGAGTTGCAGCGCGGGCAGACGATCGACGCCGCAGTCGGTCTGGTGCGGCAGGCGACACGGCAGGCGCCTCGGCTGGGCGCGGCGCATCTCATGGCCGGCGACCTGTTCAGCCTTCTGGGCGGCGTGGATGCCTTGGCGTCTCACCCCGCCTCGGGCGCGACGCGCGATGTCTCGACACGCGCGGCCCGCCTCCTGCCGTCCACCGATCCGGCGACGCTGCGGGCCGAATTGCAGGCGCGCGCCGCACATCTTGGCCGGCCGGCCGGAGCGCTGCCGCTGAATGTCATCGGCATCGAGGGCCGGTTCGACCACGTCCTGCTCGTCGATATCGCGGGGCCGCGGCTGTTCGTGCTGACGCGCCGCGGCGACGACTTCGTGGTTGTCAACGACTTCTATGCAAGCGTCGGGCTGATGGGCGGCGGCAAGGCCCGCGAAGGAGACATGCGCACCCCGCTTGGCGCCTACCGGATCACCAGCGAATTGCCGCGATCGCGCATCAGGTCGTATCATGGGTCCTTCGCCTGGGTTCTGGATTATCCCAACCGCGATGACCGTATGGCCGGCAGGACTGGCAGTCACATCTGGATCCATGGCGTCCCGCCCGGCACCATCGCTCGCCCCCCTTTCTCGACGGAGGGCTGCATCGCGCTGTCGAACGAGGACCTTGAAGCGTTGCGTCGCCTGGTGCGCATCAACCGTACCGTCGTGGTGATCGTCGAGAGCGTGAACTGGGCGCCGCGGGACGCTTGGTTGGCGGCGCGCGATGCGGCGCGCCAGCCGCCCGGACACCGCGACCCGCCAGCGCCGCCGATTGCCCAGACCACCGCTGCCCGCGATGCCGAGGCGGTCCGTGCGACTATGGAGCGGCAAGCAGAGCATAGCACTTCTGGCGTTGTGTCAGGCCGGACGGTCGCAGCGGCGCGGAGCGGCGGCACAGCTTCACCACCGGCGCGTGCTTCTGCCCTGAGGTTGACGGGAGGGGGCCGCGCGACGGCGGTGGTGACCTCCGGGGGGGCAACGCTGCGGCAAAGCCCGCGCGGACCAATGGTGGCCAACGTGCCTGGCGGCACGTTGCTGATCGTTCTGGGTCAGGACGAAGCCGGTTGGCTGCGCGTACGACATGGTGGCGAGGAGGCGTTCGTGTTCGGTGGCCGCGTGACCGCGAACTGATACCGGTCTGTGGAACGGTGGCGGCCTTGGACCCGGAGGGCGGGATTTGTTCAATCCGGTGAGCTTCCCTCAGCGGCCTTCGGCAGCGCGCCTCGGCGTCGCACCACCCTCCTCGCTCATGAGAAGAACGCCCCTGACACTACTTGCAAAGTTCGACAATTTGCATAATAGGAGCCCCAGCGTGACGATTTCGGCGCGCTTCACGAGAGAGCATGGCGGGTGAAGATGCGCGCGGCGGGACAGCGATCTAAGCCGCGCCATGCCGCAACCTTGCTCGCCGGGCTCTTCGCGCTTGTGCCCCTTCTGGCTGTCGCGGCCATCGCGATCAACACCGCACTGCGGGCGTATCAGGCGGTCGATGAGGAGCGTCTGCGCAGCACTGCGAGTGCGTTGGCCGCTGCCGTTGACGCGCAGCTCGGCGCTTACCTCGCTGCGCTCCGTACGCTCGCCTCATCGCCACAGCTTGCTAGCGACCTTGACCCGACAGCGTTCGCCATGCGGAGCCGCGAGGTCGGGGACCATTTCCGGGGCTGGGTGGTGCTGCTGGGTGAGCCGCCCGGTCATCGCATCCTCATGATCAGCAACCAGCTGGACCAGGACTCCCTGCCGGCCGAGCTGCCGCCCGAGAGCCGCAGCGGGCTTTCATCCTTGCTGACCGAGGTCTTCGAGCACGGTCGGCCAGCGGTATCCGACTTGTTTCAGGGTACCGTCATAAGTCGCCCAACCCTGACTGCGATGTTACCGGTCTTCCGGGAACACCAGCCTCGGCGGGCGTTGGCACTCAGCTTCGAACCGTCGGAACTGCGTGAGGTGCTGAGCCGGCAGCGGCTGCCGCCGAAAACCTTTGCAGCGGTCGCAGATGGGCGACTCCGCATCCTGGCGCACAGCTTCGATCCCGGCGGCCGCTCGGTCGGCCTGTCCGCACCTGAATGGGTTGCCGCGGCGATAGAGGGCAAGCAGCGGACACTTGTTGTTGGTCCGGGCTGGAGCGGTGAGAGAAATGTCTATGCCGTCGAGCGTCTGACCTGGGCTCCGCAATGGACGGTCACGGTCGCGGAGCCGGTGGCCGCGCAGCGCGCCGGCGCTTGGAAGGGCCTGCAATGGCTGCTCGCCGCGGCCGGTGCCCTCACGCTCGGGCTAGCCATCGTGGTCTGGGCCAGCCGCCGGGAGGCGGTGCGGGACGCGCGCGAGCAAGCCGAGGCGCTACGTGCCGGCCGGGCCGAGGTGGAGCGGCTGCACGGAGGGCTGCCGGCGATCATATTCATGCGCAGGGTGTCGCAGAATGGCTCGGGGCTTCTGACCTACCGAAGTGGCGACTTGGAAGCAGTGACCGGGTGGCCGGCATCGACGTTCATCGGCGTGGACAGCATCCGGCAGTGGGCCGGTGTTGATACAGGGACCTTTGAAACGTTCTTTCGGGACGTCGCCCGGAACGGGACGGGTACGATAGAGTACGCGTTTCGCCAGCCCGATGGCTTGTTCCGGACACTGAGAACGCAGTGCCGGGTGATAGCGCGACAGGACGACGGCAGCTGCGAGATTGCGGGCTATACCCGGGACGTCACGGCAGAGCGCGAAACCGAGGCACGCGCTCTTTCGGCTGCGCGTCTGGCGTCGCTCGGCGAAATGGCGGGTGGCCTGGCGCACGAGATCAAGCAGCCACTGCAAAGTATCTCGCTCGCTGCCGAGATGGCGCAGGTCGCCTTTCATCGGGGGGATCGGTTCGATGCCGATAACCGGATCGGGCATATCCTGTCGCAGACTCAGCGTACCGCGGATCTGATCGAGCATCTCAGACGCTTTGCGCGCGGCGCCGATGAAGCGGCGGCACCTGTAGCGACGCCGCTTGCCGAAGCGATCGAAGGCGCGTTGCATTTGTCTCGTAGCACCTTGCATCAAGCCGGCATCCGTGTCGAGGTGGCCGTGGCTGACCCGCCGCCGGTTGCATGCGCGCAGCCCGTGCTGATTGAGCAGGTGTTGTCCAACCTTATCCTGAACGCCCGTGACGCGCTGGTTGGGCTACCCGCCGGTGCGACGCGGCAGATCCAGATCTCTGCCGGTCCCGCACCAAGTGGGATGGTGCAGCTTTCCGTCGCCGACACCGGCGGTGGGATAGCGCCGGCGGTGATGGCTCGATTATTCGAACCCTTCGTCACCACGAAGGGGCCCGACAAAGGCACCGGCCTCGGCCTGTCGATCTGCCACGGCTTGGTCAAGGGTATGGGCGGGACCATCAAGGCCCGCAACGATGCCGAGGGCGCGGTGTTCACCGTCTGCCTGCCGACCGCCCCTGCTGATCAGCCTGTAGCGAGATCGAGCGCGCTAGAGCAGAATCCCCTCATTCTGGCTCATAGCCTGCGGCGGTGAAGTAGTTGGCGCACTCGGCTGGCGAGAACGCGGGCAGCGCGTGGCCGATGGCGTCCCATAGTTCGTCGCTGGTGGGCGAGAGCGAGCAGTTCGACGGTGATGCGGCAGGCCATGCGGTCGGGGGAGCGCGGCGCGCATCGCCTCGAAGGCGCGGGTGTAGGCGGCGCGCGGGAAGAGGCTGTCGCGGTAGACGAGGCCGAGGAGTGCCATCGGCTTGCGGCGGAGCGCGTGGATGACGTGCCGGTAGTCGACGACGTGGCCATGCCGTCCGTCCGGGTGCGATCGGCCGCGGGGCAGCGTGAACTGCGGGGTGCTGCCGAGAAGGACCTCGAGCCGATCGTCGAACAGCCGGACGCGCAGGCGGTGGCCGATCAGGCGGGAGGGGACGCTGTAGAACACCTTGCGCAGGGTGAAACCGCTCGAGGAGGTGACGGTGACGACCGCCTCCTCATGGTCGGTGGTGCGCCGGGCGGGCAGGTTCTGCAGGGCCTCGCGCTCGATGGCGATGCGTGGCGCGAGCCGGGCATTGTGCCGCCCGACCACCTCGTCGACGAAGGCGCGATAGGCAGCGAGGTCGGGGAAGTCGCGCGAGCCACGCAGCAGCAGGGCGTCGGCGATGGCGGCCTTGAGGTGGCCATGCGCGCTCTCGATGGCGCCGTTCTCGTGGGCGATCCCTGGATTGTTGCGGCTGGGCTGCATGCCGTAGTGCGCGCAGAGCGCGTCGTAGCGCCGGGTCAGGTCCTCCTGCGCGTCGCGGCCGAGGTTGAGCGCCGCGGATGCGCCGATGAAGGTCGTGCAGATGACGCACTGCGACAAGATGGCGATGTAGTTGCCGCTCCGCGGCAACTACGTGGTACTGGCG
>CAYNRF010000034.1:0-21770 GCA_964399525.1 uncultured Phycisphaeraceae bacterium | reverse complement strand
GCCACGCTCGGGTGGGCGTCACCCCAGATGCCCGATCCGGGCGCCGGCGGGACCGGGACCGGGGCCGCCCGGGCGCCATCGCCCTTCCAAGCGGCCGAGCCCCGCGCCGCCAGCGCCCGCCTGTCCCTGCTGCGGGCCGACGGGGTCGAACTGGCCTGGATCGAGGGTCTCGTGACCGTGCCCGAGTTCCGCGGGGCGCGGCTGCTGCCCGATGTGCTGCGGTTCGAGGCTCCCTGGCTGGACCCCAGCACGGGCGTCACGCAGGGCGCCGGCGAGTCGGTCCGATTCGAGGTCGACCGCGGCACACTGCTGCGCGACGGCGGCATCTCCGGCCACGCCGGGATGCTCGGCGGGGACGACGGGCTGATGCGGCTGGCATCCATCGCCGCCGGCGAGGGTGAGTACGACATCTACGACCTGTCGCTGACCTGGGACGCCTACAAGCCCGGCCCGCTGACGCTCTCGGTCATCGGCGGGATCAAGGCGATCGATGCCCGCATCGGGCGAACGGTGCAGAGCGGCGGCACCACGACCTTCGAGGACGCCCGCGGCGTGGTGGCCGTGCCGGTCATCGGCGGCGGGGTGGCGTGGAAGATCAGCGACGACATGATCCTCTCGGGCATCGCCAGCACGCAGACCTTCGACGGGGCGGGCAGCGTGGTGGACCTGTCGGCGGAGACGAGCATCCGCATCACGCCCAACATCGGCTTCAGCGCGGGCTACCAGTTCATCCGCAGCGCCATCGAGGTGCAGTCGATGGACGCGGAGCTGGAACGCGAGGGGTTGTTTGCGCGGTTGCAGATCCGGTTCTAGGACAGAACTTGCCAGTCGCGTTCCCGTGTTGAACAAAGAGAGTCTGTCGCGACCGCGCGGGCTGAAGCCCGCGGCTCATTTCAGCAGGGTCGCGAGGATGTCCAGGCCCTTGGACAGGCGGCTGGGGTCGGTCGCGTAGCTGATGCGGAAGTGCGTGTCGCGCTTGGAGAAGACGCCGCCGGGGACGACCAGCACGCCGTGCTCGGCGGCCAGGTCGGTGAACTGCGTCCCGGTCAGGCCGAGTTTCTCGGGCACGCGCACCCAGGCATAGAACGCGCCGCCGGGCGGGGCGATGGCGGCCAGCGGGCCGAGCTTGCCCACGATCATGTCGCGCCGGTGCTGGTAGTCGAGCACCACGGGATCCATGTCCGCGTCGAAACAGGCGGCCGCGCCGACCTGCAGCGGCGTCGGAGCGCACACGTACACGTACTGCTGGAAGCGGGCCATCGCCTCCATGAGCCACGCGGGCCCGGCGGTGTAGCCCAGACGCCAGCCGGTGCAGCCGTAGGACTTGCCGAAGCCGCGGATGAGCAGCACGGTGTCCTCCGCGCCGGGCAGGCGGGCGGGGCTGGGGCAGCAGCGGGCGTTGGCGTCGCCGGCGCGGGTGTCGGTGCGGGCGTCGGGGAAGGTGAAGGCGTCGTAGATCTCGTCGGAGACCAGCACGATGCCGCGGGCGCGGCAAAGATCGAGCAGATCGGCGCAGGTCTTCTTCGAGGCGACCACGCCCGCCGGGTTCGACGGCGTGCTGAAGAGCACGAAGCGGGTCTTGTCGGTCAGGCTCTTCTCGACCTGTGCCGCGGTGAGCTGGCCGTCGTCGCCGACGTCGCAGGCGATCGCCCGGGCGTTGCACATCGTGGCGATTTCGGGGTAGCTGACGAAGTACGGATCGGGGATCACGCACTCGTCGCCCGGATCCAGCATGGCCAGATAGGCCAGCGTGAGCGCGCCCGAGGTGCCCGAGGTGACCATGGACATCGAGCCGGCATGACCGGCGGTGCCGGTGGTGCGGCAGTCCCAGCCGGTGTCGTAGCGGAGGAAGTCGTTGATGCGGGCCAGCAGCCCGGCATCGCCCGCGTTGGCGGTGTAGCCGTTGCGTCCCTGGCGGATGGCGTCCACCGCCGCGTCGCGGACGGTGTCGGGCAACGGGAAGTCCGGTTGACCGATGGTCAGGTTGACCGCATCGGGCATGGTGGCCGCGCGGGCGAGGATCCTGCGGATGCCCGACGCGCGCAGGGCATCGGCCCGGGCCGAGGCGGCTGGGGAAGGGCGGGCGGCCTTGTCGGTCAGGCCGGAGGCCAAGGGGTTACTCGCGGACCTTGGTCTTGGGCAGGCCGAGCGCGCCCTTCTTCTCGTCGTGGCGCTTCTCGTCCTTGAGGGCGGCCAGACGCTCGCCGCGCTTCATCACGGAGCGCTTGGTGGTCAGGTTGCCCGCGGTCTTGAGAGAGGGGTCGATGCTCATGTCCGGCTCCGAGTGCTGACGGGCGAGGGCCCGGTTAGGGGTTGTACCGAATCCACTGCGTCTGGGAGAAGTCCGAGCCTCCCTGATGCAGCCGCCGCCACTCGGAGCCCAGCGTGCGGACGAGGGTCTCGTGCGCGCGTCGCTGGTCGACGGTGGAGCTGAACTGGCCGCTGGGCACCGCAAGCCCAAGGGAGATCAGCGTGTAGCGGGCGGGATTGTTGGCGGATCGCCCACCGGAGTCCACCGGCACGCCGATGGTGCGCAGACCTTTGCCGTCCAGGAAGGTGATCGCGTCCAGGGTCTGGTCGGGAGGCAGGGTCGCCAGGGCGAGGTAGTTGCTGCCCGGCACCCGGGGATCGACCGCGCGGACGCCGCCGAGGGCAAGCACCCAGCTCTCGCCCGCCCGGGCCGGGGTGGCCCCGGCGGGAGGTGCGGCCCCTTCGGCGGGGTCCGTCCTGCCGGACGGCGCCGGACGGGGGGGACTCGTCTGCTGGTCGGCGGGCGGCAGCACGACCGGCTCGCTCATGTCGGGGCCCACGACGCGATCGATCTGGGCCTTGCCATCCTTGAGCCCGAAGTAATATCCGGCGGCCCAGGCCCCCACCAGGCAGACCATCGCCACGGCGATGGCCATGTACACCCGCGTCATCGGCACGCGCAGCTCGCCCGCCGGCCGCGGCTCCTCATCGAGCGCGGCGGCGGACCGCTCGGCCCGCGTCACGCCCGCACCGGTCCAGGGCACCGCGGGGTCCGGATCCCGGCGGGCGGCGGGCGCGGCCGGCTCCTCGCCCCGTTGCCGGAGCAGTTCGAAGAGGGGTGGACCGGCACGCTTGGACATGTCCGGATGGTATCCGCGTCGGACCGCCCGCGGACTATACTTCGGGCCTTATGGCGATCCGCGACGACGAAGTGGTGCATATCCGCCCGGCCGGCCTGAACCCGAGCGAGGCGGTGTATCTGCCCGAGATCATCAAGGGTTTCGGGACCACGCTGCGCCACATGTTCACCAGCTGGGGCCAGGGCAAGACCAGCCGCACGCTGCAGTATCCCGAGCAGCGCCGCGAGCACTACAAGCCCGAGGACGGCGGGCTTGAGCCCTCTAACTTCCGCGGGTTCCACCGCCTCAATCGCGACGAAGCGGGCCGTGTCAAGTGCGTGGCGTGCATGATGTGCCCGACGATCTGCCCCGCCAACTGCATCCATATCGAAGCCGCCGAGAGCCCCTGGGACGACCGCGAAAAGTACCCCGCCAAGTTCGAGATCGACGAGCTGCGCTGCATCTTCTGCGGGATGTGCGAGGAGGCGTGCCCCGTCGACGCGATCGAGCTGACGCCCGAGTACGACATCGTGGGCCTGAGCCGGCAGGAGATGGTGTTCGACAAGAACAAGCTGCTGCACATGTACGACATCACCATCGACAAGAAGCCGATGTGAGTCGGGGGCCCGTGCGGGCCGCGGCTGATCAGCGAAACGGAACAGGGCGTGCGTTGCGGCACGCCCTTTTCATTGAGCCGGCGGGAGATCGAGCGGTGGGCGTGCCCCCCCGCCCCCCCACACACACACCAGGCGCCCGCCGTGGTTGGCCGAGTTGAGATCTCGGACGTGCCGACGTCACCAATAAAACAGCCAAGCCGGGAGGCCCGGCTTGGCTGGAGTTTCGATTCGGATCTGCTCGGATTGAGCGGATCAGCGGCGGCGGCGGGCCATCAGGGCGCCGCCGAAGCCCAGCATCGCGAGGGCGCCGGGGGCGGGGATGACGGTGAAGCCGAAGGTCAGCTTGTAGGCGAAGTTCTCTTCGTGGCCGATGCCGTCGAAGATGTTGGTGGTGCCGACGGACGAAGCGCCCGCGTCACCGAAGCCGGACAGGCCGATGTAGTAGGTGCCGGCGGCGAGGCTGGCAACCTGCAGGGCGGGCATCAGGGCGATGCCGCTGTCGTCGTCGAACGCGATGACGACGCCGTCCGCGCCGACGAGCTGGATGACGCCGTCAGCGCCCGAGCTCGTCGAGAAAGCGGCGAACACCGCGAGGCTGGAGGTGTTGGCCAGCGAGAAGCTGAACCAGTCCACGTCCGCATCGCCCACCACGCCGTCGACCAGCATGGAACCACCGGGAGCGTTGAAGCTGCCGATGTTGTTGGCCGTCGCCAGGGTGTTGTTGGACTCGACCTCAGTCATGAACTGAGCGCTGGCGGCGCTGGTGCCCATGGCAGCAGCGGCAAGCATCAAGGTGATCCTCATCTCAACTCTCCTTGTACAGAATCTTCTCCAGGAGGAAGGTTCCCCCGCTGCTGAAGATTACCCGAAGGCAGGGGGGGATGCAATGCCCATTCGAAGGATTTTTTCGGATTCATCGGCTCTTTTGGTCGATGATCGGGGTTCATCTGAAGGGCTCCGAGGCGGAAAATTGGGTGCCATCTGGGGTTTATTTCCCATCATGCGCAGATTTCTCGGACATTCGGGGCAAACTGAGGGGCTCACTTCGAAAATGGGTGGCACCGCTCGGAACCCGCGCGGGGCAGAATGCACCTTCTTTGGGGGTGCGCTTCAGCGGATCAGTACACGCAGTGAACCCGCGAACTGATCCGCGGCCTGCCGCACCGCCCCCTGCCAGGACTGACCCGGCCCGCGGCGCGGATACAACACCGAGCGGGACGCGTTGACCACCACGCCCGCCAGACCGGCCGTGTGCTGGTCGACACGCACCAGCGGCACCACCTCCGCGGCGGTGCCGCCCTGGGCGCCCACGCCGGGAACCAGCAGGATCTGGTCCGGCATGCGGCCCCGCAGACGCTGCCCGTCCTCGCCGGACTTGGTGGCGCCGACCACCGCTCCCAGGACCGAGAGGCCCGACCCCCCGCGGTGGTCGGCCCCCAGCTCGGCGATCATCTCGGCGGTGCGCTCGGCCACGGTCATGCCGCCGGCGTCGAGCGACTGCAGGCGGTCCGAGTCCGGATTGCTGGTCCGACACAGCGCGAACACGCCGAGCCCCACCTCCAGGAACGGCTCGATCGTCGACGGCCCCATGTACGGGCTGACGGTGATCCAGTCGGCCCCCATCGACCGGGCGCCGGCGGCGTAGTGCTCGGCCGACGAACCGATGTCGCCCCGCTTGGCGTCGAGAATCACCACAAAGCCGAGCCGTTTGGCGTGCGACACCACCCGCTCGAGGACCGCATAGCCCGCCGAGCCGAAACGCTCGAAGCAGGCCGACTGCGGCTTGACAACCCCGGCGGCCCCCACCACCGCCTCCAGCACCCCGAGACAGAACCGCTCGATGGCGTCGGTCTCCGACCCCGCGGCCTCGCGGACTTCCTGCGGGAGGCTGCCGAGCACCGGGTCCAGACCGATGCAGGCGGGCGAGCCGGCGATGTCCATGGCCCGGGCCAGGCGGTCGGAAGGATGCGGATCGGTCTGGGTGTTGGGCATGGATCGGACCCCTCCAAAACACTAAACTATTTGCATGGAATCCGCCGCACCCGCCGAACTGGATCTGAAGAAGGACGAGGGGCTGACCATCGTCTGGTCGGACGGCGTGCGATCCTACTACCCCATCGCCCACCTCCGCCGCCTGTCTCCCTCGGCCGACGCGCGGGAACTCCGCAAGCAGATGCAGAGCAACCCGCTGACGGTGCTGCCCGCGGGCAAGGGGGCGGGCTCCGGCGGCCCGCTGGTGGCGACCCACGCGGAGCTGGTCGGCAACTACGCGATCAAGATCGAGTTCTCCGACGGGCACCGGACGGGGATCTACACGTGGACCTACCTCCGGCAGATCGATCCGCAGCGGATCCAGGACGGCCCGGCGCCGGGGGACGACGCGCCGGCGCACAGCAACCCGCTGGGGCTGGGGCCGAAACGGTGAGTTCGGACACGGGGGCCATCATCGGGCTGACCACCCCGCTGCGGGACGTCCCCGGCGTCCGCAAGGACCATGCCGAGAAACTCGCCCGCATCGGCGTGCCCAACGTGGGCCACCTCATCGCCCACCTCCCCCACCGCCACGAGTGGATCCGGGCGGAGGCCTCGCTCGAGGATCTCCTGCCCGACTCGGTCGCCTCGGTGCGGGGCGAGATCACGGCCACGCGCACCGCCGGATTCGGACACAAGGCGCGGTTCGAGGCGGTGATGCTCGACGCCGAGGGCGGGCGTCTGGACCTGGTGTGGTTCAACCAGCCGTACCTGAAGAACAAGATCCACCCCGGCATGCGCCTGCGGGTGCAGGGCAAGGTCAACAAACGCGGCTTCGGCCTGCAGATGGCCAACGCCAAGTTCGAGATCATCGACGCCACCCAGCCCGAGCCCGAGCACCACGAAGACGACGACTTCCGCCCGGTCTACCCGGTGACCGAGGGCGTAACCAGCGACCAGGCCCGGGCGATCGTGGACAAGGTGCTGTTCAAGGCCCTGGCTCAGATCGAGGACCACCTGCCGGAGGAACTCCGCCGCGAGCGGTCGATGCCGGCGCTGCGGGACGCCTACCGGATGATGCACCAGCCCAGGAGCGAGGACGAGGTCAGGAGCGCCCAGCGCCGCCTGATCTACGACGAGTTGCTGCTGTTCCAGCTGGGCGTGCACATGAAGCGGGCCCACCTGCGCCAGACCATGAAGGCCCCGGCCCTGGCTCGCACCGAGGCCATCGAGCGGCGCATCCGCGAACGCATGCCCTTCGAGCTGACCCCGGCCCAGCAGCGCGTCGTCGGCGAGATCGCGGCCGACCTGGCCCTGGATGTGCCGATGAACCGGCTGGTGCAGGGCGATGTGGGCAGCGGCAAGACGGTGGTGGCGCTGGACGCCATGCTGCGGGCCATCGCCCACGGGCATCAGGCGGCGCTCATGGCGCCGACCGAGATCCTGGCCGAGCAGCACTTCCTCTCGATGTCGGCCATGCTGGAAGGCTCGTCGGTCCGCGTCGCGCTGCTGACCGGCAACCTGCCCGCCGATGAACGCGCCCGGACGCTGTCGGGCCTGGCGGACGGTTCGATCGACCTGGCGATCGGCACGCACGCCCTGATCGGGACGCAGGTGGCGTTCAAGTCACTCGCGGTGGTGGTCATCGACGAACAGCACCGCTTCGGCGTGGAACAGCGGGCCAAGCTCCGGGTCAAGGGTTCGGCGGCCGACAGCGGCGCGGGCAACTTCGACACGCCGCATGTGCTCGTCATGACCGCCACGCCCATCCCGCGCACCATCGGCCTGACGCTGTTCGGCGATCTGGACATCTCCACCATCGACGCCCTGCCCCCGGGACGCACGCCGGTGGCCACGCGGACCGTGACCAGCGAGCGCCGGGGCGAGGTCTACCGCTGGGTCCGCACCAAGCTCGACGCGGGCGAGCAGGCGTACATCGTCGTGCCGGCCATCGACACCGGCGCGGCCAGCGGGGACGACAGCCTGCGCGATCTCCGCACCGTGCAGGACGAACTCGAGGGTGGCGAACTCCACGGCAAACGCGTGGCCGCCCTGCACGGCCGGCTCAAGCGCGAAACCCGCGAGCACCTCATGGCCCGATTCCGATCGGGCGCGATCGACGCGCTGGTCGCCACCACCGTGATCGAGGTCGGCGTCGACGTGCCCAACGCGACGGTCATCGTCATCGAGCACGCCGACCGGTTCGGGCTGGCCCAGCTCCACCAGTTGCGCGGCCGGGTCGGCCGCGGCGGCAAGCCCGGGGCGTGCGTGCTCATCGCCGATCCCAGGACCGACGACGCCGTGGAGCGCATCCGCACCATGTGCGAGACCACCAGCGGCTTCGAGTTGGCCGAGCGGGACTTCGCCCTGCGCGGAGCGGGCGATGTGTTCGGCACCCGCCAGTCCGGCAGTTCGCCGTTCAAGATCGCCGACCTGACCCGCGACACCGCCCTGCTCGAACTGGCCCGACGCGACGCGGCCGTGTGGATCGGGGCCAACCCGACCCTGGCCGGCGATGCCGACGCCCTGGTCCGGCGTCGTCTCATCAAAACCCACGGGCCGTGGCTGGGACTGGGGGATGTGGGGTGAATCGGCTGGAAGACTGAACGCAGAGGGCGCAAAGTTCACGCAGAGGGCGCGGAGGGAGATCTTTGAACGCGAAGATGGGGGAGAACGCGAAGGCGAGGCACGGAAGGATCTGCTTCGAATTCAATCACCTATATGCATCGGATCTGGACAAGAGATTTGAGGGAGTGACTTCACGAGAATCTCTTCGCGTTCTTCGCGATCTTCGCGTTGAAAACTCTTCAGTGATTTCCTCGGCGTCCTCTGCGTGAACTTTGCGCCCTCTGCGTTCCCTCCTACCATCCCCCATGAGCTTCAACACCCGCCTCGCTTCCATCTTCGACCGCATGAGCGCCATGCTCGAGCTGACCGGCGCGGACAAGTTCCGTGTCAACGCGCACGCCAAGGCGGCGCGGGTGATCGGGGATCATCCGTCGGATCTGGAGCCGATCGCCGGCGACGCCAAGGCGCTGATCGCCATCGACGGCATCGGCAAGGGCACGGCCGCGAAGATCGCCGAGTTCGCCGAGACGGGCACGATCGCCGAGCACGACGAACTGGCGGCCAAGGTGCCTCCCGGCGTGCTCGATCTGCTGGGAATCCAGGGCCTGGGCCCCAAGACCGTCAAGCTGCTGTGGGAGGAGAAGGGCGTCCAGTCCATCGCGGATCTCAAGAAAATCATCGACGACGGCAGCATCCTCACCCTGCCCCGCATGGGCGAGAAAACCGTGGAGAACATCAAGGAATCCATCGCGTTCCTCGAATCCTCCGGGCATCGCCTGCACCTGGGCATCGCCATGCCCATCGCCGAGGCGATCGTCGGGCGGATGAAGGGCGTGGCCGGCGTGACGGCGTGCACCTTCGCGGGCTCGCTGCGACGGGGGCGGGACTCCATCGGCGATCTGGACATCCTGATCAGCACGACCGAGCCCGAGGCCGCCCGCGCCGCGTTCTGCGAGCACCAATCCGTCCTCAAGGTCCTCGCCCGCGGCGAGCACAAGTGCTCGGTGCGTCTGAGCCTCGAAGGCCTCGGTGGCCGCTTCGGCGGCGACGCCAACGCCGCGGTGCAGGCCGACCTGCGCATCGTGCCCAAGGAATCGTGGGGCGCTGCGCTGATGTACTTCACCGGCTCCAAGGACCACAATGTCCGGCTCCGAGAACGCGCACTGGCCAAGGGCATGACCCTCAACGAGTATGGCCTGTACCCCGAGGACAAGGCCGACGCCACCCCGCCCCAGCAGCGCGGCGTGCGGCCGGTGGCCGCGGACACCGAGGAACACATCTACAAGGCCCTTGGCCTGCCCTTCCTCCCCCCCACCGTCCGCGAGGACCGGGGCGAACTGGAACTCAAGGCCACGCCGACGCTCATCCAGATCGGTGACATCCGCGCCGAGCTGCACTCCCACACCATCGCGTCCGACGGCGAGATGTCGATCGAGGAATCGGCCGCCATCGCCAAGGCCCGCGGCTTCCACACGCTGGCGATCACCGACCATTCCAGGTCCTCGGCCGTGGCCAACGGCCTCAGCCCCGAGCGGCTGCGTGCGCAGATCCAACAGGTCCGCGCGGCGGATCGGGCCATCGAGGGCATCACCCTGCTGGCGGGCAGCGAGGTGGACATCCTGGTGGACGGCGCGCTCGATTACGACGACGACCTGCTCGCCGAACTGGATGTCGTCGTGGCCTCGCCGCACGCGGGGCTCAAGGCCAAGCCCGCGCAGGCCACCAAGCGCCTGCTCAAGGCGATCGCGCACCCGCTGGTCCACATCATCGGCCACCCGACCGGCCGCCTGATCGAGCGCCGCCCCGGGCTGGAGCCCGCGATGGACGAACTGATCGCCGCCGCGATCGAGCACGATGTCGCTCTGGAGATCAACGCCCACTGGATGCGCCTGGACCTGCGCGACACCCACGTGCGCGCCGCGGTCGATGCGGGCTGCAAGATCGCCATCAACTGCGACGTCCACCAGGCCGGCGACTACGACAACCTCCGCTACGGCATCCTCACCGCCCAGCGCGGCTGGTTGACGCCGGACCTGTGCATCAACACCTGGCCAAAGAAGAAGCTGCACGACTGGCTCAAGTCGAAGCGTTGAGACCGTGAATCATCGAACAATTTTGCAGATTCCGGTTTGACTCCGCCGGAGCCGCGTGTATCTTCATGCCCTCACAAGGAGTTTCCCGTGTTCCATCGAATCTTCAAGCCCTCCATCGTCGCCATGCCCGCCCCACGCGGCCGCATGTCGGCGTGGTCCGCCGGAGATTCCGAAGGACATCCACCGGGAGCCTGATGCTCGACCATCGTCGGTCGTGTGTGCCAGGCCCCGGATGACCGGGGCCTTGTTGCTTTTGTCGTTTTCCCACGCCGCACCGTGCGGCGTCGGGTATGTCATGTCGATCGCCGGCCGGGAAGCCGCGCGGCACGCCGCGCCTCGCCAAGCGTGTCCCGCAGCGGTATCGGAAACCCGTCCGGTTGGTTCGTGTAGCTCACTGGTAGAGCACAGCGCTGTCATCGCTGATGTTGCGGGTTCGATTCCCGCCACGACCCCCGGCCCGAAAGGGCCACTCCAGGGGCCCGGCTCTTTCGATGGTCGGGCCCGGAACACCGCTCGGTGGCGGGCCTTCCAAACGCCCGCCGGTCCGATGCCGCGTCCGATCGGGGTACGCCCCGCGCGGACAACGCCGACGACACCGCCGCGCCGGCCCTGAGGGCCGGTCCGGCCCGACGGCAGGACGGGCAGCCCGCCCATCGCAACGCCGGCGCACGCGCCGGCTGCGCGATCGGTGCGCTCGCCCGACACCGCCGCCGCGCCGCCGTCCCCCGCCGTGCAACGCGGGGCGGGCCGCGGAAGACGCCGCCGTGCGGCTTTGAAACCTGTTCTTTCCCTTTCCCGCGCGGGACTGTCTTCCGCGCCGGCCCAACCAGAGGAGGTGGGTCATGACCGTGCGAGTCCGAATCCGAAACCACGAGCGGGGCGTCCTGTTCCGCGACGGCAACGCCGCCGGCATCCTCGGCCCCGGGGTCCACTGGACCTTCCGCGACCTGCTGCCCATGCGCAGCGAGCGCGTCGAGGTCCGGGCGCTGAGCGAGGTCCGCTTCACCCACGAGCTGGGCGAGGTGATCGCCCTGGTCCCGGGCGTCGAGCGTCACCTGATCGCCGTCCGCCTCGGCGCGACCGAGCGGGCGATCGTGTGGCGCGACGGCCGCCTGCACGAGATGATCGGCCCCGGCCAGTACCTGTACTGGAAGGACGCCGGCCAGATCGAGGTCGAGCGGTTCGACATCGGGTCGCTGCGCTTCGAGCACCGCCACCTGAACACCGTCGTCGCCCACTCCACCTCGGGCCTGTACCTGCAGGTCATCGATGTGGAGCCCGAGCAGCGGGCGGAACTGGTGATCAACGGGGTCGTGGCCGAGCGTCTCGGCCCCGGGCGGCACGTGTTCTGGCGCGGGGTCGGGCAGGTCAACCTGCGCAAGGTCGACCTGCGCGAGACCCAGCTCGAGGTCGCGGGCCAGGAGATCCTGACCGCCGACAAGGTCACGCTGCGGGTCAGCATGCTGGTCCACTACCGCGTAACCGACATCGAGAAGGCCCTGTCGCTGACCAGCGACGCCGGCCAGGCGCTCTACCGCTCCGCCCAACTCGCCCTGCGCGAATCGGTCGGATCGCGCCCTATCGACAGGCTGCTTTCCGACAAGGAGATGGTCTCGTCCGAGGTGCGTGACGCCCTTAAGGCCCGGGCGGCCGAGCTGGGGCTCGAACTGGGCGCGGTGGGCCTGCGCGACATCATCCTGCCCGGCGAGATGCGGACCATCTTCAACCAGGTGATCGAGGCGGAGAAGCGGGCCCAGGCTGAGCTGATCCGCCGTCGTGAGGAGACGGCCGCGGCCCGCAGCCAGGCCAACACCGCCAAGCTCTTGGCCGAGAACCCGGTCCTGGCCCGGTTCAAGGAACTGGAGATGCTCCGCGAGATCCTGGCGGGCACAAACGCCAGCTTCGTGCTCGGCCCCGGCAACCTGGCCGACCAGATGAAGGGGCTGATCGCAGGCAGCAACGCGTAGTTCGCCACGGGGCGGCCGGTTTCGGCCGCCCTGTTTCATGAACTTCGATGATCAGAAGTTGTTATGGCCAGCGAAGATAAACTGATATGATTAGCAACACTATGAGCACGATTGTCAGGGACCCGATGATTGCCAAAGCCTGGGTCACACAACCGACGTGCGATTTCCCTGCGGCGTACTCAGGATCCCAGACCGCAAGCGGCTGTCGAAAAGAGCACTCCGGACAGCAAACGAATGACTTCTCGATCATGAGGCCGGAGAGTTGATAGCCGCACGATGAACACGTGAGCGGCTTGAGGTCGGCCGGCGCAATGACTTGTCCCGGCTCGGTCGAGCGAACAGCGGATTCAATCTGAACTTCGTACCCGAGCCGTCGCAGGATCGCCTCGGCCTGAATCACCGACCGGGCTTCGACCCGCATGATGCGCCACGGCTCGTGGGACGCATTGATCGGCCGGGCATGGACCTCCCAGACGGGCTTGGATTGAGAGGACTCTTTGGAGGGTCGCATGAGGGCAGAGTAGCCGAACTCAGACCCGCAACGCGAACTGACCGGCTCCGCGTCCTCTGCGTGATCTCCGCGGCCTCTGCGTTCAAAAGTCCTCGTCCTGACCCCGCCTACCATCCCTCGGCTGCGGTCACGGCCCCCCAAACTCGCCCCAACCCCGGGAATCCCCCGGCGGGAGTGTCCATGTTTGACCGCATCTCCGACTCATTCTCCGGCGCCCTCCGCAAGCTCTCCGGCAGCGGGACCATCTCCGAGTCCAACGTCCGCGAGGCCATGGATGGGGTCCGCAACGCCCTGCTCGAAGCCGACGTGCAGTACCAGGTCGCCGAGCAGTTCTGCGCCAAGGTCCTGAAGGACGCCCTGGGCCAGGAGGTCACCAAGAGCGTCAAGCCCGGGCAGGAGATGATCGCCATCGTCCACCGGCGGCTGGTTGAACTTTTCGGCGGCGACCCCGACGCCGATCAGCAGCCCCCGCCTCCCGGCATCATGAAGATGTCACCCGGCCCCACCGTCATCATGATGTGCGGGCTCCAGGGCAGCGGCAAGACCACCACCTGCGGCAAGCTCGCCGGCATGCTCAAGAAGCAGGGCCGCTCGGTCATGCTGGCCGCGGCCGACCTGCAGCGCCCGGCGGCCGTCGAGCAGTTGCAGACCGTCGCCCGTCAGGCCAACGAACTGCCCGGCGGGGCCCAGGTGCATTTCTACGGCGAGCCGGACAAGGTGGCCGCGTACGGCAAGGCCGTGGGCGTGGCCGTCAAGGTGTGCCAGAACGCCGTGAAGGAAGCCAAGGCCAAGGGCGTGGACGTGCTGATCCTCGACACCGCCGGCCGCCTGCACGTCAACGACGAACTGATGGGCGAGCTGACCCAGGTCAAGAGCCTGCTCAGCCCCCACCACATCTTCCTGGTGGTCGATGCGATGACCGGCCAGGACGCGGTGCAGAGCGCCAAGAGCTTCCACCAGAAACTGGCCGTGGACGGCGTGATCCTGACCAAGTTCGACTCCGACACCCGCGGCGGCGCGGCCCTCTCGGTCAAGGAAGTCACCGGGGCCCCCATCCGCTACATCGGCGTGGGTGAGAAGCTCGACGCGCTCGAGCCCTTCCACCCCGAGCGCATGGCCGGACGCATCCTGGGCATGGGCGACGTGGTCTCGCTGGTCGAGAAGGCGCAGCAGGAAGTCTCCGAGGAGGACGCCAGGAAGCTCGAAGCGAAGATGTCCAAGGGCGAGCTGACCATGGACGACTTCCTCAAGCAGATGAAGACGCTGCGCAAGATGGGCTCGATGAAGAGCCTGCTGGGCATGCTCCCCGGCATCGGCTCGATGCTCAAGGACATCGACATCGACGAGAAGCAGCTCGACCGCACCGAGGCCATGATCCAGTCCATGACCCCGGTCGAGCGGGCCAAACCGGACCTGATCAACAACCCCCGCAAGCGCCGCATCGCCTCCGGCTCGGGCACCGATCAGAACCAGGTCGGCCAGCTGGTCAAGCAGTTCGGGCTGCTCAACAAGATGACCAGGCAGATGGGCTCGATGAGCGCCGGCTCCAAGATGGCCGCGGCCAAGCAGCTCTCCGGCAGCGGCATGTTCAGCGGCATGCCGCCCCTGCCCGGCATGGGCGGCAAGGGGTCCACGGTGGCATCCAAACGCGGCGTCAAGCAGCGCAAGCCCAAGCGCCGCTGAACGCGAGCGCAAAGAAGCCGTCAGGCCTGCCCGGGCATGCAACCGGCCCCGCCGTTGTGTGGTATCGTCTGCGCGTGGGGCGGGAGGCGTGCATGCGGACAGGAACCGTCGTATTTGCTGTGGTGATCGGTGTCGGCGCCGGGCTCGGACGATTGGCCCACCTGAACGGTCTGCTGGCACCACAGAATCCACGCGGTGTGCCAGCGACCGTGGCTGCGGCTGCCGCGCCCGGGGCGGCGTCGGGTCCGACCGCCGCCTCCGGGACGCACGACTCGGACCCCCTCCCATGTCGATCCGGGATCCACGGCCCGATCGCCTTGGCTGATGACGCCCGCGACGCCGTGCCCGCCGCACCGGTCGAGCCGCACGCGGCCCGCTTGTTCATGCTCGAATGCACCCAGGACGGCACGTGGCGGATCGTCCACATGATCCCCCAGGATGCGCACGCGGCGGCCTCGCCCGGCACGGCCGGGGCAGATGGCTGACGGGTTTACTCGTCGAACTGCTTGTGGTTGGCCATCTGGATGATGCCGCACACCATGCTCGGGATGTTGAAGAGCAGCACGGAGCAGATGTCCAGGATGGCGAACGTCCTGGCCCTCTGACGCGCGGCGTCCTGCTCGGCCCGTGAGCCGCCCAGCTTGCTGAACAACATGATCTCGAAGATCCCCAGCACCAGCAGCGGGATGCCCAGGAAGAACAGAAAGCAGGTGCTGAACCAGCCCAGCGCGGTCAGGCAGTGGAAGATGCCCGAGATGAGCATCGGGATCTTGACCCCCGACAGATCGCGGCCCGGCCCGGGCTGGGCGTAGGGCGTGGGCGACGCCATCGGTGCGGGTTCGTGCGGTTCCATGCGTGTGCTCCGTGCGTGAAACGGGCCGGAAATCGGGACGTGAACCCCATCTTACTCGATCGGCAGCGGATCGCCCGCCCGGCCCTCGGCCCAGGCCTTGAAGCGGGGCCAGAAGATCTCCTGCGTCAGGATCTTCAGGCACGCCGCGATCGGGATCGCGATCAGCAGCCCGAACACCCCGAACAGCGCCCCGCCCGCCAGCGTGGCGAACAGGATCGTCGGCGTGTCCATGCCCGTGCTCTTGCCCTGCACCAGCGGCGTGAACACGTAGTCGTCCAGAGCCTGGCCGAGGAAGTAGATCGCCGTCGGGGCCCCGAGCACCCACCACCACTGCCCGCGCAGCCCGGAGTGACCCTCGAGCCACAGCAGGCTGACCGACACCGGCAGCCCCACCAGGGCCAGGTACGGCACGATCGACAGGAACGCCACGACCGGCCCCAGGATGAACGCGCCCGGCACCCCGATGGCGAAGTACCCCAGCGAGAACACGATCGCCTGCAGGAACGCGATGGTCAGTCGCCCGCGGATGAAGCCCGCGATCACCCGGTCGAACTTGTAGAGCAGGTCGATGATCCGGTCGCGGTTGCGGTCCGGAAGCAGCTTGGCCCCGAACCCTTTGAGCTTGACCCATTCCGTCGCGGTGAAGAAGAAAAAGAACGCCGTCACGAAGGCCATGAAGCCCAGCCCGAGCGCCGCACCCACCGCCCGCAGCAGCCGGTTGACTGTTTCCACGCCGAACGAAGCCGCGGTGGTCGCCACCTTTTCGCGGTTGTCGTCGATCCACTCGAGCACGCCCAGGAAGGCCCGCCGCCCCGGGGATTCGTACGCGTCCGGCTCGTTCACCTGCTCGTACACCCATCGCCAGGCGGGGCTGAACTCCTCCTCCATGTTGCGCAGGCGCCAGTTGGTGAAGACCTGCTCGGCCTCCTCAGGCGTGTCGGCGTTCTGCGCCTCCTGCACCGCCTCGAGGCTTTCGATCTGGCGAGCGCCGAACGACGCCAACTGGGCCACGCCGAAGGACAGCGCCAGCACCGCGGGAACAATCACGAACAGCACCCCGCCCCCGATGATCCCGCCCACCACCACCCGGCGCGAAAGCCCCGTCCGGCGCCCGATCCACACGATCGCCGGCTCGAACAGGTACGCCAGCAGGATCGCCAGCAGCAGCGGCACCGTGACGACCGAGATCTTCTGGGCGACGACGAAGAGCCCCACCACCGCCAGCCCCAGCAGCACGTCACGCACCGGCTGCATGTGCCACAGGTGGATCCGCGTCCACACCGGCTGCTCGCTGGGGCGGGGTTCGGGCATCTGTCGGTGAGATTCCGGCTCGGTCATCCGCCCAGCATATCGCCCCGGACCCTCCCGCACCGCTCCCGCCCGGGAGCCACGGCGTCAGGAGCCCGCCGGCTCCAGGCCCGGATCCGCGAAGGCCTCGTCGAACTCGTAGACCCCTTCGAAATCCTCGAGGGTGTCCTCGTCGGTCTTGCGCATCAGGCCGGCCTCGACCATCGCGAAGATGATCTGGCCGAAGTCGCGGGTATTGCGGATGCCCCACTTGTTGAGCACGGCCTTGCTCATCAGCCCGTACCGCTGGATCGCGTAGTCCCGCAGGCCCAGGCACAACTGCTGGCCGGAGACATGGCGCTGCTCGTCCTCAAGACCCAGCAGGGCCGACTCCGGCTGCCCGTGGACCATCTCGACGGTGTGGGCCAGGCCGTCCCGGATGAACGGCAGGCACGCCGGGGAAAATCCCCCCGCCCGCTCGAAGATCGTCTTGATGTCGATGTCCTGCTCGGTCATGGGGTGCCTTGCTCGCCGGTGAACTCTACACCGTGCCTTTCGATTCGGGATCACGCCCGGATCCGCATCATCTTTTTGCCGCCCGAGCCTCGACAGTTTCGTGAACCGATCCTCACCGCGAACGAAACGGGTGATTGGCCCACACAAACCGCAACTCCTTGTGCTTCCACACACCCAGCTTGGCTTCCGCCCCGAGCCCGACCCGGGGCGTGGCGACCACCGGCGGTGCGGCGTCGCCCGTTGACCTGTCAAACAGGGCAAGGTGGGGCGAGTTGAGCATGTTCACCCCGTCCAGCGACCGGTCCACCCCGAGGGCCTGGCACAGCTTGCCGGGGCCCGAGGCCAGGTCCCGGTCCCTGAAAGGACGGGCTCTGGGCTTCCCGCCCGTCCGCAGCCGACGCATCGTCTCGAGGCCCTCGGTCGGCATGAGGGCGCGGAGCAGCACGGCCGCCGAGTGCCCGGCGCGGAAGCAGGAGATGTTCATGCAGAAGTGCATGCCGTAGGTGAAGTAGACGTACACCGTGCCCGGCGCCTTCCACATCGACGCGACCCGGGCCGTCCGCCGCCCCCCGGCGGCGTGGGACGCCAGGTCCTCCGGCCCGACATAGGCCTCGGTCTCGACGATCACGCCGCCGACCCGTTCGCCGCCGGGCAGGGTGCGAAGGAGGGTGCAGCCGATGAGCCGCGGGGCAAAGTCCGCGGCCGGGAGGCGGTAGGCTTGTGCATCCAGCGGGCGCATCCGCGGATGATTGGGAGGCACCGTGGCGAGGGCACGACGCATGATCTGGCTCGGTATCGGCATCGCGTGTGTGATCGCGACCGCGGCGGTGGTCACGGCCTGCCGTCACAGCCCGGTCCGGGCGGTCAATGAGGACGGCGCCACCCTGTTCCCCAGCGTCTCGGGCGAGAACCTCCACGGCCAGACCGTGACCTTCCCCGATGACCTCAGGGGCCATCCCGCCCTCGTGCTGGTCGCCTTCAAACGCGAGCAGCAGGCCGAAGTGGACACCTGGCTGGCGCAGATCGGGGCGTTCGAGGCGGCCATTCCCGGGATCCGGGTGGTCGAGACCCCCACCATCTCCAGCGCCCGCTGGGGCTGGATGGCCTGGTTCATCGACGGCGGCATGCGCTCGGGCATCCCCGACGACGCCGCCCGGGCCCGCACCGTCACGCTCTACACCGACGTCGCGAAGTTCCGCGAAGCGCTGGGCATGGAAACCGACGACCAGATCTACGCCGTGCTGCTCGACGCGAACGCCCGGGTGCGGCTGGTCGAGCCGGGCGTGTTCACGCCGGACGCCGTTCAGCGCTACGCCGGGTTGCTGCAGACCGAATGATCACGCATACGCGTGCAGCCCCGGCAGCAGCAGGTTCACCCCGAAGTAGGTCCACAGCATGATGATGAACCCCGCGACGGACAGCCACGCCGTGGTCAGGCCGCGGTCCTTCAGGCCGGTCATGCGGACGTGGATCACGATCAGGTAGACGATCCAGGTGACCAGCGCCCAGGTCTCCTTCGGGTCGAAGGCCCACCAGCGGCCCCACGAGTGGTCCGCCCACCACGCGCCCAGCAGGATGCCCACGCCCAGCGTCCAGAAGGCCAGCTGCAGCACGGTCATGTGGGCCATGTCCAGGTCGCGCAGGGTGCGCCGGGTGCGGATCTGGGCTTCGGTCTCGGTCGCCGGGGCGGGTTCGTCGCCCACGGGCCCGGCGCCCAGCGCGCCGGCGGCCACGAGCTGCATCTCGGTCCGGCCGGCGAACTTCGCCGCGTAGTGCGTGCCCAGGTAGAACAGCGAGATGATGAAGCCCAGCGCGATCAGGCCGTAGCTGGTCAGCACCGTGGTCACGTGGTACTTGAGCAGCACGGAGGTGTTCAGGATGGCCGCCTCGCGCTCGATGTGCACGCCGGGGATGCCCGTCTCGGTCGCGGTGATGAGCACCATGAACCCCGTCGCCGCCGCGGCCGCGCCGAAGAGCCACTGGCGCTTCCAGATCATGGCCACGAACCCGACGATGGCCGCGAAGAGCGACACGCCCGTCATCGACTCGAACTGGTTCTGGATGGGGAAGCGCTCGGCGATGGCCCAGCGCAGGCCGAAGCCCAGGGCGTGCAGCGACATCGCCGCGATCAGCGTTCCGATGCCCAGGGCCACCAGCCACCTGCGCCCGGTGCCGAACGCCAGCACGAGCGACACGAGGGACACCAGGTAGATCCAGTATCCCCACTCGAAGGCGTTGGACCGGTTGTAGAGCGACTCGAGGTCCCGCTTGCGCGTCGGGTACACCGACGCGTTGATCGTGGGCAGAATCTCGGCCAGCTCGCGTGCCGCGGCGTTGACACCCTCGGCGTCGGCGGCCCGCCAGGCCTGGGCCATCCGCGCGGCGGCGACGCGGGCCGGGGCCGACTCGGGCAGCTGGCCCAGGTGCAGCCACGGGCGGTCGCTCGCCTCGGGGGCGATCATGTTGAGGTTGGACCAGGAATCGACGAACACCATGAACGCGCGGTCGACCTGCCCGGCCGCACGCCGGTACTGGTCCTCGCCGTCGTGGGCGTCCATCACGGGGGTCAGGTGCTGATCGACCATGCGCGGCGAGACCATCCCGGTCCGCAGCCAGGCCTCCCGCTGGGCGGGGTCCTCCACCGCGCGCTGCAGGATCTGCTGACGCAGCGGCAGGTAGCCGACGCCGATGGTCGGGCGGTCCACATAGTGCGCCGGGTCGATCATCACGTCGAACAGCGTGAACACCGGGTCGAAGGAGACCTTGCGCACCTTCTCGCCCGAGCGGTCCAGGTCGAAGTGCTTGTGCCGGCCGGTCATGCGCTCGACCGACTCCTGCGCCAGCGTCTGGATGATCTTGACTCGGCCGTTGTGGAACACCGCCAGGTCGTGCAGGGGCGACAGGTCGAGCCCCGCGGCGAACACCTCCTTGCCGGCGACGGTCATCTCGGTCCGCACCGGCGCGCCGAAGGGGTTGACGGCGTTGGCGCCCAGTTCGGTCACGAGCTGGGTGTCCGGGTGGGCGTTGCCGTCGGGCGCGTACTGCGCCTGCGCGGCCGGGGCCGCGGCGAGAAGCACGCACAGGCCCGGGACGAGCCGTCGGGTCAGGCGGATGATTCGGTTCGCTCCGTTCATGCCGGCACCTCCGCCCCGGCGGGTGACGCCGGGCGCTGCTTGGGGGTCTTGATCGTGCCCTCGCGGACGGCCCGGGCCAGACGCTCCTTCTCACGCCGCACCATCCACGGCTTGAGATAGAACGCCCACGGGATGCCCAGTCCGATCAGCACGCTGCCCAGGGCGATCACGTGGATGCCCGGGTTGTTGCCCACGCCCAGGATGGTGAAGCTGACGCGCGGTCCGGGGGCCTGCCCCAGGTCGGCCAGCCGCTGCGTCTCCTCCCATCCGGCGCGGTCCCAGCCGGCCTGCGAGAGCTTGAACTGGTTGGGGTTCAGGCCCGCGCCGAGCCGTCGGGTCAGATTCGAGATGATGTTGGCCTGCGGATCCCAGTGGAAGGGCGCCCGCAGCGGCTCGTTGAGCTTGATCAGGTGCTCGTAGGCCTCGAAGCCGCGTCCCTGCTCGGTCGCCTCGAACCGCGGCGCCACCCGCACCGTGCTCTGGTAGTCCCGCGGTGCGCCGCGGTGGTCGTACGAGATCATCTGGAAGTCGATCATCGACACAGTGAACTCGGGGAACGGGCGCTGCAGCCGCCCGAAGGCGATCTGCAGGTCGCGCCCGTCGGGCAGCACGATCCGCCTGGCGGTGTCGCGCTGGATGCCCATGTACTTCGTGAACGGCAGCCACACCACGTCCGACCAGGCCTCGCGGCCGCCGAGCTTGTCGGCCGAGACCTCCACCGCGACGAACGCCTCGGTGTGCGAGCCCATCAGCGAGATGTCCCGCTCGGCCACGGGGACCGGCACCGGACGCTCGATCTTGCGGGCGTGGGCCCACCGTTCGCCCAGCCGCAGGTCGACCGTGGCCCCGTCGGGGTTGGGGACCAGATCGCGGATCCAGCCGTCCTCGGCGGCATCCATCACCCGCACCTCGCCGCCGGGCTGACGGACGATGGTGCGGACGGACCCGTCGGGCTGCTCGTCGAGGTACACCTGCAGTCGCGACATGTCCAGATAGGCCACGCGGACCCGCTCGTCGGGCTTGCCGCGCATCGGACGGCCGAGCGTCGGGTCGACGGTGGTCGACAGGTCCTGATTCAACTCGGGGAAGCGGTGGAAGACCCACCGCTCGATCGGCTCGGGCGTCGCCGACGTTTCACCCGGCTCATCCGAAGCCCGCGGGGGCGTCAGTCGCAGCACGGCGACCGAGCTGGTCGCTTCTTCATACCCGGGCGTGATGATCGGGAACGGAGGCTCCTCGGCCAGCTGCTCGACCGCCAGCGTCCAGCCGGTGTCGCCCAGCGTGAACTCGTTGCCCACGCGGGCGGGCACGACGGCGCGGAACCCTGCGCCGGGCACCTCGACCACGAGCGCGTGGGAGGCGGGCGCCGGGATGCGTTCGGACAGGTCCTTCCACCGCTGCTCGTCCATGCCGCGGGTGAACTCCATCGCCACCATCTCGTTGGCGCGGACCCGCTGCGACGGATCGCTGAGGAAGAACGG
>CAYNRF010000033.1:20442-21959 GCA_964399525.1 uncultured Phycisphaeraceae bacterium | reverse complement strand
AGCCGCCGGAAGAGTGTCCGGGGCGCCCCGAGCGATCGGGGGAGTGTAGGGGGCGGAGCGGGGAGGGGTCAGGCGGGGGGGTGGAGGGCGAGTTCGACGATGAGGGTGTCGTCGGCGGGCGGGCCGGCGCGGTGGGCGGCGATGGCGTGGGCGAGGGTGTCGGGCATGGGGGCGTCGGGCGGGGCGGCGGCGACGAGGGATTCGAGGCGGTCAAGGCCGAGGAGCTGGCCACGGGCGTCGGCGGCTTCAAAGGCGCCGTCGGTGAAGGCGATGATGGCCGAGCCGGGGGGCAGGTCCGCGCGGGACTCGTCGCATGCGAAGTCGTCGGGGGAAAGGAAGCCGAGCATGGGGGCGGTGCTGTCGAGGCGCTGGATGGGGCGGCCGGGGGCGCGGAGGAAGGCGGGCGGGTGGCCGGCGCTGGCCCAGCGGACGGCGGGGTTCGGGCCGGGCTCGATGCACAGGGCGATCGCGGTGGCGAAGATGGCGCTGTCGGCCAGGACGGCGTTGATCAGGGCGTTGAGGGCGCGGATGACGGCGGCGGGTTCGGGGATGACGCCGCCGGCGCAGAGGGTCTGCAGTTCGGCGTGGATGCGGTTGACGGCCAGGGCGGCGGCGATGCCGTGGCCGGTGACGTCGATGAGCACCGCGAGGAGGGGGCCTTCTGGGGCTGCGGGCGGGAAGGCCAGGGGGCGGATGAAGAGGAAGTCGCCGCCGATGTCACGCATGGGCTCGTAGTGGTAGGTGACGCGGACGGGACCTCGGGTGACCGGCGGGGGGAAGAGGGCCTCGTGGATGCGGCGTGCGTCGGAGAGTTCGCGCGTGACGGCGGCGTAGCGCTTCTGGACGGCGCGGGCGTGGAAGCGTTCGTTGAAACTGCGGTAACGCCACCACGACCACGCAAGCCCGGGGACCGCGGCGAGGGGCGCCAGGGCGAGCAGCGCGATGTGCTGGGCGATGTCGCCCGACGAGACAAGGAGCACCCAGGCGGCGAACCCGGCGAACACCGGCCACAGCGGCGCGAGGCCCTCGCGCGGCGAAAGGGCCACGAAGACGGACGCGAGAAAGTGGAGCAGGAAGACGGTGGTCAGCGTCGCGATGCCCTGGGCGAAGTCCGCCTCAGGGGTCCGGTCAAGGGTGGCGCCGGGGATGAAGGTGGCGTTCATCACCAGCGGCGTGACGGCCACGGCGGTCAGGCCGGACACGGCGATGACCCACTGGAAGGTCCGCACCACCTCGGCGCGCGGGCGGACGCGGCGGGCGAAGTGCACGAGGGTGGCGGTGAAGATGGCGGTGAAGAGCGTGTCGGTGAGGATATCGGCGGAACTGGTGGAATCACCGCCCGTAAACGCGACACCCGCCGAGATCTCGTAGACGGTCGACGCCCACGAGATGCCGACGAGCGCGAGAATGGCGATGCTGTACCACACCGCGCGGCGGCGCAGCCGCTCGGCGCGCTCGGCGTCATACTGCGCGAGGAACTCGGGCGGGATAGGCGTGGCGGGGGGCATGTGCGTGCG
>CAYNRF010000033.1:13184-20342 GCA_964399525.1 uncultured Phycisphaeraceae bacterium | reverse complement strand
CGCGAGCCGGTCGCGGGCTTCCGGGATGGTCTGGACGAAGGTGTTGTGGTCGCCCTGGGGGTGGGTCCAGAGGGTGACGGGGACGCCGGCGGACTCGGCGGCGGCGGCGATGCGGGCGGCGTGGCGGACGGGGATGATCTCGTCGCGCTCGCCGTGCATGATGAGGAGGGGGCGGTCGCCCAGGCGGGCGGCGGAGTCGGCGGGGTCGAGGCCGGGGGGCATCAGCATGGGACCGAGGACCGGGAGCACATCGCCCGCGATGGCGCGCCAGCCGGAGAAGGCGGAGAGGCTCACGACGGCGCGGACGCGTTCGTCGGCAGCGGCGGCATCAAGGGCGAAGACCGCGCCGAGGCTGACGCCCAGCACGCCGACGCGGGCCGGGTCGACATCGGGGCGTTCGAAGAGGTGGGCGAGTGCGGCGCGGGTGTCCTTGGCGAGCGCGGCGCGGCGGGGGCGGGCGTTGTCGGAGCGGCCGTAGCCCCGGTAATCGAACAGCAGGACGTGAAAACCTTCGGCGGTGAGGAAGTCGGAGAAGGAGTCGTGGAAACTGACATTGCCGGCGTTGCCGTGGGCGTGGAGGATGGCGGGGGCGGGCGTGCCCGGGGGGATATTGCGGGCGGGCATGAACCAGGCGTGGAGGCGGACGCCGTCCTCGGTGGTGATCCAGATGTCCTCGTAGCCGGTGGGCGTGGTGAAGGCGCCCCGCGAGGGGTAGTAGGCCATGGACTCGACGCAGCCGGTCAGGCGGGTCATGAGCAGCGCCAGGGTGAGCACGCCGGCGAGCGTCGCCCAGTCACGCAGGGCGCGGCGTCGTGTCGGGTTTCTGCGGGCGGAGGGTTTGGAGGGTTCATGCATACCCCAGGCTCCACTGCAGCGCGCTGCTGGGGGGGAGGGACCTGGGGTCGGCGCCGAGCTGGCGGAGCATGTTGAGGCACTGCGCGCGGTGGTGCATGCCGTGGGTGGCGACGTGGACGATCAGGTGGGAGCGCGGGTAGCGCCAGACCTGTTCGGCGCGGCGCATCTCGATGATCTCGTCCATGGGGCCGGCGAAGGCAGTGTGGCGGAGTTCCGCGGAGGATTGGCGGTTGAGGTCGGCCAGGGCCGCGGGGGTCAGGTCCGGGGTGTCGAGCCAGGGGCGGACTTCGCCCTTGCCGAGGCGGTCGGACCACAAGCGCATGGCGGCGATGGTGTGGGTGAGGGTTTTCCGCAGCGTGCCGACGCCCATGGGAAACTCGTGGTCCAGCTGGGCGTCGGTCAGGGGCGTGCAGGCGTGGATGATGCGGTCGTTGGCCCATTCGTTGTGGGCGAGCATGGCAAGAACGGGATCGGCGGGCAGGTCATTGGACGGGTCATTGAACGGGGCGGGTGCGGTCATGGACGGCCTCGGAGGGTTGGTGATCGGCGGGAGTCTACCCTGAGGTGTGACCACGACCGACAAGAACCACTTCTACGGCGACCCTGTTGTCTATGACATCCTGCACGGGCCGGGCACGGCCGACGAGGCGCGGGTGCTGGAGACCATCGCGCGGACCATGACCGGGGGCGGGGGCGGGGGCGGGGGGGGCGCGGAGGACGCGGAGCTGCACTTCCTCGAGCCCGCCTGCGGCACCGCGCGGCACCTGCGTCGGCTGGCCAAGAACCGCCACCGCTGCACGGGGTTCGACCTGTCCGAATCCATGGTCGAGGACGCGCAGCGTCGCGTGGAGCGGGCCGGGCTGCGCGATCGGGTGGACCTGTTCGTGGCGGACATGACGGACTTTTCGGGCAGGCTGCGTCGGAAGGCGGACGCGGCGTTCAACCTGATCAACACCATCCGGCACCTGCCCACCGACGAGGCGATGCTGGCGCACCTCGAGCAGATGGCCGCGAGCCTGAAGAAGCGCGGGGTGTACATCATCGGGACGTCCGTCACCGACTATGACCTCGAAATGCCCAGCGAGGACACCTGGTCGGGCGGGCGCGGGGCGTGCCGGGTGACGCAGACGGTCAACTACCTGCCGCCGGAGGACGCGGGCTCGCGCATCGAAACGGTGCTCAGCCACATCCACGTGGCCACGCCCGAGCACGAGGAGCACCGCGACTCGGTCTACCACCTGCGGACCTACAACCTGCGCCAGTGGACGGACCTGATCGATCGCTCGGCCATGCGGATCGAGGCGGTGCTGGACGATCTGGGCGACCCGATCGATCCGCCGACGCTGGGCTACGCGTTGTTCGTGCTGCGGGCGCGGTGAGGCCCGCATCCACAGACGCCGGCGGCCGGCCGATCAGCAACGGCCGGGCCGCCGGCAGGCACCGGCCGTCGCGCGTCCTACCCGCCCGGCGTCGGTCATCCAACCTCGGTCTGTGGCCGATCCTGCGTCAGGCGGTCTTCTGGCCAGCGTGGACGCCCTCGCGGACTTCCTCGATCGTCTTCCTGATGAACGCGGGCAGGTCCTTGGGCGTGCGGCTGGTGACCAGGCCCTGGTCGCACACCACCTCCTTGTCCACCCAGCGCGCGCCGGCGTTCTTCAGGTCGTTCTTGATCGAGGGGTAGCTGGTCATCTCGCGGCCCTCGACGACGCCGCAGTCGATCAGGATCTGCGGGCCGTGGCAGATGGCGGCGACGGGCTTGCCGGCCTTGAAGAAGGTGCGTACGAAGCGGGTGGCGTCCTCGCGCACGCGGAGCTTGTCCGGGTTGATCACGCCTCCGGGCAGGACCAGAGCGTCGTACGCGTCCGCGTTCTCCAGCGCCTGCTCGATGGTGCGGTCCACGGGGACCGTCCCGCCCCAGTCGCCCCCGTCCCATCCCTTGATCTCGCCGGCCTCGGGCGAGACCACGTGCACGGTCGCGCCGGCCTCCCGCAGCCTGTTGAGCGGCTCGACGAGCTCGCTCTGCTCGAAGCCGTCGGTGGAGAGGATGGCGATGGTGGCGTTGAGGCTGGGCACGGGGGTGTCCTTTCGTGTCTGGTCAGATCGGGGTCCGGCGACGCAGGCCATGTTCGTGCGCCGTGCTGAGGCGCCGGTGAATACGGTGTAAACATGGATTCATGCGCCGCCGGCGGCGCGGGCGAGAACAAGGTCCGAGCAGGGAAGGGGCGGCGCTGGGGTCAGGGCGCGTCGATGGTGCGCATGAGCCGCACGCCGGTCTTCGGCTCGGTCAGCCCCACGGAGATGCGCGCGCCGGGTGCGATGCCGAAGAAGAGGAAGCGTCGCTCGCCGGTGTCGCCACGGGCCAGGCCGTTGATGGTGGCGCGCTCGCGCGAGGCGCCCGGGGCGATGGCGGCCAGTTCGACCGAGCGGGCCTCGCCGGCGCGGTTGGTGACGATGGCGTGGACGGAGACGGCGCCGGCGGGGCCGCCGGCGCGGTAGGCGACGACCTCGAGCTGGAGGTCGGGCGCGGCCAGTTGCTTCAGCCGGTTGACGCGGAGCAGCGGGTACTCCTCGTCGGCGAACAGCTGGACGTCAAAGACGACGTCGGTCCATCCGGACTCCTGTCCGGCGCCGAAGGACAGATCGATGGGCTGCTCCACGCGCTGCCCGGCGTCGAGCGAGAAAGGCACCACGCGCGGGTCGATCTGCCAGGAGCGGTCCCGCCCGGCGACTCCGCCGGACATGCCGCCGGGCTCGACGATGAACACGCGGCCGCGGACCGGGAAGTCCCACGGGTTCTCGATGACCAGCGCGTGCGGACGCGGTCCGAGCACCGGGTCGAAGCGTTCGCCGGCGAAACGCACGGAGGACAGGAAGCGGACCAGTTCGGTGCGGACCCCCTCGATGATGACCGGCTCGCGGGACAGTTCGACACGGTGCCAGCTGAGCCCCTGGCGGGTCTGCTCGGTGGGTTGCAGCTCGCGGCGTTCTCCCAGCAGGTCGACCCGGCGGACCGGCCCGACGCCCAGCGGCAGGTCGAGCACACGCCGCGGCGCGTCGGGATCCTCCAGCCACGCGATGAGCACGCCCTCGTCGCCCGCCCCGGCCAGGAAGATGCGCACGCCGGGCAGGAGGTCGAGTTCGCGGACCTGCTGCGTGCCGTCCGCGCCGAGCACGGAGGCCAGCGTGCGCCAGGCGGCCAGTTCGGGGGTGGGCATCATGGACGGACGCAGACCGGCGGAGGTGCGCCAGGGCTCGACCAGCGCGAACTGGACCCGGTCGCTGACGCCCGCGCGCCGGGCGGCGGCCCAGGACGTCACGAGGCGGCGCGCCAGCTTGCCCAGCGCGGCGCGGGAGACACGGCCGTCGGTCGAGGCCGGGAACTCGATGGTCAGGGTGCTGCGGTCGTCGCCGGAACCGGCGAAGCGGCCGGCGCCGGCCCAGGCGGAGACCAGCTCGCCGAGCGTGTCGTCGGCGCCCGCGCCGTCGTCACGCACGACCAGCCCGCGTCCGGGACGCACCATGTCGGCGGGCACCTCGTGGCCGATCTCCCAGGCCGCGCGCAGCTCCGGGCCGGGCACCCACTTCTCGAACACGGCGGCGGCGGAGTCGATCTGGCGCGTCAGGTTGACCCAGCGTCCCCCCCACGCCTCCGAGCGCACGCCCAGCTGCCAGGACAGCACGCCCTGGCCGAGCTGGTCGAGCATCGCGTCGGCCCAGGGCATCCAGATCGATTCGTCGGTCCCGAGCACGCCGGGCACGTCCCACGGGTCGCGCCCGGCCAGCACGGCCAGGTCGCGCGGCGCTTCGTCGAGCGAGGCGGTGACATCGACGCCGCGGTCGAGCAGCGCCCGCACGGCGGCGAAGGCGGGGTTGTGATCCGGACCGGCGGTGGCGCGGTCCAGCGACTCGTCCCAGAGGCCGACCACGGCGCGGCCGACGCCCGCCCAGGAGACCATCGTGGGCAGCGCGCCGGCCCCGGCGGGGTCGACGGCCGGGGCGCGGATGGCGAAGGAGGGCGGGCGGGCCCGGCGTTCGTCCTCGGGCGCTCCCCATGCGAAATCGAGGGCGCGTTTGCCGACGATGCGGCCGCCGGTCTCGACGGCGAGCACCGCGCGGTACCAGCCCGGCGCCGGCAGGGCGGGGATGAACCGTTCGACGACCCGGCCCTGGGCGGGGGCGAGGGACCGGGCGTCGACCTCCCGTCCGTCGGCGTCGAAGACCCGCAGGGTGGCGTTCATCTGCTCGCCGGTCAGATCTCGGATCAGCGCGTCGATGACGGGCTGTTGATCCGAGGCGATGACGTGGCCGGGCACGCCGGTGTCCAGCTCGATGCGCGGCAGCAGGGTGATGGCGACATCATCGAACCAGGCGGCGGCGTGGAAGTCCTCGTTCCACACACGGAAAGGTTGGTCGAGGTGGTTGGCCGACCCGGGCTGGTGCATCGGCTGGAGCACCAGCAGCTCGACCTGCAGATAGGCGGCCCGGTCGTCGAGCCCGGGGACCTGGACCTGCACGGTGGTCCACTCGCCGTCGGTGCGAACGCGGCGCGAGATGGCCTCGGTGCGTGCCAGGGGACGCCCGTCCTGGTCGAGCAGGCGGGCGGCCAGGGCGGCGCGGGCGTGGACCATGCGTTCGGTGCGGACGCGGGCCGTGACGGCGTAGTCGGCGCCGGGAAAGACGCCGATCATGGCGGGGACCATGCGCAGGCTGGCCGAGCCGCCCGAGGCGGGCACCAGCGCCGAACCGCGGCCGGAGAACGCCGGGCTCTCGGTGTCAAGGCGGGCCTGGTTCCAGATCGGGAACCCCGGGCGATCCCGCGGGACGGCCGGGTCGTGCTGGGCGCGGATCCAGCCCAGCGGCACCGGGAGCGGGTTGGTGGACTCCTCGAAGTCGAACAGGCGGACCAGGCGCTGGGCGCCGCTGGGACGTTCGGGCTCGCCCTGGGCCGCGGCGGGCGCGACGGCGGACGCGACGATCGCCGCCGCCAGCGCGGGAATGTTCCGGGGCCGGGTCCGCATCTTGGCAGTATCGGCCCCCGGGCCCGGATGGGTCCACACCCGGGCGGCGGGGTTCCTCCGACGGACCGCCCGCCGCGGTACGCTTGCCCCTCAGCCCGGAAAGACCCCCCCGATGACCCAGCACGCCCCGGAAACGCCCAGCCCGCTGCCGCCCGAGCACCCCCGCGAGCCCCTGGAGGCGTTCGTGCCCGACCTGCCCGCCGAGCAGGCCGCCGAGGCGTTCTACCACACGCTGCGCCGGCGTCGGACCGTGCGCATGTTCTCCGACCGCCCGGTCAGCCGCGCGACGATCGAGTGGGTGATCCGGGCGGCGGGGACGTCGCCCTCGGGGGCCAACAAGCAGCCGTGGCGGTTCGTGGCGGTGTCGAACCCGGACATGAAGCACCGGATCCGGCTGGCGGCCGAGGAAGAGGAGCGCGAGTTCTACCAGCGCCGGGCCAGCGAACGGTGGCTGGCCGATCTGGCCCCCTTCGGCACCAACCCGGACAAGGGATTTCTGGATGTCGCGCCCTGGCTGGTGGTGGTCTTCGCCCTGCGCCAGACCGACGACGGCGGGCAGGTCTACTACCTGAACGAGTCTGTGGGCATCGCCACGGGCATGCTGCTGACCGCGGCCCACATGGCCGGGCTGGCCACCGTCACCCACACGCCCAGCCCGATGAAGTTTCTGGCCGAGGTCCTGGGCCGTCCCGAGCACGAACGCCCGTTCATGCTGATCCCCATCGGCTACCCGGCGGCGGACGCGACCGTGCCGAAGATCGGCAGGAAACCGCTGGACGAGATCGCCGTGTTCGTGGAGTGACTCTCTTCGGAGCGGGGGACGTGAGGGTCCGGGCTGGCGCCCCGAACCCCAAAAGAACAACCGCCCCGTTTCGGCGGGGCGGATGTTCGCCTGTCTTGGCAAGAGAGAAAGAGAGAAAGAGAGTTCGTCATCCGGACAGCCCGGTCTTTTCACCGCGGCCGCCGGAGGTGTGTCGTTTGTCGTCGGGCCTTGGCCTGACCTCGAAAAGATGCCACGAATCCGGCGGGCCGCAAGTCTGTTGGCACGATTTTTTTGGGACGCCGACCAAACCCGCGCTCGGGATGGCTCGTTTCTCCCTTGAACGGGGCGATTTGCACGGGCGCCCGGCGGGTTGTAGTCTGGGCCGGAGGATCCATGACCGAAGGTCAATCGCTGGCCAGCACGCTCGAACCCGTCCTCCGGGACGCCTGCCGCGGGCATCTGTCCCCCGTCCGCTGGTTCAAGGCGACCTGGCAGCACGGGGGGGCCGGGACCGGGTACGCC
>CAYNRF010000033.1:0-13174 GCA_964399525.1 uncultured Phycisphaeraceae bacterium | reverse complement strand
CGTCCCCCCGCGGGGGGCCCGCCCCCGGGCCCCCCCTGTCGCCCCCCGCCCGGGAGCGGGGGGGGGGGGCGGGGCGGACCATCGAGTGCGTGGTCAAGTTTCCGGTGGGGTACGCCGAGTACGCATGGACCAAGCACCTGGGCCTGACCCACGAGCAGGACTGGGACAGCCCGGACGCGGTGAACCTGCCGACGCCGCGGGTGCTGGCCGGCGGGTTCGATCTGGGTTCGTACGACTTCGCGTGGCTGGTGATGGAAAAGTTCCCGGGCACTCCGCTCGGCGGGCACCGGATGGACGCGGGGGACATCTGGAACCTGTTCGAGACCACCGCCGAGTTCCACGCGGCCGCGGTGCTGGACCGTCCCGTGGACGGGGTGTGCCCGCCGCCGGAGCACGACTGGGCCGACCTGCTGGAGCGGGCAGCGCGGGAGATCGGCGACGGGGTGGTGCCCGATGCGGGGGACTCGTGGCCCGACGCGATCGAACGCACCCGCCGGGCGCTGCCGGCCCTGCTGGACCGCTGGAACGGGCGGACGGCGGACACCTGGTGCCACCGGGACGTGCACGCGCACAACGCCATGCGTCGAGCCCCCGTGCAGGGGGGACGCGGGCCGTTGGCGCTGATCGATCTGGCGCGGGTGGCGCCGGGGTGCTGGATCGAGGACGCGCTCTACCTCGAGCGCCTGTGCTGGGGCCGGGAGGAGACCCTCTGCGGCGTGGACCCGGTGACGACCCTCGCCAAGGCCCGGCGGACGCTGGGACTGCCGGCGGACGAGGACGACTTCGCCCTGGCGGATGTGCGGCGGGTGCTGATGGCGGCGACAAGCCCTGCTTTTTCCCGAACACAGGGTGATCCGCTGTACCTGCGGGCCGCCTTGGGGCGGTTGGAGCGGCTCCTGCCGTCGGTGATCGGCTAAGATGGGTGCCTCCGGACGGTGCCGTCCGGTCATGTTCGCACGCCGGCCGCCCCTTTGGCGGTTCTTCCCAGGAAGGGGACTGCTATGGATTCGCTCGACAAGCTTCAGGGTCTCGTGGAGTCCTGCCGCGAGGACTACAACAAGGCCAAGGGCGGGAACAAGGCCGCGGGCACCCGCGTCCGCAAGACGATGCAGGAAATCAAGAACCTGGCCCAGGACATCCGCAAGGAGATGCTGGGCAAGGACGGCGAGGAATAACCGCCGCATGTCATCGCTCGCACGCGACACGGAGCAGGAAACGGCGGCCCGGCCGAAGCAGGCCCGGCTGTTCGACGTCTCGGCGATCGATCTGACCGCCACGCTGCACACGCGCGCCGAGATCGCGGAGATCATCCCCCACCGCTTCGAGATGGCGCTGCTGGACAAGATCGTGTGGGCCAACCCGGACTACACGGAAGGGGTGGCGTCGATCCGGGTGACGGGCGAGGAGTTCTGGGTGCGGGGCCACTTCCCCAGCCGGGCGATGTTCCCCGGCGTGCTGATGGTCGAGGCGGGCGCCCAGCTGTCGTGCTGGCTGTGGAACAAGCGCCAGCCCGCACCCCGGATCGCGGCCTTCCTGCGGATCGAGAACGCCGTGTTCCGCCAGAGCGTCTCGGTGGGCGACGAGATGTTCGTGCTGTGCAAAGAGATCAAGGCCACGCCCAAGCGGTTCTTCACCGACATCCAGGGGCTGGTCAACGACCAGATCTGCTTCGAGGCCAAGATCAGCGGGATGAACATCGGGCCGGCGTGAGCGGATTGATTCCCGAAACGCGCTCGCGCATGTCTGTGCCCGGTGCTCGCGGCCGCTCCTTTGCAGTCGCGGCTTGTAGAGATCGCCGCTACAACGCGACTTTCTTGTTGTAGATCCACCATTCCAGCAGCATGATGGCCAGGGCCCCCAGCACCACGAAGGGCCAGAGCTCCAGCAGGCGGCCGGCGGTCGACTGGCGGGGCTGCACCACGCGGTCGGCCAGGCCCAGCTCGTCCACCGGGCGGATGTCGGACTCGTCGGCGCTGAGCAGGTTCGCGGCGTAGAACCGGGTGACGCGGTTGCCCTCGGCCAGGTCGGTCTCGGTGGCCGGGCCGGACCACTGCACGCGGTACACGCCGCGCTGGTGGATCGGCCCGTAGACGATCCGCCCGTCCAGCCCGGGGAAGAGTTCCTGCGTCGCGCCGGACGGCGTCAGGACGCGGACGTTGGACGCGCCCTGGGGCAGGCGGTCGGAGAGCACGCCGCCGGGGGTGATCTGGCGGGGGTTGGTGCCGACCTCCTCGGCCACGTTGCCTGAGAGGTACTCGATGGCCGAGCCCAGGTAGACCACGAAGCCGACCTGGAACGGCCAGTTGGTCTGTCCGAGGTCGAACGAGGCGGCGATGGCGCGGACCGTGCCGTCGGAGATCTCGACGATGGTGGGTCCGGCGGGGATGTCGGCCAGCGAGATCACGCCGGAGTCATCCGGGATGCGCAGCGGGCGGGAGCGGCCCATGACCAGGCCGTCGAGCGTGAGGTTGCGCAGGACGGGGTGGTTGCGCCGCCAGTCGATGACGGTGCTCGAGCCGCCCTCGTCGAGCGATTCGACGCCCTGCGGCGGCGGGGGGACCGCACCGAAGAGCAGGTAGCGCCCGGGGTCGAGCGTCAGGCCGGCGGTGTTGGGCGTGGGCAGGTAGCGGTCGAGCACGATGACGTCGAAGCGGCCGAGGGTTCCGGCGGCGCGTTCGGACTCGTACTGCGCCGGGGTGAGCGTTTCGAAGCGGCTGAGCGGCAGGCCGCGCAGGGCCTCGGAGAGGAAGAGGCTGCCCGGACCGACCAGCGCCACGGACGAGCGCTTGGCCGGCGGAACGATGAGCACGCCCTCGTCGTCGGCCGCGAGCGCGTTGCCCGGGGTGTTGGCGATCCCGGCGAGTCGCACGCGGACCTCGACGCCGCGGGGCTCGGTGAGCTGGAAGACCACGCCGCCCGCCCCCGGCCGAGAGTCGGCTCCGGGCTCGGGGGCGTCGGCGCCGGGAACGACCACGGCGCGGACGGAGGCCAAAGAGCCGTTGACGAGCAGCTCGACATCGACGCTGCGCACGGCGGGCAGGGTGCTCTGGATGCCGACGAAGACCGAGAGCCGGTCGGGCTCGTCGAAGGCACGCTCGGCGCGCAGCGCGACAATGCCGAGATTGCCGGACTCGGGCTGGCCGACGCGGTGGAACTCGAAGGTCGGGGCCTCGCCCTCCTGCGTGTCGGCGCGGAAGACTCCGGCGTCGGGGATGCGCCCGTCGCTGAAGAGGTGGTACAGATAGCCCGGGCCGGACTTGAGGCCCTCGACCTCGATCGGCGTCGCGGGGCGCGTGCCGCCCGCGTCGTCGGCGAACTGGCGGTTGGGACGCTGGGCCTGGCTGAGGCGGTACGCCTCCTCGATGGAGGTCGGCGTGTCGTTGACGCGGACGGAGTTGATGGCGTCGATCAGCGAACGCTTGTCGCTGGTGAAGGGGCGGATGATCTCCGCGGCGGCATCGAAGGCGACGACCATCGCCTCGTCCGCCTGACCACGCCCGCCCAGGTCCATCACGCCGGGCTCGCGCAGCGCCTGAACGCGTTCGATCGCCTGCTTCTTGGCGGCCTCCAGGCGGGTGACGTCATCGAAGCCGGGCTCGCCGTCGGTGGCGCCCATGGAGGCGGACCGATCCAGCATGATCACGATGCGCTGCCCGCCGGCGCTCTGCTCGGCCGTGCGCGGCTGGGCCAGCGCGGCGATGAGCAGGATCAGCGCGAGCAGCTGGAGCAGCAGCAGGATGTTGCGGCGGAGACGCTGGAAGGGGGCGTTGGCCTGCATGTCCATGATGGCCTTCTTCCACAGCAGCGTGGTGGAGACTTCCATGGGCTTGCGCCGGAGCTTGAGGAAGTAGAGGATGATCAGCGACGGGATCGCGATGGCGGCGATGAAGCCGGCGAGGAGGGGGGTGGCGAAGGTCATGGCGTGGCCCCCGATTCAAGATACTGCAGGAGCACACGCCACAGCGCCAACGAGGTCGCCGTCACGCCGAACAGTGCGTTCATCGCGACGCAGCATCGACCGATCGTCCCTAGTCGTGACCGGCCGGTCGTGCGACGCTTGGCGGTCCGGACAACGCTCAGCCCTGAAACGACGCCCAGTATTGTCAAGAGAAGATAGAAGACGGAATCGAGCACGCCAATCTCAGCTTCGTAGTCGCCGAAGATTCGACCCGAGAGATTCACCAGAAAGACATTCACGAACTCGCCAATCGCATTGATCCCCAGCAACAAAACGCAGATCATCGCGGCAGACAGTGATAGACCCAAGGACCATCGCGAGCGCGCCGAAACAATCGCGGTCATCGCAGCACCCCCCGCTTGCGGAGGTAGTCGAGCAGCAGCGTGTCGACGGGGGTGTCGGTCTGGATGGTCAGGGCGGAGATCTCTCGCCGAGCGCAGAAGGTCCGCAGGTCCTCGCAGTACGCGCTGAGGTTCTGCTTGTACTTCTTGAGCAGCGGCGCGGAGATCGTCACCTCCGCGTGGTCCTGGTCCTCGATGTCCACCAGGCGCAGGTCGCCGGCGATCTCGGGGTTGACCTCCTGCGGGGCGAGGACCTGGAGGGCGAAAACGTCGTAGCCGCGCCCGGAGAGCAGGCGCAGGCCGGTCTCGTACCCCTCCTTCATGAAGAAGTCGGAGATGACCAGCATGATGCCCTTGCCCCGCCGCGTCATGGCGATGCGTTTGGCGGCGCGGCCGAAGTCCGTCGTGCCCTCGGGCGTCAGCGAGCACAGGAACCGCGCGATGTCCCGCGTGCGCCGGCGCCCGCGCAGGTCGCGGATGGATCCGGCGATGCCCTGCTCGCCCATGGGCGAGATGGCCGGGTCACGCGTGCCCAGCGCCGTGATCGCCACGCGGTTGAGGTTGACCAGGCCGATGTAGGCCATGGACATGGCGACCTGCTGCATGTAGAAGAACTTGTTGGGCTCGCCCGTATCGCCCGACGCGCTGGCATCAATCACGATGTGCAGCGACAGATCCTCTTCCTCGAGGAACATCTTCATGAAGAGGCGGTCGAGCCGGCCGTAGATATTCCAGTCGATGTGGCGGAGGTCGTCGCCCAGTGCATACGGCCGGTGGTCGGCGAACTCGACCGACTCGCCCCGCTTCTTGCTCCGCCGCTCGCCCTTGAGCTTGCCGGCGAAGATCTTGCGGCTGGACAGGTCGAGCTGGGACAACCGGCCGACGAGGCGGCTGTCGAGCAGCTCGTCGATGGTGGTTGGGCGGGGTGGGTTGGGGGATTTGAGCATGGCTTCTTCAAGAGTTTTGAACGCAGAGGACGCGGAGATCACGCAGAGGACGCGGAAAAAGGATTGGGTGACAAGGAGTTGGGTGTTCGTACAACCTTGGAGTTGATACGGCGGTAGGTGCCCTTCTGGACGGTTGGGGCGTGGAAGTTAATCAGGAGGCCCAGTGGTCTGTTGGTAAGGCGGAGATATGAGAGGAGCTGAGCGAGGTGGAGATCATCCACCGCCCGGACAGCTTTGAGTTCTACAATAATCTCATCCTCCACCATGAGGTCGATGCGCTGGGGTGGCAGCGGCTGGCCCCGATACTCGCCGACAAACGGAATCTGCCTTGCATAGCGGAGACCGGCACGATCGAACTCCGCGCAAAGAGCCGCCTCGTACACGGATTCCAGTAGACCGACACCGAGCTCCCGGTGCACTTCGATCGCGCAGCCGATAATCCGGTGCGAGATCTGATTCAGTACCTCTGCAAGCTCCGTCCGTTCCACCGTTTCACCTCACTCCTGCCTTCACCTCTGCGCCCTCTGCGTGATCTTCGCGACCTCTGCGTTCAGTCCTGATCGTCTCACGCCTTGCCCACCATCGCCGTCGGCTGGGTGGGGGTCAGCTTCATGATCTCCCGGACCAGCGCGTCGGCGTCCACACGATCGGCCTCGGCCTCAAAATTCAAGAGCACGCGGTGGCGCAGCACCGGCAGGGCCACATCCTGGATGTCCTGGTAACTCACGTGGAACCTTCCATCCACCAACGCCCGCACCTTGCCGGCCAGCACCAGGGCCTGGGCCGCGCGCGGGGAGCCGCCGCAGCGGATGTAGCGGTTGGTGGGGCCGTTGGGGCCGCCGGCGGCGGTGTCGGTCTCGGGGTGGGTCGCCAGCACCAGGCGGGCGGCGTACTGCTTGACGTGCGGGGCGACGACGACCTGGCGGACGAGGTGCTGCATGGCCAGAATGGTCGGGCCGTCGACCACGGCGCCGGCCTCGGGGGTGACGGCGCCGGTGGTGCGGTCGAGGATGGTCATCAGGTCGTTGAGCGGGGCGTAGCCGACGTTGACCTTCATCATGAAGCGGTCGAGCTGGGCCTCGGGCAGGGGATAGGTGCCTTCCTGCTCGATGGGGTTCTGCGTGGCGAGCACGAGGAATGGCGCCTGGAGCTTGTATGTCACGCCGCCGACGGTGACGGAGCGTTCCTGCATGGCCTCGAGCAGGGCAGACTGGGTCTTGGGCGTGGCGCGGTTGATCTCGTCGGCCAGCACCACCTGGGCGAAGATGGGCCCGCGCTGGAACTCGAAACGGCGCCGGCCGGTGTCGGGGTCCTCGCTGACGATGTTGGTGCCGATGACGTCGGCGGGCATCAGGTCGGGCGTGAACTGGATGCGGCTGAAGGGCAGGCTGAGCGTGTTGGCCAGCGTGCGGACGAGCAGGGTTTTGCCCAGTCCCGGCACGCCCTCGAGCAGCACGTTGCCGCCGCAGAAGAGGCAGACGAGCACGGCGTCGACGACCGGCTGCTGGCCGACCATGACCTTGCCGATCTCGGACCGGAGGCGGGCGAAGGCCTGTCGGAACTGCTCGCACTGGGCCTTGACCTCGGCCGGGGTTTCGTTCATCTGATTCGCGTCGGCCATGGCGGCCCTCCTTGGGATCCGGGGCGGTCAGTCCGCGTCCGGGGTGTGCTTGGATCGGTCTTCGAGATCTTCCTGCGCGCGCCTCTTGGCGGCCCGCAGCGCGGACAGCGAGTCCCTGGGCCCCTCGTCCTGAACGCGGGGGCGGTCCTGCTTCTTGAGCGGTGACGGGGCTTCCTGCTCGCCCGACAGGGCGACAGGCTCCGTGCTGGCGGGCCGGTCGGCGGCGGCCTCGTAGCGGCGGGCGGCGCGCTGGCGCTCCCGCTCGGCGTCCTGCGCCGCGGGGGCGCGGCGGCCCTTGACGCTGCGGAACGCCTCCGTGGCCTGCGTGGATCGCTCGCCCTCTCTGGACGCCGAACGACGCAGCCAGGCCGCGATCGCCCGCGGCTCGATGCGCACCCGCCGGATCCCCACGTCGGCCAGGAACACGACCACGCCGGCGATCAGGAACGCCAGCCACACCGGACGCAGGGCCACGGGCATCGTCAGCCCGTCACGCGACCACAGGCCGGCGGCGACCGGATCGCCGGTCAGCACGCGCCCGCCCGTGATCGCGGCGACCTGCTGGAGCAGCGGGGTGTTGGTGCGCAGGGCGCGGAACTCGTCGGCGTAGGGGCGGGTGACGGCCGCCTGCACCGCGCCCTCGAGCACGCGCTCCGCGCCGTCGGGTCCGGCGTCCGCGGCCCGGTAGCGGGCCGAGATGACGTAGGCCCCGGCCTCGGAGGAGTCGAACACGCCCTCGTAACGGCCGGGGCCGACCTGACGCAGCTGGAGGTCCGCGCCGCGCCCGTCCGGCGTGGCGACGCGGGCGTCGAAGCGGGCGAAGTTGAGGCGCTCGCCGTCGGGGTCGAAGGCCTCGACGATGATGACGGTCTGATCGCCGCGGTTCTCGGTGACGACGCGCATGGAGGCGTTGTCGCCGGGGCGCATGGCCCAGCGGACGTGCTGCTCCCAGAACTGCTTGAAACCGTCCCAGCCGACCCACGCGCCCGCCCAGCGGGTGCTGGCGTCGCTGGTGAACGTGATGACGCGGCCCAGTCCGTGCTGCCACTGGGCGGCGACGGGGTCCTCTTCCTTGCCGCGGAGGGTGACCAGGCTCAGGCCCTCGCGCTCGGCGGCGACGACGTAGCCGCGGATGGGCGGCACGCCGCCGATGCCGCGCATGGTCTCGGTGGGCACGCCGGTGCGGGCGGGGCTGAACGGCTCGCCCTCCCAGATCAGGGCGCGGCGGAGGGTCTGGGCCTCCTTGATGAAGATCTGGGGAAGGGTTTCCAGGGCGTTGTTGCCGACGCTGTAGAAGGTGCCGCCGGTCTCGACCGCCATGGTGCGCAGGGTGTTGAGGTCGCCGGGCGAGTGCGGGTTGACGCCGACCGTGGAGATCGTGATGCCGGACTGGCGGAACTGGCGCAGGATCGAGCGCGAAAGCGTCGGGTCGCCGTCGGAGATGATGATGCAGTGCTTCTGTCCGGCCTCGGCCGCCTGCAGACCGGCCAGAGCCAGGTTCATCGAGGGGTCGAAGCTGGGCATGTCGCCGAAGGTCAGGCCGTTGATGGCGCGCTTGACGGCGGACTTGTCGCCCACCGGGCCCATCGGATAGACCCAGTCGGTGCCGCCGAAGCCCTGGTACTCGATGATGCCGATCAGGTCGAGGCGGCTGAGCGCGTCCACGGCGGCGTTGGCCACCTGCTTGCCGTAGAACACGCCCTGCGGGATCTCGACGGAGTGGACGATCAGCGCGAGCGCGCCGCGGGGCATCTGCCGTTTCTGCGGCGGGTCGAGGCGGATGGGCAGGGCGTCGGCCAGCGGCGAGCCGATCCACCCGCCCGCGCCGAAGGCCTCGGGCCCGCCGATCATGACCAGGCCGCCGCCGGTGTCGTGCACGTACTGGCGGAGCAGCTCCTGCTGCTGGACGGTCGAGTCGTACGCGCTTTGGTTGATCAGGATGATGGCTTCGTACGCGGCCAGCTCGGGCAGCGTCGAGGGCAGTCCCGCGGCAGGCACACGGCGCGTGGCGATGCTGGCGGTGGTCAGCGCGTCCTCGATGGGCCCCCACTCCTCGGGCGCGTCCGCGACGAGCAGGACGGTGCCCTCGCTGGCGACGAAGGTGATCGCGTTGGCGCGGTTGTTCTCGATGATGGCGTCGCCGCGGGTGCCGCCCGGCTCGCCCTGCGCGTTCAGGGCCGCCACGGGCTCGAACACCGCGTCGTAGAGCTGCGGCCCCGGCCGGCGGGGCGTGACCGGCACGCTGAGCACGTGCCGCCCGGCGTCGAGGCGCACCAGCGCGCCCGACTGCGCGGGGTCTTCGGCGTCCAGATCGATCACCTGGCCGTTCTCGCTGACCAGAAGCCGGCCGACGACCGGGGCGGTGGTGGTCAGCACGACGCGGAGCGAGACGGTCTCGCCCACGCGCACGCCGCCGGGCACCTGCACGTCCTCGACCACGACCTCTTCGCGGATGTCGAACTCGACCGGCAGCACGTCGACGGTGATGCCGGCGGCGCGGGCCTGCTCGGCGGCGCGCAGCAGCGATCCGGCCGTCTCGTTGCCGTCGGTGATCAGCACGATGCGTCCGGCGGCGTCCTTGGGGGCCACGGCCGAGGCCAGGCCGAGCGCGCCGCCGAGATCGGTCGCGTCGCGACCGCCCAGGAACTGACGCTCGATGCCGCGGACGAGGCGGCTCGGGGACGACTGGACAAAGGCCGACTCGCCCGCGGTGACGACGCCCATCAGGTCGTTTTCAAGGCGCGAACCGTTCTGCGACTCGAGCACCCAGCGGTCGATGCGTTCCTGAGCGCCCGACGGGATCGAGCGCGAGACGTCGATCACGAAGGTCACGCCGACGGACTCGGACACGCGGCGCAGCTGCGGCTGGGCGAGGGCGCTGGCTAGGAGCGCAATCGCCAGAATCCGGGCCGTCAGCGCGGCCCAACGCGACCCCTTTCCCAGCCCGCTGAGGCTGCGGCGCGACAACCACCAGCACACCAGCCCCAGCGCCGGCACAAGAAGCAGCCACACCGGCCGGTCGAACTGGACCGGCCCCGCGACCAACGCCGCGATCGTCAACGCCGACGTCACTGCCGGTCTCCCGAGGTGTCGGCGCCCGGATCGGGATGGCCTTCCAGCGAGAAGCCGGCGACGCCGGGCCAGCGGACGACCTGCACGCGGTCGTTGCCCGAGTCGAGCACCATCAGCTCCTCGCCGACCAGAAGCGTGGCCCACGGCGTGGCGAGCTGGCCGACCAGCCGGCCCGGGCCGCCCAGAAAACCGACGGTGTCGCCGGTGTCCAGCTCGATCATGCGCAGACGCGAGGCGCCGAACTCGGCCACCACCGCGTGGCGCTCGTCGGTGAGGATGACGCCGTACGGATGACGCAGCGGAGCGGACGTGTCGCCGCCGACGGCGCGCCGGCCGTCCGTCCAGCCCGTGACCGCGCCGGTCTGCGCGTCAAAGCGGACGACGCGGTGGCGCCCGACGTCCGTGACCACCAGCTCGAGCCCCCCATCGGCCGGGCGGGTCCGCAGCTCGACGGACTGGGGACGCGACAGGGCGGAGGGATCGTCCTCGGGCGCGTCCATCGCGACGCCGCTGGTGCCGATCTGGCGGACGAACTCGAACGCGACCTCCCCGCCGGAGCGCCGGACGCGGAACTCGCTGATGCGGTCGTTGCCGCCGTACTCGCTGACGAAGACGCGGGCGGGCAGGCCGTCGGGCCCGTCGAGCACGGCGACGTCGGTGGTGTAGATGAACTCGCCCGGGCCGTTGCCGAACGAGCCGAAGCTGAAGGCCGGTTCCATCGGCGCGCCGCCCGTGTCGAAGGGCACCTCGTAGATCAGGACCCGGTGCTCGTGGGTATCCGCGACCCACAGGGCGCGGCGGGAGGGGTCGGTGGGGTGCGTGGCGGCCGTCAGGCCGGTGGGCATGCCCAGATCGAAGACGGGGGTGCGGATCAGGCCGACGGGCCGGCCGGTGGCCGCGTCGATGAGCTGGATGCGGGCGGACTTGTCCACCACCGCCAGCACGGAGCGTCCGTCGAGTTCGAAGGCCGCCAGCCCGCGCGGATACGAAAACTGGCCCGGCTGCCGCCCGGTCTCGCCCAGCACCCGTTCGACGCGCAGCAGACCCGGGTCGGACCGGTCGTGGCATCCCGACGACGCCAGCACGGCCGAGCACACCAGGCACGCGGCGGTGACGCGAGCCCGGACCGTCGAGATGGGGCTCCGCCTGTGCCGCGTCACGCCGTCGATCATACGGACTTGCCTACTGCCCCGTTCCCCCCGGGTTGCCGATCCGGGATTTTCTTCGTCCGGACACGGGCGGCGCGGCGGCCAGCCCCAGGACCAGCGCGGCCAGCACCCCCACCGCCACCCCCAGCAGGCCCATGAAGGCCCCGCCCGCGCTGAGGTTCTCGAGGCGGGCGTAGTGCAGATCGGAGAGCATCTGCTGGGGCAGGTTGCCCCGCCCCGGAGGGCGGACCATCACCGACGCCTCGATCTCGTGCAGGCCGAGCACGAACGAGCCGAGCCAGACCCCCGCCGCCAGTCGGAGGGCCCGTCCCCGGGCGCCCGCGTTGGCCCGCAGCCAGCCCCAGGCGTCCCCGGCGCCGTCCAGCAGCCGGGCGGCGCGCTCGTCCGCGGGTTCGCTGCGGGCCACGATCAATCCGGCGAGGGCGCCCACGAAGCCGGTGCGTGCCGCCGAGGCCATCACCGAACCAACGGTCTCGTCCAGACCCAAAGGAGCAACGGCCGCGCCGACAAAGACCCCCGGCACCAGCGCCACGAACACCACCAGCACCCCCACCCCACGACCGACGCGACGAACCCACGCCCGGTGCGATGCCGTCGTTGCCGCGATACCCACACCCAGCGCGCCCGCGGCCACCCCGCCCCACGCCGCCACCCACGCGGAGGTCCACAGCGCATCGGCCTCCGTCCGCGGCCAGCGCCACAGCGAGGCGACGCTGTCGAGCGACCAGACCATCAGCGCCACCGGGGCCACCACCGCCAGCGCCCACAGCGACCAGGCGCCTACTCGCGTCGCCACGCCCGCGCGGGGCGGGGCGACCAGGCCGACACCCTGGCCCGGCGACTCCGGGCGGGTCAGGCGCGCGGTGATCCACCACGCGCCGAGCAGGGCGAGGGCCATCTGCGGGCCGACACCCAGCCACACGCCGTTCCATCGGTCGCGGGGACGCTCGACGAGCGCACGCCACAGGGTGATCGCGTCGGTCTCGACCTGGGCCAGGTGCAGGGGCACGGCCGAACCGAGCGTCAGCAGGCCCACCACGACCGCGGCAAATCGCAACGGACGGGCCCGCAGGCGGACGCCGAGCAGGGCCCGGCGCACCGGGCCCATCGCGTCGGTCCGGGCCAGTTCGCGGGCGGCCTCGCGTTCGGGGTCATCCACGCCGGCCATGACCAGCGCCGCCACCGGCGCGGACCACAGCGCGAGCGAGGCGATGGCGACCCCCTGCGCCAAAGCACGGATGGCCCAGCGGTTGGATTCACCGAACCAGGCACGGGCGGGATCGAGCGCCCACTCCAGGAACGCCGCGCCGACCAGGGTGTCGGGGGCACGGGCCAGGTTGAGCCCGGCGTAGATCAGCCAGGCGGGGATCCACACCGGAGCCAGAAGCAGGGCCGCGGTCCGAACTCCTGATGTGCGCAGTACTTGCGCCATGGGGCATGCCAGGGCGGTGGCCAGCGTCGCCACAAAGAGGGCCAACAGGACCGACCGCGCCAGCACCCGCACGCGGTCGCCCCCACCTCCCCACGGCACATCGCTCCACGCGGCCGGATCGAGCACGGCGGCGCCGAACCCCGCCGCCACCGGGCCCCAGACGGGCAGACTGACACCGACGAGGCAGGCGACCAACAGGGTTTCGCGCGTGGCGCGGGGCACGCCGAGAGTGTAATCGCCATGCCGGCCGCGCCGGGCAACCCGGGGAGAAACGGGGAACAGCCGGGGAACCGAGCAGGACGGGCCAGCGTCATCAGGCGACGTTGCGGGATACCATCCCTTCAGCGTCCGTCGCGTCGCGCACGGCCGTCACGCACGCACGCCGCGCGTCCCCGATCTGGGACGGCGCGGCGCCGGGACCGAACCCTCCCCCTTCCTCTCCGGGCACCAACATGATCGATATCCGCAAACTCAAAGAACTCGTCCGTCTGATGGTCGAAAACGAACTGTCCGAGCTGGACCTGCGCGATGAGCAGGAGACGGTGACGATCAAACGCGGCGGGGCGGGGCCGGCCTACATCGCGGCCCCGGGCATGGCCCCGGCCGCGGCGAAGGGCGCGAGGGCCACGAGCAC
>CAYNRF010000032.1:18618-22108 GCA_964399525.1 uncultured Phycisphaeraceae bacterium | reverse complement strand
GGCTACCTCATCAACAACGCCCGCGGCGGCGTGGTCGATCTCGACGCTTTGGCGGTTGCGCTCAAGAACCGCCGCTTGGCCGGCGCCGCCCTGGACGTGTTCCCCTCCGAACCGGCCAGGACCGGCGACGCCTTCGCGTGCCCGCTCCAGGGCATGCCCAACGTCATCCTGACCCCGCACATCGGCGGCAGCACCGCCGAGGCCCAGCGGGCCATCGCGCTGGACGTGGCCGCCAAACTGACCCGCTTCATGGATTCCGGCTCGACCATCGGCTCGGTCAACGCCCCGGAGGTCGATCTGCCCGAGCAGGCCGCGGCCGGCAAGCGCCCGCACCGCATCCTCAACTTCCACCGCAACGTCCCCGGCGTGCTGGGCCAGATCCACAAGGCCGCCGCCGAACTGGGCGTCAATGTCGCCGGCCAGTACCTGCGCACCCTCGGCGAGATCGGCTACGTCGTCATCGACGTCGACCCCTCCGACACCGAGGCCTTCAACGATCGCCTCCGCGCCATCCCCGAGACCATCCGCACCCGCGTGCTCTGGTAAGTCGCGACGATGGACGGAGGGGAGGTACGCAGAGGTGCAGAGATCACGCAGAGGACGCAGAGAAGACTTCAGGATGGTTCAACGCGAAGAGCGCGAAGAGCGCGAAGGTGTCAGAAGTGGATCTCCGACTCTGAATCCAGACACGAACTCTGAATGAACTTGGAGCTGACCTGCGGCTTTGATCTTGCTGAAAGACCTTCGCGTCCTTCGCGTTAAATACTCTTCTCTTCCCTCTGCGCCCTCTGCGCCCTCTGCGTGATCTCTGCACCTCTGCGTACCTCTCCTGATCCAATCCCCAGCAGCCCGGGCAGCTCGTCCAGCCGCGTCATGACATGCGGCGCCCCCGCCGCACGCAGCGATTCCGCGGGCGTCAGGTCCTCGTAGCCCACGATGCCCATGCCCGCCGCCAGCGCGGCGATCACGCCCTGCGTCGAGTCGTCCACCACCAGGCACCTCGACGGGTCGAACCCCATCCGCTCGGCCGCGTGCAGGAACAGCCTGGGCGACGGCTTGGGCTCGCCCACGTCGTCGGCCGAGAAGATCCGCCCCCCGTGCATCCCGCCGAGCCAGTCCAGCAGCCCGGCGGACTTCATCGACACCGCCATCTTCACGTGCGGCCCGTTGGACGCCACGCAGAACGGCATCCCCGCCGCCTCCAGCACCTCCAGCACCCGCCCGGCCCCCGGGATCTCCGGGATCCCGGCCTCGAACGCCTCGAACATCGACTTGCGGTACCCCTCGACGAACCCCGGCAGCGACCGCCCCAGCCGCGCCTCGGCCCGCTGCTGGATCTCGACAATGTGCGATCCCTTGATCGTCCGGGCCGACTCTTCCGGCGTCATGGGCCAGCCGTGGTGCGTCAGCCAGTCCGCCAGCACGCGCTGCACCACCGGCTCGGTGTCCACCAGCACGCCGTCACAGTCGAAGATCACCAGCCCGGGGTTGCGCATCCCCGATCGTACGGTCGCTACGGCATCGGCAGGGCCGGCGCGCCGTTGGCCGCCCCGGGCCACAGCCACGCGAACATCCCCGCCGTGATCATCGCGTAGATCGCGGCATCGATGATGTCCCGCACCACCCAGCCGGTCGGCTTGCCGAACCAGATCCCGTTGGTGATCCCGCCGAACGTGTAGGCCAGCACCGCGGCCACCCCGGTCACCTGAAAGACCCGCGTGTACGCGGTGCCGGGCGCGAGCACGCTGGCCGCCAGGTAGCCGATCATCGCCGAGATCACCAGCGTCACCAGGAACGACAGCCCGAGGTTCTTGCCCATGTTCGGCATGCCGGGCAGGACGTTGATCGTCGCCCACGGCCCGCGCCTGGACCGCTCCTGGTACACCGCGCTCTTCATCTCCTTCGCGTCGTGCGTGCACGGCACCATGTAGAAGCCCGGACGCAGCGCCAGCTCCTCCAGCATCCGGTCCGCCGCGGCGTCGTCCGGCACGCGGTTGATGTCCGGCTTGTGCCAGGGGGTCGCCGCCCACAGCACGAAACTGGCAAAGAACACCCCGATGGCCGACGCGATCACCGGCAGCCAAAGCGAGACCAGGTCCGTCATCATGTCGATTCTCCCGTGCGTGGTTCGCATAGCGTACCACATCGTCCCGGCCCGCTAGCATCAACGCCCCGCCGCGCCCCGAAGCGACAGCCCATTCAGGGGATGTCCCGCGGGAAATGCGGGGGCGCAAGCGAGGTCCGACGTGCTGCTCTCCGCCGTTCTGCTGGTCGTCTCCCTCCTCATCCTCACCGGCGGCGCCGAACTGCTCGTCCGCGGGGCCGTGGCGATCGCCAGGAAGATGGGCGTCTCCGCCTTCTTCATCGGGCTGACCATCGTCGGCTTCGGCACGTCCACGCCCGAGCTGTCCACCTCCCTCATCGCCGCCCTCAAGGGCTCGGGCGACATCGCCGTGGGCAACGTCGTCGGCTCGAACATCTGCAACATCCTGCTCATCCTGGGCGCGACCGCCCTGATCCGCCCCATCGCCGTTGAACTGCGCCTGGTGCGATCGGAACTGCTGGTCGTGGCCGCGGTGTCCTGCCTGCCGTTCGTCGCCCTGGCCACGGGCCACATCGTTACCCGCTGGCAGGGCCTGGCCATGGTCGCCCTGCTGGGCGTGTACCTCTGGCGGGGCTATCTCTCCGGACGGCGTGAGGAATCCGCCCGCCAGGCCGAGTTGGAGGCCGAGCTGGAACGCGAGGTCGGCCTCAACCCCGACAAGCCCGCCAGCCCGGTGATCGCGCTGCTCTCCATTGCCGCCGGCCTGGCCCTGCTCATCGGGGGCTCCTTCCTGCTCGTCCGCTCCGCCTCCGACATCGCCCGCGGCTTTGGCATCTCCGAGCTGGTCATCGGCCTGACCGTCGTCGCCTTCGGCACCTCGGCCCCCGAGCTGTTCACGTCGGTGGTGGCCGCGATCCGCAGGCAGTCGGACATCGCCGTGGGCAACATCCTCGGGTCGAACATCTTCAACCTGCTGGGCATCCTCGGGATCACGGCCGCGGTGCGCCCGCAGGCGATCGCGCCGCAGGTCTTCCGTCTCGACGCCCCGCTGATGCTCGCCACCGCGGTGCTGCTGGCGTTCTTCATGCGGACCGGCTCGAAACTCTCCCGCGTGGAAGGCGGCGTGATGCTCGCCGGCTACGCCGCGTACATCGCGTACCTGTATCTCTCGCAGTAAGAGGTACGCAGGGGTGCAGAGATCACGCAGAGGACGCGGAGCAGGAAATTTTCAACGCGAAGATCGCGAAGAACGCGAAGGTATCCCACGGACATTCTCAGTCCCTACCAGATTCAAACCAAAGGCACGATCCAAGAAGTGAAATCAGGAGACTCCCAGGAGACGCTTCGCGTCCTTCGCGTCCTTCGCGATCTTCGCGTTGAAAACTCCTCTCCTACCTCTGCGTACAAAAGAAAAACCCGGGCAGCCAGCCCGGGTCGATCGATCTC
>CAYNRF010000032.1:11551-18608 GCA_964399525.1 uncultured Phycisphaeraceae bacterium | reverse complement strand
AGCCACGATCAACGATGTGAAATCAGGAGACTCCCAGCAGACGCTTCGCGTCCTTCGGTGTCTTCGCGTTGAAAACTCCGCTCCTACCTCTGCGTACAAAAGGAAAAACCCGGGCAACCGGCCCGGGTCGATCGATCTCTGCAACGCGTCTCTCAGGCGTCCTTCTGCGGCTTGGGCATCGACAGCAGCACCTTGTCGATCAGCCCGTACTCGATCATCTCCTGGTCGTCCAGCCACAGGTTGCGGTCGCAGTCGCGGTGGATCTTCTCCTTGTCCTGGCCGGTCGCCTCGGCGTAGATCGAGTAGAGCCGGTCGCGCAGCCGGAGCATCTCCTTGGCCTCGATCTCGATGTCGGTGGCCTGGCCTTCCATCACGCCGGACAGCAGGGGCTGGTGCATGAGGTTGCGGGCGTTGTGCAGGGCGTACCGCTTGCCCTTCTCGCCCGAGGCCGCGATCACGCTGCCCATGCTGGCCGCCTGCCCGATGATGTAGGTGCACACCTGCGGGCGGATGAACTTCATGGTGTCCACGATGCCCAGCCCCGCCGTGACGCTGCCGCCCGGCGAGTTGACGTACATGTGGATGTCCGCCGTGGCGTCCTCGTTGGCCAGGAACAGCAGCTGGGCCACGATCAGGTTGGCCATGTCGTCCATGATCGGTCCGGTGACGAACACGATCCGGTCCTTGAGCAGCCGGCTGAAGATGTCGTACGCGCGCTCGCCGCGGGCGGACTGCTCGACCACGATGGGGACGAGCGTGCTGGCGGACGGCGCATGAGAGTGAGAGCTGGTCATCGGTCTTCCGTGCCCTTCGTTGAGTGTCTGGTGTCCATCGAGGCTCCGCGTCGCACCGGCCCGCGGCTCATGCCGTCGGGCTGCCGGTCAGCGCCGACACGTTCTTGGGCGGCTCGGTCAGCACCTCGTCCACCAGGCCGTACGCCTTGGCCTCCTCGGCGCTGAAGTACTTGTCGCGCTCCGAGTCGGCCCGCACGCGCTCGATGTCCTGGCCCGTGTGCCGGGCGATGATGCCCGTGAGGATGTTCTTGCTCTTGATGATCTGCTCGGCCTGCAGGCGGATGTCCTCGGCCTGCCCGGTCACGCCGCCGTAGGGCTGGTGGATCATCACCTTGGCGTGGGGCAGGATGAAGCGTCTGCCCTTGGTCCCCGCCGTCAGCAGCAGCGATCCGCCCGAATAGGCGCGCCCGATGCAGAACGTCGCGATGGGCGAGGAGAGGAACCGCATCGTGTCGTACAGGGCCAGCGTGTCGTCCACCGCCCCGCCGGGGCTGTTGATGTACAGGCTGATCTCCTGGTTGCGACGCTGGTTCTCCAGATAGAGCATCTGCATCATGACGCGCGCCGCGCTGGACTGGTTGATCTCGCCGATCATGAAGACGATCCGGTTCTCGAGCAGCAGCTCGTCGATCGTCATCTCACGCGTGCGCTGGTAGCTCACAGAGGCTGAAGCCATGCGTCCATCCCTGGTCTTCGCCGGGCGGGCTCGCCGCCGGCTGGGTCCGTGCTCGTCCGCCCGCCGCCCGGGTCGTCGGGGCCAAGCCCCCCGTCCCGCGGGCGGGTTCCGGCATTCCATCGGCCGGATCCGGACTCGGCATGATACGCGACGACCGGAACCCCCAAAGACACCGCAGCGGCCCGGCCGCGTCTTTCCCGGTTCCGCCCGCGCCCCGGCCCGGCCCCGCGTTGCCCCAACCCCCGCGGCTTTCTACAGTAGCCATCCGTTCCGGGGACCCGCCTGTCGAGGGCGAGAACCGTAACCCCTTCACCCACCGAGAGATCCGTCGTGCGCACCGCAGTCGTCTCCGATATCCACGGCAACGCCGAGGCGCTGCGCACCGTTCTTTCCGACATCGCCGACCGCGGCATCGAGAAGATCGTCTGCCTGGGCGACATCGTCGGCTACGGCCCCGACCCGCTCGAATGCGTCGACCTCGTCCGCAAACACTGCGCCTGGGCCCTGATGGGAAACCATGACTTCGGCGTCCTCTATGAGCCGACCAACTTCAACCCCTCGGCCGAGGCCTCGGCCTTCTGGACCCGGGCGGTCTTCGACGCCGAGCCCGACGAGAAGAAGCGCGCCGAGCGCTACGAGTACCTCGGCCGCCTGACCGTCCGCAAGGTCGAGAACCTGCTGGGAGATGACACCCCCGTCCTGGCCGTCCACGCCTCGCCCCGCCGCCCGGTCAACGAATACATCTTCCCCGACGACGCCGCCGATCAGCCCGACAAGCTCGAGGCGATCTTCGACCGCGTCGAGCGCGTCGCCCTGGTCGGCCACACCCACGTGCCCGGCGTGTTCTCCGACGAGCCGGACTTCTATCCCCCGACCGAACTCGGCGAGACCCGCACCTACCGCTTCATCGACGGCGAGAAGTCCATCGTCAACGTCGGCTCGGTGGGCCAGCCGCGCGACTACGACCCGCGCGCCTCGTACGTCATCCTCTCGCCGGGGCAGGTCGAGTTCGTCCGGGTCGAGTACGACATCAAGGCCACCGCCGACAAGATCCACGCGATCCCCGAGCTGAACAACTTCCTCGGCGACCGCCTGTTCGAAGGCCGCTGATGAGACCGACCCACCCCATGACCAACACCAGCCCCCTCCTCGGCCGCCTCGCCCGGGTCGCCGCCGCGCTCCTCCTCGCCTTGGTCTCGCCCTCCTTCGCGCAGGACGACCCCGCGCAGACGCCCGCCGGCGACCCGCCCGCGGGCCTTTCCACGCCCGAACCGGCCGGGTCAGAACCCACCACCCAGACCCCGCCCGCCGAGGCGCGCCCCCTCCCCGCGCCCCGGCCCGCCGAGTTCACCGACCCCGTCCCGCTCGGTTCGGAGAACGGGGACGACAAGGCCCACATCCGCTTCACGCCCTACAGCGCCGGCATCGCATCGCTGAGCCTGCCCGACGCCTACAACGCCGTCGGCGACACCGCCCACATCGAGCTCCAGGCCCTGGCCACCGACCCGGCCACCGGCTTCGTCGCTGTGCCCTTCGCCGTTCTGGGGGTGGAGATCAACGGCGACTTCATCTCCCTTTCCGGGGCCCAGGGCGCCCCGATCTGGGCCCAGTCCGCCCCGGGCGTGTTCGTCGCCCACGTCGACGCCCCGGACGGCGCACCGCTGCTGCGCATCACGCGGGCCTACGCCCTCAAAGGCACGGACCGCTACGGGTTCACCGTCTCCACCACGCTGGAGAATCTGTCCGCGTCCCCGATCGAGGCCCGCCTGGTCCAGACCGGCCCCATCGACCTGCCCGAGGCCGAGAACAACTACGCCGGCGACAAACGCCGCTTCCGCTTCGGCTACCTCAACCCGCCCGAGCGTCAGGCCGACCTGGCCGTGCTCGTGGACGACCGCCTGGACCCGCGCACCGAGCTGCTGGGCAAGCGTGCCGCCAACGCGTCCGGCTTCAAGACCTACCCGGCCACCCACCCCGTCTGGCCCAATGAGCGCACCGTCGCGCGCGGCCAGCGTCTGGCCTGGCTCGCCTTTTCCGACCGCTATTTCGCCGTCGTCGTCCACCCGCTGTTCGATCCCGCCGCCGTCACCCGCCCGGAGGACAAGCTGCTCACCGGCCTGGGCCCGATCGACCGCCTCGTGCTCAACCCCGCGGCCCCCGCGCCCCAGACCGTGATGGTCCTGCGCTTCAACGGCGACAAGACCCCCATCGCCGCCGGCGCCTCCCACACCACCCGCTTCGGCGTCTACGCCGGGCCCATGTCGCGCCCGACGATCCGGGAGGATCTGCTCCTCGCCTCGCTGCGGGTCCCCGAGCTGGTCGTCTACAACCTCGGCGGCATGTGCGCCCCGTGCACCTTCCACTGGCTCACCGACGCCCTGATGAGCGTCCTGCGGCTCTTCCACGCCGTCACCGGCGACTGGGCCGTGGCGATCATGCTGCTGGTCGTCCTCGTCCGAGGCGTGCTCCACCCGGTCACCCGCTGGTCGCAGATCCGCATGCAGAAGTTCGGCGTGCAGATGCAGGCCATGGCCCCCAAGCAGGCCAAGCTGAAGGAAAAGTACAAGGACGACCCCAAGAAGCTCCAGCAGGAGATGGGCAAGCTCTGGAAGGAAGAGGGCATCAACCCCGCCGGCATGCTCGGCTGCCTGCCCATGTTCCTCCAGTCGCCGGTCTGGATCGCCCTGTACGCCACGCTGTTCTTCGCCATCGAGCTCCGCCAGACCGCCGCCTTCTACGGCGCGTTCCAGTCGATCTCGGGCGGACGCTGGGAGTTCCTCGCCGACCTGTCCGTGCCGGACCACGCCATCCCCCTGCCCGAGTTCATGCACTTCTCCTTCCCGCTCTGGGGCGCCGTCCAGGCGATCAACGTCCTGCCCATCCTGATGGGCGTGCTGATGTGGGCCCACCAGAAGTTCCTCACCCCGCCCTCCACGGCCACCATGACGCCCGAGCAGGAGCAGCAGCAGAAGATCATCAAGGTCATGATGGTCGTCATGTTCCCGCTGATGATGTACGCCGCCCCCGCCGGCCTGACCATCTACTTCATCACCAACTCCGCCCTGGGCATCGGCGAGCACAAGTGGATCCGCGCCCACATGGACAAGCACGGCCTGCTCGACCCCGAGAAGATCAAGGCCGAACGCCAGGCGAAGGGCCCGGGCTTCATGGCCCGCCTCTCGGAGGCCGCCGAAGCCCAGAAGCGTCTGCAGGCCCAGGCCCACGGCGGCCGACCGCCCGTCATCCCCGACAAAAAGCGCAAGAAGAAGTGACCCTGCCCACCGGCGACACCATCGCCGCCGTCGCTTCCCCCCCGGGCCGCAGCGCCCGCGCGCTCATCCGCGTTTCCGGCCCCGAAGCCCCCGGCATCGCCCGCGACCTCTGCCTCCTCCCCGACTTCGCCCGCGCTGTCCGTCCCGCGGCAGTCCAGTTGGCCCCCAACTCCGCTTCCCCACCTCCGTGCCTCCGTGCCCCCGTGCCTGCGTACCTCTCACTCCCCCTCCTCACTCTCACCTTCCCCGCCCCCAACTCCTTCACCGGCGAGGACACGCTCGAACTGCTCCTGCCCGGCAACCCGCACCTGGTGCGCCGCGTGCTCGACACCATCCTCGCCTTCCCCGGCCTCCGCCCCGCCGAGCCCGGCGAGTTCTCCGCCCGCGCGTATCTGAACAACAGGCTCACGCTCCAGCAGGCCGAGGGCATCGCCCAGCGCATCGCCGCGGAGACCGCCGCGCAGCTGGCGGCCGCCGACGCGCTCATGGACGGCTCGCACGCCGCGCGCCTGCACACGCTGGCCGACACCCTGACCACCTGCCTGGCTCTGGTCGAGGCCGGCGTCGATTTCGCCGATCAGGAGGACGTCGTCCCCATCACCCCCGCCGACCTGCACGCCCGACTGACTCGCGTCGCCGCCGACCTCGACGCCGTCCTCGGCCCGACCGCCGCCCGCGCCGCCGAACGCGAACACCCCGAGGCCGTCCTGGTCGGCCCGCCCAACGCCGGCAAGTCCACCCTCTTCAACGCCCTGCTCGCCCGCCCCCGCGCCATCGTGTCCGAGCACGCCGGGACCACCCGCGACGCGCTCGCCGAGACGCTGGATCTCTCGCCCGATGCCCCGGGCGCCGGCCCGGTCACCCTGGTCGATCTCGCCGGGCTGGGTGATGAAGCAGTGGGGGGTGTTGACGAGATCGACACCGCCGCCCAGCAACTCGCCCGCGAGCGCATCGCCCGCGCCGATGTGCTCGTGTGGTGCGACCCGACCGGCCGCTTCGACGCAGCGGCCTTTGCGCCCGCCGACAAGCCCACCGTCCGGGTGCGCACCAAGTCCGACCTCGCGACCCAGTTCGCCCCGAACGCAAGCGGGGGGGGTGAGGGGATGGTCTTGGTCTGCGCCCTCGACCACACCAACCTGCCCACCCTCCGCCGCGCGATCGCCGACGCCGCGGGCGCGACCGCGCCCGCCGGCGCCATCGCGCTGCCACGCCACCGCCGCGCCCTGTCGCAGACGCTCGGGCGCCTGCGGGACGCGCTGTCCGCGATCGATCCTGCGCACCACGCCCTCCCCGAGCCCGAACTGACCGCCGCCGCGCTGCGGGGCGCGCTGGACGCGCTCGGCGAACTGACCGGCCCCGTCGGCACCGAGGACCTGCTCGCCCGCGTCTTCAGCACCTTCTGCGTCGGCAAGTAGTCTCCGTCACCCCACGCCACCCGCCCGCTCCCCCGGCTCGACGTGGATCAGCACGTCCGCCACCAGCGGCATCCGCTCACGCACCGCCTGCTTGATCCGCCCGGTGCACCGGTGCGCCTCCTCCACGCTCATGCCCGGGTCCACCTCGATGTGCATGTCCACCCAGTACCGCCGCCCCAGCCGCCGCGCGTGCGACTGCTCCACGCCCGTCACGGCTTTGTCCTCCAGCGCCACGGCCCGCGCCAGGTCCGCCACCTCGGGGTTGACGGTGTCCATCAGGTCGCGCAGCGGCGTGCCCGCCAGCCGGGCGCCGTTGAGCAGCACCACCGCCGCCGCGGCCAGCGCGGCCAGCGGATCGGCCGCCGCGAACCGCGGCCCGCCCCACACCGCCAACCCGACGCCGACCAGCGCCGCCACCGAGGTCACGGCGTCGGCCCGCTGGTGCCACGCCTCGGCCCGCAGCGCGTCGGACCCGATCCGCCGCGCCTCGCGGCGCATGGTCCGGTACATCGCTTCCTTGATCACGATCACGCCCACCAGCGCCGCCACGGTCCAGGCCTGCGGCACGGGCGCGGGGTGGCGCAGCCGCTCGATCGCGCCCACGCAGATCCACACGCCCACCGCCAGAATCAGCAGGGCGGTGGCCAGCGTCGCCAGCGACTCGGCCCGCCAGTGCCCGTACGGGTGGTTGTGGTCCGCCGGTTTCCGCGCATACCGCAGCCCCGAGTACACCAGCGCCGACCCGGCGATGTCCACCAGCGACTCCGCGGCGTCGGCCACCAGCGCGTAGGAGCCGCCCGCCAGACCCGCGGCCAGTTTGCCCGCTCCCAGAGCCAGATTGCACCCCAGCCCCAGCAGCGTGATGTGCTCGGCCCGGCGTTCGGACACGCTCATCCGCAA
>CAYNRF010000032.1:0-11541 GCA_964399525.1 uncultured Phycisphaeraceae bacterium | reverse complement strand
CGCCCCCCAACCGCCCGATAAACCGGCCCGGGTTGACCACCCGGCCGCGGACATTTTCTGGCAATTGCGCGCTGCCCCGCCGCTCTGGAGCGACTCCGCCGTCCGTGACCGCCCCCAGAATGGCTTTCTTGCACGCACGCCGCCCTGTCCTGTCCAGACCCCGGCGGATCGTTCCCGATGCTCTGCGGCAACCGGAGCACCGCCGGCACTCCGCAGGAGGCTTCCACCATGACCATCCGTCTCGGCGACATCCTGGTCCGCCACCGCTGCATCACCCCGGACCAGCGCGACGAGATCCTCCGCGTGCAGCACGACACCGCCCGCCCCTTCGGCGTGCTCGCCGAGGAGCTCTTCGGCGTGTCGCCCGCCGATGTCGAGCACGCCTGGGCGGCTCAGTACGCGTCCATCGCGCCACGCTTCGACCCGCGGCTGCACCCGGTCGAGCCGGAGGTGCTCGCCGTCATCGAGCGCCGCCAGGCCTGGCAGTTCCGCCTGATCCCCGTGCGCCGTGAGGGCGACGAGACCGTCTTCGTGACCTCCGTCGACGACCTGGCCCGCGCCCTCCGCTTCACCGGCTGGCGCGTCCCAGGCCCCTGCACCTTCTGCATCTGCGACCGCGACACCCTGGCCATCGGCCTCTCGATGCACTACCCCATCGACGGGATGGACCACACCTTCCTCGAACGCGTCATGGACGACCTCGAAGCCGCGTGAGCGACTCCCCGTGGGGGGTGGGGCCGACTTCCAGTCGGCCTCCTGATCATCTCCCGGAGCGGGGGGCTTCCAGCCCCCCGTTGGCCCGAAGGGCCGAGCCTACCTCCGCCGCGCCCGCTCCAACTCCGCATCGATCCGCGCATCCTGCATTGCCTGGATCTCACGCGTCCTACGCGCGTACTCATCAACAGTTGCACGCAAACAATCCGGATCCCCTGCGCACGCTTCCTGGGCGGTGGCCAACATTTCCTCCGCCCGCGTCTCCGCGTCCGCAGCCTCCCGCCGAATCACCTCGATCCGTTGTTCATGCGACAAAGAGCACCCGGATACCATCAGCCAAAGTCCAACGGCCGACGCCTTCGCAAAGTGGTAAGGAAATATTTGTAACCGATTCAGCACGACACACTCCTAGTCAGCAAATACTATAGAAATAAGTAACTCTAGTTTTTGATACCGTCAACCTGCGCGGCAGGCTTCGGGATCTTGAAGCGGTCCGCCCTCGTTCCCAAGAGCGGACCCGGATTCATTCCCTATTGAGTGAAGTTGCACGCCTCAAGGAGGACTTGATCTCAATGAGTTCTTGCGTGGTTTTCTTCAGGCGATCCTGCACCGCCCGGAAGACCTGCCGACGATCCGATTCCGAAAAACTGGGGCTGAGATACTTACTCGACATCCCACGCGATTCGAAGATCGTGGTCATCAGAAAGTCAACCCGCTGCCGGATCTGGGTCTTCTCCTGCTCCGGCAACTCGGCGTTCAGAATCAACATCTCGATGTCCCCGAATTGCCAGAGAGCAGCGAGCGCGTGATCCTCTGCCGCCCGCAGAAGTTCCCGGCCGCCGAGCGGGCCAGATTCATACCCATCGGCGTCGATGTCGACATGCCTCATCTGCGGCGAGCACGCACACATGCTCGCCACTACGAGCGTCAGCAAAATCCGAAGGATAGTCACGGCGCCGTGCTCCAGTCCGTCCAGGACTGACTCCAAGCGATCGACCTGCTGTACTCCTGCATGAAGTAGTCCGCATCAGACTGATCGATCGAGGCGTCGCCGTTGACATCCGCATAATCGTCCGCGGAGTTGAAATCAGCAAGGAACGCCGCGATATCGAAGGAGTTGACATAGCCATCGCCGTCATAATCGGCGATGAGGTTGTCAGGTTGGTTGAAGAGAAGATCTGCGGGCATGAAGTCGTCCTCGGTCGAAACAACCAGAGACTGCCCTTGCAAGCGAACGGGAATCTTGAGGGTGATGGCGTCCGTGAAGTCGGTATCGTTCCATTCGTCCGCGTGATCCGTGAACCCGGCAATCCGGAGAAAACCGTTCCCGTTGGAGTGGATCCGGAGTTGCGAAGCCCCCACAACCGTGGACAAGCGCACGACCACACCCCCGCCGAACAGGGTGACAGTTCCGCCGGTCAGGCCGATCGTCTCTCCCGGGTTCAGTTCACCGTCATAAATGCCGGAGAGCGAGAAGAGGGCGTCAGTGAGCGTCGTCTCTGTCCCCTCGCGAATCTCCAGAGCGATGCCGCCGGAGATCTGCAAACGGGAAGCCTGTTCCCATGATTCCGGCGTGGTCAGCATGGAGGCCGCGATCCCTGCTGCTTCGGGCTGGCTCAGTGGTTCCCCATCGCCGCCTCCCTGAGAGGCGTTGCCGTCGGGTGCGGAACGTACCCGCAAGGAAGTCGTGGTCAGTGTGCCGTCTGACTTAACCTCCTTCTCCTTCAACTTCTTGAGGATCTCGATCAGCGGCTCCCACAGTTTTTCAGCGGGTTCGGAAAGGTCCTTGAGCCACTCTCGAAAGGCCTCTTCAGCTTCGTCAGCCTGTTCCAGCTGTCCATTGATTCGATGGTCGCGCATGGCTTGCAAATGCGCCATCGCTGCAAGATACTCATTCATTCTTGCGTTCCGGCACGCGAGATCCCCCCGACATTCTTTTAGTGCCTTTTTGAGCATTCGTTCCGCTCGTTTCTCCGCGTCCTCTGATTCCTCGCGGATGATCTCGATCCGTCTTTCCGGAGACAGGCTGCACCCGAGCAACCCGACCGCGAATCCCGTGACCGACATGAGGACTGCGACCCGCGTGGCGTTTCCAAGGAATGTGTTCATCTGGCACTGCCCTTCTTCATCAAGCCAAGCCGATCTCTGGACCGTCGGATAATCGCTTGGCGGAGTTGCCTCAGAATAATGGGGGGGCGGATCAAACACCTAGAGTACTTTGGCCCAATTAAAATACCCCAGTTTCTGAGGGGTCACCCGGTTCTGATTGACCCCTCGCAAGCGCATACCATTGTCCCCTTGGCACATAGGACCCCCCAACCCGTGCAGAACCCCGCCCACGACCCCGAGATCCGCACGGTCTCTTTCGTCTCGCTGGGCTGCCCAAAGAACCTCGTCGACTCCGAGCGCATGCTCGGCGTCCTCGCCGCCGACGGCATCGCCCCCGTCTCCGCCGAGGCCATCGACACCGGCGAGGGTGGGGGGGGAGTGGGGGGGGACGACCTGTCCATCGCCGGGTCGGAGCAGGACGCCTCCGCCGCCGCCGGACGCATCACCGCCGCCGACGCCGTGGTCATCAACACCTGCGGCTTCCTCGAGGCCTCCAAGCAGGAATCGCTTGGCGTCATCCACGACGCCCTCGAAGCCAAGAAACGCGGCGAGGTCAAACGCGTCGTCGTCGCCGGCTGCCTCGTCCAGCGCCACCGCGCCAAGATGCTCGAATGGGCCCCCGGCATCGACGCCATGCTCGGCGTCTTCGACCGCGACAAGGTCCTCGAAGCCGTCCGCGGCGCCAAGGCCGAACGCACCAACCTCAACCAGGCCGTCGAGCAAGGCCCCAAGTACTGGATCTCCTCCAACGCGCTGGTCAAAGCCAAGTCCGAAGGCCGCGACACCGTCGGCCTGACCGTCAACGGCAAGGACGGCAAGGGCATCGGCTACTTCGAGTCCGACGCCGCCCGCCTCCGCCTGACCCCGCGCCACTACGCCTACCTGCGCATCTCCGAAGGCTGCAACCAGAACTGCGCCTTCTGCACCATCCCCAGCATCCGCGGCAAGATGCGCTCCAAGGCCGTCGACCCGCTGGTGGCCGAGGCCCGCGAACTGCTCCAGGACGGCGCCTACGAACTGCTCCTGATCGGCCAGGACACCACCAGCTACGGCGACGACATCGGCCTCGGACTCAAAAGTGAGCCGCGGGCTTCAGCCCGCGCGGTCTCCTCAACCACCCCCGACCTCTTCCGCGCCGGCCTGCCCAAAGTCCTCAAATCCCTCTCCGACGCCATGCGCGAGGAGATCGGCAAGGGCTGGCTGCGCCTCATGTACGCCTACCCCAGCAACTTCTCCGACGAGATCATCGACGCCTTCGCCGCGCTGGTCGAGAAGGGCAACCTGCTCCCCTACATCGACATCCCCCTCCAGCACGCCTCGGACAACATGCTCACCGCCATGCGCCGCCACGTGAAGGCCGAGCAGCAGCGCGAGCTGATGCTCAAGCTCCGCGAGCGCATCCCCGGCATGGCCATCCGCACCACCTTCATCACCGGCTTCCCCGGCGAGACCGAGGAAGACCACGAGCAGCTCCTCGAGTTCATCGACGAGATCGGCTTCGACGCCGTCGGCTGCTTCAAGTACTCCCACGAGGAGGGCACCGTCGCCGGCACGATGGAGGAGGACCCCGACCTGGCCGTGCCCGCCGAGGTCAAGCTGCATCGCCACGAAGAGATCATGGCCCTGCAGCAGGAGATCGCCCACGACCAGGCCGCCTTCATCGCCGGCGCCTTCGACGAGGGCGACCCGACCAACTCCGGTCACCAGTTCGACGTGCTCATCGACAAGCCCACCAACTCCGTGGTCGAGGCCACCACCGGCGTCTCCAGCGGCGGCACCCTCTACCAGGGCCGCACCTACTTCCAGGCCCCCCAGATCGACGCCGTCACCTACGTCCAGTCCCGCGAAAAACTCGCCCCGGGCGAACTCGTCCGCTGCACCATCGTCGAATCCAGCGGCTACGACCTGATCGCCCGCCCGGTGACGGAACTGGAAAAGAAGTTCTCCCTCCCCCTGGCATGACGGAGGCGGCGGGCATGCACATCCACGTCGAGGACCCGGCCACCCCCGACATCACCGCGATGCTCGAGCAGCACCTCGCCGACATGCGGGCGATCTCGCCGCCCGAGAGCAAGCACGCGCTCGACATCGAGTCGCTCCGCGCTCCCGGCATCACCTTCTGGGCGGTCCGAGACGGGGCCGGCATGATCATGGGGTGCGGCGCGATCCGACAACTCGACGCTTCGCACGCCGAGATCAAATCGATGCGCACCGCTCCGGCCCACCGGCGCAAGGGCGTCGCGGCGGCCCTGCTCGCGCACATCATCGCGACCGCCAGGTCCCGCGGAATCCGGCGGTTGAGCCTTGAGACCGGCTCCCAGCCGGAGTTCGCCCCCGCCCGAACGCTCTATGCGCGCTCCGGTTTCACCGCCTGCGGCCCGTTCGCGGAGTACCGCCCCGACCCCAACAGCGCCTTCATGACGCTCCAGCTTGACGGCGTGTGAAACCTCTGTTCAGTCATGGATACCCCACGCCCTGAAAGGGGCACACAGCCGCACTCCCCGCCGTGACGCCCTCGACGAAGTCGAGGGATTCTTTCTCCCCTTTCTTCCTCCGCTTCCCTGTCTCTGCCCCCCTCTTTCCCGCTTCCAGATCATCAAACGCTCAGGTATCCTGATCGTCATGCCCCGGACATGGTTCCACATCACCTGGAACACCTACGGCACATGGCTCCCCGGCGATCCGCGCGGCTTCCGCAGCCACAACCACCGCATCCATTCCAGCGGCACATACAAATCCCCGCCCCCACCCGGCGAGCACCACCTGCTGCATCAGCGGGCAAAGCGCGAACTCAAGCGCGATCCCATCCGGCTCAACGCCGAGCAGCAGCGCATCGCCCTGGATGCCGTGCTGGCCAAGGCCCGATCGATCGAAGCCCAACCGTTGGCCATCGCCGTCGCCGCGACGCATGTTCATCTGCTCGCCCGCTTTGACAGACTCAGAGTCGGTGTCGAAGTCGGCCAACTCAAGCGGGTGGCATCCAACGCGCTGGCCGATCATCACCCCGGAGGTGTGTGGTCAGCCCGCTGCCACCCGCGACCCGTCTTCAATCAGCAGCACCAACGGGAAGCGTTCCACTACATCGTCGCCCACACGAAGGAGGGCGCGCTTGTATGGACCTACCGCGATGAATGACAAACGGGAATGGATGACCCAACTGAAGAATCCCGCGATTTCATCGCGGGCGTCTCTGTTTGGCTCCCCTCAAGCCGCCCTCACCCCTCCCGCCGGCACTCCGTCTCCGCCGCACGCCCGAAGGTCAGCGCGTTCTTGCCCTGCTTCTTCGACTCCATCGACAGCTGGTCCGCCCGGTCCAGCAGCGCGCCCGCGTCGTGGCCGTCCCACGGGAAGGTCGCCAGCCCGCCCGAGATCGTCAGCGTCCCCGCCGCCTGCTCGCCCAGCTTCGGGAAGCGGTGGTTGCAGATCTGCTGCTGGAAGCGCGTCGCGATGGCGTAGACCGACTCGGGCGGCGCCGAGTTGGCCGCCCGCGGTCCCTGCGGCTCGTAGAAGATCACCGCGAACTCGTCCCCGCCCACCCGGCACACCCGGTCCGAAGGCCGGATCACCGAGTTGAGCAGCCGCACCGTCTCGACGAGGATCTCATCGCCGGCCGCGTGCCCGTACGCGTCGTTGTATTTCTTGAAGTCGTCGATGTCGAAGACCATCAGCGTCAGGCTCCGCCGCGCCTTGCGCGCCTGCCCGATCGCCGCGTCCATGAACCGGTCGAAGTACCGCCGGTTCCACGCCCCCGTCAGCGGGTCCGTGAACGCGGCCTGGCGCAGCTCGCGGTGCTGCGCGTCGAGCTTCACCCATGCGCTCAGCCAGCCGGACAGCTCGGCCACGCGCTCGGCGTGCGCCATGGTCCAGGCGTTGTCCGGGCACACGATCCGCCCGCTCGACACGTCGTACCGCAGGTCCTCGCGCCCGGCGCGCTGCCTGGCCAGTTCCAACGCCGGTTCCAGGATCGAACGCCCGGCGAGCAGCGCCCGCACCAGCGACCCGTCGTCGGTGGGGGCCGCGGGCCAGGGCGCCGGTGCGCCGCCGATGCCGCCGCGGATCGCGCGCTCGTGGGGATCCTCTTCCACCGCGTCCGCGTGGGTCGCGTCGACGGGCGCTTGCCTTGGCCGATGCTCCGCGGGGGGCGCAGCGGGCGCGGCATCGCCCGCGGGCCGTTCGGGTTCCGGCGCCCGGGGCAGCGTCATGCCCGACGCGGCGGACATCGCTGTCTCGGGCGGCCGTGCAGCGTCGCGCTCGTCCCGCGCGGAGCGCTCGCCGAGACTCCCCGCCCCGGCAAGCACGGACCGCAGCGCGCCCGCGTCCGCGTCGCGATCGAGCGCCCCGTCGTATCCCGCCTTCATCCCGCCCACCCGCAGCACCCGCACGAACGGATCGACGCGCCGCAGCGCCGTCAGGAAGGCCGCCAGCTCGTCCCCCGCCGGCTCAGCGTCCGCCGAGACCACCACCACCGCCCGCGCGGGCGATCGCTCGTCGATCGGGTCCGACAGCTCCCCCAGCGCATCGATCGAATCCCGGGCCCGGACCAGCTCGATCTCGCCGTCCCGGCGCAACGCCTGGTCCAGCCCCGTCCGACCCACGAGGATCACCCGCCAGGCGTCGTCCGGGCTTCGGCCTGCTCGGGATGGGATGGTCCGGTGCATGATGGTCACCGCGGTCGCTCCTCCATCGGTCGCTCGCCGGCCAGGAGCATCTCCAGCTCCGCGTCGTCGAGGATGTCCCGGGCCGAGACCGCGGCCTCCCGAGGTACCCGATCGGCCGCCCGGGGCGGGCTCTTGACGCCGTTTTCTCGGACGAGACGCATCAGGGGGTCCATGGTCTTCCCGGGGGCGCCCGGGCCCCGGCCCGGCGGCGTGTCCTCTCTGCCCGCCGCGGGGGCTCCGGCCGACCCGACGCCGGAGTCGGCACCGGGGGCTTGTCCGGAGACCGCTGGACGACGCTCGTCACGCTTCTCAACGAGCGCCCGCAGCGGCGGGTTCGCGCCCGGTTCGAACACCCACACCACCGACGAGGGCGCAAACCGTTCCACGGCCCCCAGCACCCGCTGCACCTCGCCCGTCCCGCACAGGATGAGCACCGAGCGGACCCCGGCCCGCTCGGCCAGGCACAGCTCCGCCAGCGCCGCGTACCCCGATCCGACCGCCACCGGCGTAAGCCCGCGGCGGACAAGCACCCGCTCCAGCACGGGGGGCACCGGCCCGGACCCGACCGTCCAGACGACACACCGCGCGGGTTGGCCGTTTCTGATCTCGCCCACGCCACCAGTGTAGTGCCCCCGGGCCCCACCCCGAAGCCCCATCCGCAAACCCAGCCGCCGGAAGGCGCTACGCGTCCGAGAATCCCGCGTCGGGCGTCCCGTCCGTCGCACCCTCGATCGGTTCGGCGGCCAGGCGGCGGAGCAGCGCCGCCGCCACCCGGGCCGCCCCGTCGGCCGGGCCCAGCCGGGCCGCCGGCTCGGCGAGGGCGGCGAACCGCGCCGAATCACCCAGCAGCGCCGTGAGCACCCCGGCATGCTGCGCCAGGTTCTTCGCGGGGTCGATCAGGTCGTCGAGGACGATGGCCGCCCCGGCCCGCACCAGCGGTTCGGCGTTGCGTTTCTGGTGCTGGTCCTTGTGATACGGGTACGGCAGGAACACCGCCGGCGTCCGCGTCGCCCAGGCCTCGCCCACCGTGCCCGCCCCGCAGCGTCCGACGGCCAGGTCGGCCGCCGCCCACGCCGCGGAGATCTCGTCCGGCCCGAGGTACGGCGCCACCCACGCCCGCACCCGCGCCCGGGCGTACGCCGCCCGCACCGGGCCGGGGTCGTGCTGTCCGCCCGTCTGGTGGATCACCTGCCAGCCCGCCAGGGCGTCCGGATGATCGCTCAGCAGACCGACCATGAGGTCGTTGATCGATTTGGCCCCCTGCGAGCCCCCGGTCACCAGCAGCGTCCTGGTCCGCTCGTCCAGCTTGAACCGTTGACGCGCGAACGAGGGCGAGAACGGGTCGATCAGCCCCGGACGCACGATCGGGCCGACCAGCGGCCAGTTCTCCTCGACCCCCGCGGCCGTGAACACCATCTCGGCCCGCTCGGCCACCCAGCGGTTGGCCTTGCCCGGCACGGCATCGAGGTTGACCAGGGCGACCGGCACGCCCTCGCGCTGCGCGCCCTTGACCGCCGGCGGGCACACGAACCCGCCCATCGCCACCAGCACCGTCGGCCCGGTCCGCAGGTGCTCTTCGAGCACCAGCCGCGCGAGCGCGACCGAGGGCACCCACGACACCGCGAAGCGCACGAGCCCGGCCGGACGCATCACCGGCGGCTGCGCCGGCAGCGCGGTGTGCGGCACGCGCTCCCGGGCCAGGATCTCGCGGTCCACCTTGCGCCGCGAACAGAAGATGTGCGCCGTCACCCGCCGGTCCAGCCGCACGGCCTCCTCGGCGATGGCCAGCGCCGGATAGATGTGCCCGCCGGTCCCGCCCCCGGCGAACACCAGGTTCAACGCCTTCGCCCCGTCGTCGTTCATGACGCGGTCTGCGCCTCGCGCGCGCCCGGCGCCGTCGGCGCCCGCGCCGGCCCGGTCCGCGGCAGGCCGATCCCCGGCCGCACGACGATCTCGGCCCGGTCCTCATCCTCCTCGGTCTGCCGCGTGATCAGCCCGTCGGCGAACGGCTCGCCGGCCGTCGCCTGGGTCCGGTCCACCGCCACGATCAGCCCCAGCGCGAACCCGGTGAGGATCCACCCGGTCCCGCCCGAAGACATCAGCGGCAGCGCGATCCCCTTCGTCGGCGCCAGCCCGGTGACCACGAACAGATTGATCAGCGCCTGCACCGACACCGTGGCCGTGATCCCCAGCACCATCAGCTTCAGCGTCAGCACACCCTCGCGTCTGGCCACCGACGTCCCGAACCACGCCAGCAGCGCATACAGGAAGATCACCAGCCCCGCCCCCACCAGCCCGAGCTCTTCGCACACCACCGCGAACAGGAAGTCCGTCGTGTCCTCGGGCAGATATCCGAACTTCTGCAGCCCGTGCCCGAGCCCCCGCCCGAAGATGCCCCCGCCCGCCACCGTGGTCAGCGACTGGATCATGTGATACCCCGACCCCTGCGGGTCGGCGTACGGATCCATGAAGCTCGTGATCCGCTGCACGCGGTACGGGCTGGTCACGATCGCCACGACCACCGCCAGGATCGCCGGCGGCGCGAACACCAGGAAGTGCCACACCCGCGCCCCCGACGCCAGCAGCACCAGCCCCGCCGCCGTGACCATCAGCACGCCCGTGCCCAGGTCTTCGAGCACCACGAACCCGGCCACCGCGCCCACGCACACGATCGCGGGCAGCAGCCCGCCCGCGAAGCGACGCATGTGGTTGTCCGTCCGCGTCGCCATCCGCGCCGCGTACACCGACACCAGGATCACCAGCCCCCACTTGGCGATCTCCGAAGGCTGGACCGACTCCAGCCCGGGCACCTTCAGGTCCACCCATCTGGCCGCGCCGTTCACCTCGCGCGAGATCCCCGGGATGTACACCGTCGCCAGCACCGCCAGCAGCCCCACCGAACCCAGCACCAGCAGCCCCAGGTCCCCGGCCGGCGGCAGGAACGCCACCCGCTCGCACCGCTCCGCCAGCCGCCGCAGCGGCAGGCGGCTGGCAATCCCCATCGCCGTCACCGCCAGCACGAGGTACAGCGAAGTCCGGCTGAACAGCAGCGACTCGGCCGTCACCCCGGACACCGCCGCCGCCGCCTGCGGATCCGCACCCACCCCCAGCGGCCGCACGCCCATGGACGCCGACTGCACCATCACCACGCCCAGCATCAGCAGAGCGAGCGCGCACAACAAAATCCCGTGCCCGGCACGAAGCATGCCCCATTCATCGGACCACCCCCGATCCCAAGTCCAAAACCCCGTTCGTGGGGCCGACTTTCAGTCGGCCATCCCCCCGTTGACGCCCGCGATGCAATCGCGGGATTCGTCTTCTTCCTCCCCTCTTCACCCGCCCTTCTCTTCCTCTTCCCACCGCGCGCACAAACCCGGACATCCAATCCTGTGCGCCGTTTTGTGGACATCCAAACAAAACCCTTTCAATCCGCCACCCACCCCGCTACCTTCCCGCCATGCACACCACCACCCAGCCCCAGCCGTCCGCCCTCACCCCCCGCCTCATCGCCGACCTGCTCGACCCCGCCCTGTCCATGCCCGAGGTCGCTGAGCGCCATCAGATCCCCCTGCTCGATCTGCCCGCCCTCGTCGCCTCCGACACCTTCCGCGCCCACGCCGCCGCCCTGGCCGAGGCCGAGTCCATCCGCGAGACCGCCCTCGCCCCCCTCCGACGCGCCCGCGCCCTCCACGTCCTGACCACCCTCACCACCCGTGAGCCCACCTCCGCCACCCAGGCCGAGTCCGCCCGCCGCGCCGCCACCACCCTCCTCAAGGAAACATCCCCCAAAGGTCACGCCCACGATGAGTCCTCGAATCGTGGGGTCCCCCGCACATCGCCACTCCATACCGATTTCCCCTCCCCCTCCCCCTCCGTGACACCCGCGATGCAATCGCGGGATTCCTGGCCTTGCTCCAGCCATCCCTTCTCAGCCACCTTCTCCGAACCGTCCGACCCCACCACCCCCACCGAAGCCCTCGAAGAACTCCACGCCCTCCTCGCCGCCATCGCCTCCGGCGTGGAACCGAACGCCCATCTCCCCACCCCGCCCCCCCCGGGG
>CAYNRF010000031.1:0-22877 GCA_964399525.1 uncultured Phycisphaeraceae bacterium | reverse complement strand
CGAACGCCGAGCCGGCGGCGCGCCGGGACGCCGTCGCCACCATCCGACGCAACGGCGAGCACCTGATCAGCCTGATCAACGAGATCCTCGACCTGTCCAAGATCGAGGCCGGCCGGATGCAGGTCGAGCGGGTGCGCTGCGACCCGCGCGTGATCGTGCGCGAGTCCGTCCGGATGATCGCCGAGCAGGCCGGGTCGAAAGGACTCGAAGTCCGGATCGACCTGGACCCGACCTTCCCCGAGACCATCCAGACCGACCCGACCCGTCTGCGGCAGGTGCTCACCAACCTGCTCGGCAACGCCGTCAAGTTCACGCCGTCGGGTTCCGTGCAGATCCGCGCCGGCCAGCAGACCTCGGGCCCGTGCTGGTTCGAGGTCGAGGACACCGGCATCGGCATGCCGGCCGACGTGGTCGCCCGCGTCTTCGAACCCTTCGTTCAGGCCGACGCCTCCACGACGCGCCGGCACGGCGGCACCGGCCTGGGCCTGACGATCTCGGCCCACCTGGCCCAGATGCTCGGCGGAACGCTCGCGGTCGCCCGGTCCGAGCCCGGCCGCGGGACCGTGATGCGGCTGACCATCGACCCGGGCGTGCGTCGCAGCGTCGCCCTCCCCGCCGTCCCCGCGCCGCCGGCCGATCCCGGACCGGGCCCCGATCCGGGCGAGTCCTCGCTCCGGGGCGCCCGCATCCTGCTGGCCGAGGACGGCGCGGACAACCAGCGGCTGCTCAACTACATGCTGACCCGCGCGGGGGCCGAGGTCACCGTGGTCCCCGACGGCGTGATGGCCCTGGAAGCCCTTCCGGATCCCCGCAGCCCGGCGTTCGACCTCGTGCTGCTGGACATGCAGATGCCCGAACTCGACGGCTACAAGACCGCCAGGGCCCTGCGCGACCGGGGCGCCCGCCTGCCCATCATCGCCCTGACCGCCAACGCGATGGACGGCGACCGGGACCGCTGCCTGGCGGCCGGCTGCGATGACTACGCGAGCAAGCCCATCTCCAGCAACGAGTTGCGCCGTATCTGCAGCAAATGGCTCCGGGCCGCCAGGTCCGAGAACCGCTCGGTCGCCTGAGCGCCGCCGCCTTCGGCGCGGTCCGGCAAAGAGTCCGAAAATTTGCAGCCAACCGGCGGCCATCCTCGGATACATTGGTGACGGCAGGTTGTCTTGCCGTTCCGTTCGAACGATCCCCAGTTCTTGGGGTATCTTGTCCTCCGGCCCTCCCCGGCCCGGACATCCAGATGGTCCCTCAGAGAGGAGACTCGCCGATGCGAGCGCATTCCGCGTTGTGGTTCTCGTTGCTTTCCGCCGGACTCGTGCTGCCCGCCAGCGCGGGCGACCGCATCCCCCAGCCCATGCCCACCGCCCGCGGGGTGGCGGACCTGGCGGGTCTGGCCGAACTGCCCATCGGCGGCGTCACCCGCATCGCGCTGCCGGTGACGGGCGGCGAGGAGATCCTGGAGCTGACCCGGTTCACGAACCTCTCCCCGGGCGCCCGCGTGGTCGCGGTCGACGAGCACGGCGACGAGCACCCCATCGACCTCTCGCAGGTCGTGCTGCTCAAGGGCGGCATCGAGGGCGACCCCGATTCGCTGGCCTTCCTGTCGGTTACGCCCGACCAGGTCACCGGCTTCATCCGCGCCCAGGACCACGTGCGCATCATCAGCTCGGGCGAGGCCGGGGTCGACGAGGCGATCCGTTCCGCCCTGACCGCCGACCTGAACCTGGGCGCCGGCGACTCGTTCTGCTCGACCGACCCCAACAACCAGCTGTTCTACCCGCGCAGCAAGATGCCCGAGCAGTGGCCCGGCGACATCGACGGCTCGGCCGCGCCGCGCGGTTCCGGGCCCTGCCGCGTGGCCCGCATCGCCATCGACACCGACTACGAGTTCACCGCCAACCTCTTCGCCGGCAACACGGCCATGTCCGCCATGTACGCCCAGACGCTCATGGGCGCGGTCAGCACCATCTATGAGCGCGACGTGAACGTCACGTTCCTCCTGCCCTACATCCGCGTCTGGGGGGCCAACGTCGACCCGTACCAGAGCAACGACGGCACCATCGGCTTCCTCTTCGAGATGCGCGACCACTGGAACCTGGCGATGCGGCACGTCCCCCGCAACGCCGTCCAGGGCCTCTCGGGCCGCGCGCTCGGCGGGGGCGTGGCCTACCTCAACGCCCTCTGCAACTCCGAGTACGGCCACGGCGTCTCGGCCAATCTCAACGGGTTCTTCCCGATCCCGGTGCAGGACAACTCGCACCAGAACTGGGACCTCATGGTCGTGGCCCACGAGCTGGGCCACAACTTCGGATCGGGCCACACCCACGACGGGTACTCCCCGCCCATCGACGGGTGCGGCAACAGCGACTGTTCGAGCGCGCTCGACGCGACCATCATGTCGTACTGCCACCTCTGCCCCGGCGGTCTTTCCAACATCGACATGCGGTTCCACCCGCGCGTGCAGACCCGCATCCTGACCTTCCTGGACGGCGCGGCCTGCGACCTGACCACCACGGACGTCGCCTTCGCCCGCGACGATCAGTTCGAGGTGGCCGAGGGCATGACCGTCGAGCTGGACGTGCTCAGCAACGACGCCGCCACCACCTGCCAGCCCACCGCGCTGACCATCACCTCCTTCAGCCCCACCACCGCGGCGGGCGGGTCGCTGGAGCTGGTCGTCGGCGGCGCGCCCCAGTTCGCGTACCTGCGCTACACCGCCCCGGCCGGCTACTCCGGGCCCGACTCGTTCACCTATACCGCCGGGGCCGCGGGGTCGGCCACCGTCAGCCTCAACGTCACCGCCCTGCGTCGGGCCGCTTCGCCCGCGCTGGCCACCGCGCCGGGCGTCGAGGTCGACTACTTCGCCCTGACCAACCCGCAGTCCATGCCCGACTTCGACGCCCTGACCCCGTACCTGAGCGAGGTCGTCGCGGACATCAACTATCCCTCCACCGGCGGCGGCTTCGCCACCTCCGGCCGCAGCGACCAGGTCGGCGCGGTCTTCGCCGCCATGCTCGAGGTGCCCCAGACCGGCTGGTACCAGCTGGCCATCGAGTCCGACGACGGCTCCCTGCTGTTCCTCGGCGATGAGCTGATCGTCGACAACGACGGGCTCCACGGCATGCGTGACTACTGGACCGTCCTGCCCCTCGAGCAGGGCAAGCACCCGCTCCGGGCCGAGTTCTTCGAGAACGGCGGGGGCGCAGGGCTGATCGTGCGGTACCAGGGCACCGGCCTGGCCCGCCAGCCTGTGCCCGCCTCGGCCTGGAGCCGCGTGACGGGCAGCAACTGCCCGGCGGACTTCGCCGAGCCCTTCGGCACCCTCAACTTCTTCGACATGGCGGCGTTCATCGCGGCCTTCAACGCCCAGGATCCCGACGCCGACCTGGCCGCGCCCTTCGGCACGCTCAACTTCTTCGACGTCAGCCGGTATGTGAACCTGTTCAACGCCGGATGCCCCTGATTTCGGTATGTGTTCGGTACAAATGTGCAGTTTATCCAGAAATAGGGTTCCTGGGCACATCCCCTTCGTGGTATGCTCGCCCTCGGACACCTCAACCACGAGACCCGGAGGAATTTCATGACCCGTTTTCTTTCTGCTGCCGTGGTCGGCCTCTGCGCCGGCTCGGCGATGGCCACCCCTGACGTCATCTGCGGCGAGCTGCTCGACGTGATCAATCACGGCGTCATCGGCGGCACCCGCGCCTACTCGATCGGCACCACCGCCTGCAACAAGGGCACCACGGCCGCCAACTGGATCGACAACAGCACCAATCACCCCGTCATCTCGACCAGCCTGTACAAGATCGAGAACGGCCGGATGACCCAGCTGGGCGCCGCGTTCGTCAAGCACTCCTGGGCCGCCCTGCAGCAGAACGCCTGCGGCTTCGGCTGCGGCCCCGGCGGCTCGTGGCAGGCCCTCGGCCCGGGCTGCTCCGACCCCTACAGCGCCAGCCTCAACGCGGCACAGACCGACCTCGGCCCCCGCTTCGAGATCAACGCCTTCACCGGCCAGTTCCCCTGGCCGCCCTCGTTCATCAACCAGACCGGCGGCGCCACCTTCAAGCGTCTCCAGGTCCCCCAGGCCGCGATGGTCAGCACCGGCCAGTTCTTCGCCGAGGGTCAGTACACCTCCCGCGATGACGCGCTCGCCGGCAACCAGTTCAACAACACGTCCTACCGGCGCATGATCGTCAACCAGTCCAACTTCTCGATGTCCGGCTCCGGCGGCACCGTCCGTGAGACGCCCGCCATCTTCGCCTGGCAGCTCCACGGCAACGGCCCCAACCAGCCCGACAACTCGGTCATGATCTCGCAGATCGACGTTCCCGGTGAGGGCCGTTTCCACCTCGCATCCAAGGCCGTCGACCTGGGCAACGGCCTCTGGCGGTACGAGTACGCCATCCACAACCAGAACTCGCACCGCTCCGCCGCGTCGATCTCGATCCCGGTCAACACCGGCTCGAGCAACTACGGCTTCAACGGCATCTCCTACCACTCCGGCGATCCCACCGAGAACACCCCCTGGACCCCCGTGGACGACGGCAACAAGCTCTCGTGGTCCACCCAGACCTTCGACGTGAACCCCAACGCCAACGCCGTGCGCTGGGCCACCATGTACAACTTCTGGTTCGAGACCGAGGCCGCCCCCACCACGGGCCAGGTCGACATCGGCCTGTTCCGCCCCGGCACGCCCTCGACCATCTCGGGCATGGCCCACGTGCCCACCCTGGCGGCCGACTGCACCGCCGACTTCAACGGTGATGACTTCGTCAACTTCTTCGACATCTCGGCCTATCTGGACGCCTACACCGCCCAGAACCCGGCGGCCGACCTCGCCGCCCCCTTCGGCACCTTCAACTTCTTCGACATCTCCGCGTTCATCGACGCCTACAACGCCGGCTGCCCGTAAGCCTCGCACCGCACACACGGTGAACGACAAGGCCCCGCATCACGCGGGGCCTTGTTCTTTTATGCCCGCGCGACACGCAGTCCCGACCGGCCGGCCCGCTCAGGTCGTCCCGTACATCCGGTCGCCCGCGTCGCCCAGGCCCGGCAGGATGTAGCCCTTCTCGTTGAGCCGCTCGTCCAGGGCGGCCGCGTAGACCCGCAGGTCCGGATGGTCACGCCGCAGCCGGGCCACGCCCTCGGGCGCCGCGACCAGGCTGATCATCCGCAGATCGACCGCGCCCGCCTCGCGCAGCAGACGCACCGCCGCCGACGCGCTCCCGCCCGTGGCCAGCATCGGGTCCACCAGCACCACCGGACCCGCGTCCAGATCCCGCGGCAGCTTGCTCAGGTACGTCTTCGGCTCGAGCGTCTGCTCGTCGCGCGCCATCCCCAGGTGGCCCACCCGGGCCTCGGGCATGATGTCGAGGATGCCGTCGATCATCCCCAGCCCCGCCCGCAGCACCGGCACCACCGTGATCGCGCCACGGACGCGGTACCCGGTCGTCTCCTCCATCGGCGTGCGCACGGCGAACGTCTCGGTCGCGAACGAACGGGTCACCTCGTAGACCATCAGCCCCGCGATCTGCGCCAGCGTCGCGCGGAACCTGGGGTGCGGCGTCCGCTCGTCGCGGATGATCGTCATTTTGTGGCGGATCAGCGGGTGGTCGAAGACCACCAGGCCACCGGAGTTCGTGTCGGTCATGACGCCAGTCTACCCGCCGGCCGGCGGGGCCCGCTCCGGGCTCAGCCGTCCCCGGGCACCGGCGCCACCAGCACCAGGCCCGACTGGTCGGTCACCACGACGCCGCCCGGACGCTCGCGGGTCACCGCGAACAGCGCGGCATCGCCCACATCCAGGCGCGGCTCGAACGGCACCACCGCCTCGCCCGTGGCCGGCAGCGACACGTTGAACACGCCGCCGTCCACGGCATAGGTCTCGCGGGTGCGGTCGAAGATCCAGAGCTGGTACTGGGCCTGGGTCGGATCGTTGCTGGGCAGGGCGGACAGCCGCAGGAAGCCCTCCTGCAGCCGCGGGTTCCAGAGGATCTCGCCCGCGTTGCCGGCCTCGGCCAGCTCGCCCTGGCCGGTCAGATCGATCACCACCGTGTCCGGCTGCGCCTCCAGGGCCGCCAGCCGTTGGGCGATGGTCGGCTCGGCGGGCACAACCGGCCGCACCGCCGGCCGTAGCCACCCGACCGCGGCCAGCACCACCGCGGCGGCCGCGACCACCCAGCCCGCGAATCCGCCCCCAACCCCCCCGCCAACATTGCCGGTCTGGGGGCCGATCCGTCCGGCGGGCCCGCCGCCGACCAGTCGTTGACCGCGGGCCTGCAGCCCGGACCGCACCGACGCGGGCATGTCGCCCTCGGACGGGTCGTCGCAGGCCAGCACCAGCCCCGCGATCAACGCCTCGAACCCGGGCTCGTCCCCGGCGCGGGCCAGCAGCGCCGCCAGCTCCGCGGCGTCGGCGGGCGCCAGGTCCGCCACCGCCCGGTCGGCCATCAGGTCGAGCAGGCGTTGCTGTTCCGTGGGGGTCAGCGTGTTCATGACGCGGCCTCCCCGTGTGCGCGGTGACCGTCGGAATGGCCGTGATCGGCATGCACGCCCGACATCTCCCGCAATCTTTGCACGCCCCGACGCAGCCGGGACTTGACGGTTCCCACGGGCAGATCCGTGGCCGCCGCGATCTCCGTGTGGGTCAGCCCGCCGCGCACGGCCATCCAGAGCGCGTCCCGCTCCTCGGCCGGCAGCCGCGCCATCGCCCGGGTCGCCGCCTCGGCCTCCTGGCCCCATCCGAAGGTCTGACCGGCCGGCCCGTCCGTCTGTGCCGCTTCCGCCACCCGCTCGGCCGGAACGGTCCGCCGGACGTACGCCGCCCGCTTCATATCGATCAGCCGCCGGTGGGCCACGGTGGCCACGAAGGCGGGCTCACTGCCCTTGGCCGGGTCGAAGCGGTGCGCCGAGGACCACAGCGAAATGAAGATTTCCTGCGTCGCGTCCTCGGCGTCGGCCCGGGAGCCCAGATACCGCATCGCCAGTCGCCACACCAGACCACCGTACTCGTCCAGGCACGCGCCCACCGCGTTCTGATCACCGGCCGAGATGCGTTCGAGAATGGTCGGCACAGACGCTCCGGGACAGCCCCGCGCGCCGCGCGGACTCTCGGTGATTTCCGTCGGTCATCCGGATCCAGATTCTGGAAAAGATCAAAAACCGCCCGCCACACCCGCCCGAAGGATCCGCGTCCCGGGCCGCGTCGGTCCGGGCCAGACAAGGACCCCATCCATCGCGGCCCAATGCCCGCCGGACGCTGCATCGTCCGCGCGATCGCTGCGCCGTGCCCGGATCCAGGGTCCGCCGACACGCGCCAGAAGCGCAGCGATAGGAGAGAACCGCCATGCAACGCAGCTTGATCACCGCCGCGATCGTCGCCCTCGCGGCCGGCGCCGGAACCGCCCGGGCCGAAGTGGCCTTCGGCGTCACGCTGAATCAGACCCTCGTCAGCTTCAACACCAGCGCGCCAGGCACGCTGCTGTCCGGCGTCGCCATCAGCGGTCTGATGAACAACGAGCAGATCCGGGGCATCGACTTCCGTCCCGCCGACGGATCCCTGTACGCGCTCGGTTCGTTCAGCAATCTGTACCGCATCGACACCGGCACCGGCGCCGCCACCCGTGTCGGCAACGGCGCCGGGCTGACGCTCAACGGATCATCCTTCGGCTTTGACTTCAACCCGGTCATCGACCGCATCCGGGTCGTCTCCGACACCGGGGCCAACTATGTCTTCAATCCCAACGACGGCACCGCATCCCAGGTGACCGGCCTCTTCTACGCCGCGGGCGACGCCAACGAGGGGGCCGGCCCGCTCGTCACCTCCTCGGCCTACACCAACAGCTTCGCGGGCACCACGTCGACGCAGCTCTACGGCATCGACACGGGCATGGATATCCTGATCCGCCAGGCCAACAGCGCCGGCACGCTCAACACCGTCGGGGCGCTGGGCGCCGACATCACCGACCTGGTCGGCTTCGACATCTCCGGCCGGACCAACGCCGCCTTTGCCGTCAGCGTGGACGCGGGCAGCGCGCGGTCGATGCTGTGGACCATCGATCTGAACACCGGAGCCGCGACATTCATCGGCGAACTCGGCGGCGGCGCGCTGCTGAGCTCCTTCGCCGTCGTGCCCGCGCCGGGTGTGGTGGGTCTGGCGGCGCCGCTGGCGCTCGCGGCCGCACGCCGTCGCCGCTGAAGTGAGCTCCGCACCGATCCGCGGGCCATCCAAAGAGATCGGACGCGTGTGCCGAGCTGAAGAGCGGCACACGCCTTCGCAAGCCGGGCGGGCCCGCAGAACGGGCCCGCCCGGTCGTATGGTCTGGGTCGTGCGCCCCCGGGGCCGGGCCCGGGGCGACACACGCCCGGCAGAAAATAGAGCCCGGGGCGGCCCGCACGGTTGAGAGGGCACCCGAAACCGTGCTCGCGGCGCTCGTTCCTCCATCGAAACGCCACGCATGACCGACCCGGGCCGGAGCCCGCGCAGGGCGGGCTTGAACCGAGAGAACCGCGGGTGACGCCGTGGAATCAGCTCGTCCAGCGGCTGACGCTCGTCGCCACACCATCCTCACCGACCGATGCCCGGATCTTCCCGTCCGTCACCAGCACGGTCCTGGCGTCGGACTTCTCGCCATCGAGCAGGAACACCGTCCCGTCGTTCCACGAGACCCGACGCTCCGCGCCGGACTCGAGCACGACCAGGAAGGTCTTCGCCTCCATGTCCGCGCTCTTGACCGTGCCGCTCACCTCCCCGGCCGGATCCGGGACCGGGGTCGACAGGTGCGAACCCGACAGCGACACCGCCGGCATCCCGGCGGCGGGCGCACCAAGGAGGGCGGCCAAGCCGAGAACAGACTGTGACAGCAGAAACATGGGATACCTCCATTCTGTGCTCCGGCGGTGGCCCTGAGGTCCCGCCGGGAGATTCCGTCCCGCACACGGGACAACGCAAAGAGATACCCCTCACCCCTCCCGACTCGGGTGAAAGCGCACTAAATCCGTTATCATTCTGCCGTGTTCACACGCGGGCCGGACGGCCCGGATGTCGGAGCCGGCCCATGCCCACCTCTCTGAGCCCAGCGGACCAGGCAGCACTCGACGCCGCCTACGAAGAGGCCCTCGCGGGTTTGCGCGAGGGCGGTATCCCCATCGGCTCGGCTCTGGCCACGCCCGACGGGACCATCGTCGCCCGCGGCCACAACCTGCGGGTCCAGACGGGCGATTCCACCGCCCATGCCGAGACCGTGTGCATCCGCAACGCCGGTCGCCGGCGCGACTGGCACACGCTCACCCTGGCGTCCACCCTCTCCCCCTGCGCGATGTGCACCGGCGCCGCGGTCCTGCACCGCATCCCCCGCATCGTCATCGGCGAGCACGAAACCTTCCTGGGCCGCGAGGACTGGCTCGCCTCCGAGGGCGTGCGCATCGTGCTCGCCCACGACCCGCGCTGCGTCGCGCTGATGAAAAGCTTCATCGCCGCGCGACCCGATCTCTGGGACGAGGACATCGGCATCCCGCCGGACGCGGACTGACCCTCCACCCCCCACCCGCGGCGCCCCATCGGCGACCGCCGCGGCCGGCCCGTCCCTCCGCTCAGCGCTGGATCGGGCGGTCCCACACGAAGGTGTCCTGATAGATCTTCTCCATGGCCTGGATCGACTCGGTCATCTGACGCATGCCCTCGGCGAACTCCGACCAGCAGCGGTGCCAGTCGGTGGTGTTGTTCTGGGCGGCGAAGGTCGACTGGTTCGTGCGGTTGTTCATGGTGGCTCCCTTCCTGCTCGGTTGCTTGTCGCGACCCACGCCGCGATCGACAAGAATCTCAGTTCCACAACCGTTGGCACCTACACCGACTTCCCGCCGAAGCAGGGGGGGAACCCGACCCCGACTTGCGGATTCCCGCACGCGGTGCTCAAATCACCCCGCCGTTGGGCCGATTCGCGCAGGGATGAGTGCCCCCGATCCGAGCCAATCCCCCGCCTTCCCCACCCCGAACACGGCGTTCCTCGACGCCCTGAGGTCCCATATTGCGCTGCTCGATGAGCAGGGCCGCGTCGTGTGGGTAAACCGGGCCTGGCGGAAGTTCGGCCAGGAGAACCAGGCCACCGACGACTCCGTCGGACGCAGCTATGAACAGATCTGCGCTTCCGCCAGCGGCCCGGGCGCCGAGGACGCCGGGGCCATGCTCGCGGGACTGGCGGCGATCCGGCGCCAGGCTCTGGACAGCTTCACCCGCGCCTACGACTGCTCCTCGCCGACGGAGCACCGGATCTTCCAGGCCCAGCTCACCGACACCCGGATCGAGGGCCGCCGCGTGTTCGTGCTCTCCCACGACAGCATCACGCGGGCCATCGACGACTCGCAGACCGCCGCCCGCCTCGCCGCGCTGAGCGATCCGGGCAATCCCACGGCGATCGCGGCCGCGCTCGGCGGCATGCTCCACCACGAGCTCAGTGCGCCGCTGACTTCGCTGATCTGCATGCTCTCCGGGGCGCGCCATCTGCTCGATCACCCCAACGCCGATCCGGCCGCGCTCCGCCCGCTCCTGGCCGAGGCGATCGCCCAGGCCGACCACGCCAGAGCCACCTCGGTCGCGCTGCGCTCCCTGACCGCGCAGCCCCCGACCCCGGCCGCCGCCGCCGACCTGGCGGTCCTGGCGGCCGCGATCTGCGAGTCCGTCGGCGATGACGCCCGCGCCCGCTCCGTGCGCGTCCGCTCCGAGCTGCAACCCGCCCCGACCGAGACCGATCCCGCCCGCGCCGCGCTCATGCTGCTCGCGCTGGCCCGGGCGGCCATCCGCGACGCGGGGAGCCGACCGATCACCGAGCGCACGGTGCACATCCGGTCGGGCGTCGATCACGCGGCCTGGGTCAGCGTCTCGGCGCCGCTCGCCCGCGAAGGGCAGGCCGTCAGCGCAGCGTCCTGCGCGACCGTCCCCGACCCGTTCGGCCCCGACTTCGTCGCCCGCACCGCCGAACAGCTCGGCGGAAGCGTGGTCCGGTCCGAGGGCACGGTCCGCGTCGAACTCCCGCTGCTGCGGAGACGGGCCGCATGAACGGGCGCACCCTCCATGTCGTCGACCCGGACCACGCCGTGCGTCAGGCGATGGGGGTCATGCTGCGGACCATGGGCGCCGACGCCGCCTGCTTCGACCATGCCGAGGCGATGATCGAGGCCCTGAATGCCGGCAAGGTCCGGCCGCCGGACACGGTCATCAGCGAGATCCGGCTCCCGGGCATGCAGGGCTTACAACTGCTCGACCAGATCCGCACGCTCGTGCCCGGCGTGCAGGTCATCCTGGCCAGCGCGTGGGCGGACATCCCGACCGCGAACCGCGCCCTGCGCGCCGGGGCGCTCGCCTGCATCGAGAAGCCCTGGCGCGAGCTCGAGATGGCCGAACTGCTGGCCCAGGCGGGCGTGGCGGCCGAGCGCGAGCGGGCCCGGCTCGGCCAGGCGCGCCACGCCGCCGGGTGCTTCTCCCAGCTGAGCGAGCGCGAGCAGGCCGTCTTCCGCATGATCTGCGACGGCAAGCTCAACAAGCAGATCGCCGCCGCGCTGGACATCGCCGAACGCACCGTCGAGGCCCACCGCTCCCGCGTGTTCGCCAAGTTCGGCGTCGGTTCGATCGCCGAACTGGTCCGCTTCGCCGTGGCGCTCGAGCGCGACATGCCGCGCGTCCTCGGCGAAACCGCCCCGCTGCAGGAACGCCCGGCCGCGCCCCTCGCGGCCTGACACCCGCCGCTGCCATCCCGCCCCCTGCCGCCCCGCGCGGTTCAGTCCACCGCCCCGGGTGCGCCCAGCGGCGCGACGCCCTCCGGGAGCACCTCCACCTCCGCGTGCAGGCGCACCGGCTCGAAGAACGTCCCCGGCAGTTCGCTGTCCCACGGGTCGCGCAGATGACGCAGCAGACCGTACGGGATGTCCACCGTCAGACGCACCGTGCCGTCATCGTCCACCACCGCCTCGGCCCGGCCCCGCCCCGGCGCGCCGGCCAACGCGTCAGCCCGGGCGTTGACGCCGTCCTTCGCAACCCCGCCAAGCGTGTCCGCGGGATCGCTGAGCAGGAACTGGCTCGCGGCATCCGGCGGGAGCGCACAGGCCTCGATGTCCCCCAGCGAGTACCGCAGATGCACCATGGCCGAGCCCGGACGCACCGCCACCGCCTGGTTGAACCGCACCCCCCGCACCTCCAGCCGCACGCTCGATCCCGGCTCCACGCCCGAGAACAGCGCCCGCCCGGTCTCGATCTTCCGGATCTCCACCCGAAGCAGCGCCCCGCGAGGGTGCCCCGCCCCCACCTCCAGGCGCGTGCCTCCCAGCGACACCCCGGCACGCAGGTTCGTCCCGTCCACCGCCGCCGCGTCGTCGGGGGCCCCGAAGGCCCGCCCGACCACCCGCTCCCGAACCTCGCCGCGGGCGGTCCAACGCACCGTGACGACCGGCTCGACCGCGTCGTCCACCAGCAGCAGGCTCGGGACAACCACCCCGGGCTTCGCCTCTGGGGCAGACCCCGCCGGCTGGCCCGCTAGCACGCCCAGCGTCAGGATCGAGATCGGGAACAGCACCCCCCATTCTTCGCACCACGCCCCCCCCGGTTGCGTGCGCCCTGCAACCGAAGCACCCGCACGCACGGATAAGCCTGCACGACCCCCCACGCCCGGACGTGCGTTCTGCACGCCCGCCGAAGAGAGGATGCCAGCATGGATCTGTCCCGGAACGCCCGACGCGCGGGCCGTGTAGTCGGAATGCCCGTTCTCGGACTCATGCTGCTCGCCGGCTCCGCCCGCGCCGACGAGGACCTCCGCAAGCTCGACCAGCGCCAGCCGCCCGTCTTCGGCGAGATCTACCGCCTGGGCGACCCCACCCCCCGCGGCGGCTTCGAGTCGGCCGGCATGACGCTGCTCAGCCACATCCCGCTCAACAACTTCGCCGGCGTCGCCCGCGCCACCGGCAACGACTGCTGGGGCTATGTCTCCCCCTCCGGACGCGAATACGCCATCATGGGTCTCGAGGGCGGCTTCGGCTTCGTCGAGATCACCGATCCGACGAACCCGCAGATCATCGCCACCATCCCCGGCCCATCCTCGCTCTGGCGCGACGTCAAGGTCGTCGGGCAGTACGCCTACGGGGTCTCCGAAGGCGGCTCGGGCATCCAGGTCATGAACCTGGCCAGCATCGACAACGGCCAGGTCAGCCTCGTGCGCAACTGGACCAGCGGCGGCTACGCCACCACCCACAACATCGTCGCCAACGAAGACGCGGGCACCCTCTGGATCGTCGGGGCGAACATCGGCAACGGCGGGCTCGTCCACGTCAGCATCGCCAACCCGGAACTGCCCGCCTTCAACGGCGGCTGGACCGACATGTACGTCCACGACGCCCAGGTCGTCACCTGGGACCGCGGCCCGCTGGCCGGCCGACAGCTCGCCTTCTGCGCGGGCGGATTCGACACCGGACTGACCGAGACCGGCCTGCGCGTGGTCGACGTGACGAACCCGAACAGCCCGCAGGTCCTCTCCACCGTCTTCTATCCCAACGCCGCCTATGCCCACCAGGTCTGGCTCAGCGAGGACCGCCGCTTCATCTACCTCAACGACGAGCTCGACGAGCCCAACGGCATCAGCGCCACCACGACCACCCGCATCATCAACGTCGAAGACCCCGCCAACGCCTTCTATGTGGGCACCTTCACCACCGGTGAGCCCGCCGTGGACCACAACCTCTACACCCACAACGGCATGATCTTCCAGTCCAACTACCGCTCCGGCCTGCGCGTCTTCGATGCGCTCGACCCCACCAGCCCCACCCCGCTGGCCTACTTCGACACCTTCCCCGGATCCAACAGCAACGAGTTCAACGGCGCCTGGTCCAACTACCCCTTCTTCCCCTCGGGCACCATCATCGTCTCCGACATCGAGCGCGGCCTCTTCGTGCTGCGACTCGACGCCGAGCCCGCGCAGGTCGCCGTCTCCAACGCGGATAACCCCGCCACCGTGCTGCCCGGCGGCGGCACCACCCTGTCGGCCCGCGTCACGGAGCGCTCGCCGGAGAACCCCGTCGTCTCGGTGCAGATGTTCGTCGACACCGGCTCGGGCTTCGCACCCGTGCCCGCTTCCGACAACGCCGACGGCACCTGGTCGGCCGCCACGCCGCCCGCGCCCTGCGGCACGACCGTCCGCGCCTACTTCACCGCCACCACCGCCCAGGGCGACACCGCCACCTTCCCGACCAACGCCCCCGCCGACACGCTGGCCTTCGAGGTCGCCGACGACATCCTCGAAATCTTCGCCGATGACTTCTCCACCAACCGCGGCTGGGTCGTCGGCGCGCCCGGCGACAACGCCACCAGCGGCATCTGGACCCGCGTCGTCCCCGTCGGCACCGCCGCCCAGCCCGGCACCGTCATCGAGGGCAGCCGCTGCTATGTCACCGGACAGCACACCGGCGGCGGCGTGGGCGCCAACGACATCGACGGCGGCCGCACCACCCTGACCACCCCCGTCCTCGACCTCTCCCAGGCCAACGAATCCGCCACCATCTCCTACTGGCGCTGGTTCTCCAACTCCGCCGGCGCGTCCCCCTTCGAGGACGTCTTCCGCATCGACATCTCCAACAACAACGGTCAGACCTGGACCAACGTCGAAACCGTCGGCCCCACCGGCGAGGTCTCCGGCGGCTGGTTCCGGCACAGTTTCCGCCCCGCCGACCTGCTCCCCCTGACCGCCCAGATGCGCATGCGCTTCGTCGCCGCCGATGAAGGATCCGGCTCCGTCGTCGAAGCCGCCATCGACGCCTTCCGCATCGAAACCCTGCTGTGCGAGGATCCTTCCGGCTGCTCCGCCGCCGATCTGGCGGCACCGTTCGACGTGCTCAACTTCTTCGACCTGGCCGCGTACCTCGCCCTGTTCAACGCCGGCGACCCCGCCGCCGATCTGGCCGCACCCTCCGGCACGCTCAACTTCTTCGATCTGTCCGCCTATCTGGCGATCTACAACGCCGGCTGTCCCTGAACTAACGGATCATCCACGCGGTCGCCATCTCGCACATACGGACATCCACTCCCGAATGGCCGCCGCACCGGCGGCTTTTTGCTCGGCTGTCACCGGGCCGGGCGGGCTTTTTGTCCGGAGGCGGGTACCCTCACGGCACGCCGTTCGGAGTGGGTTGCCCGACGCCATTGTCATGACGGCACGGGACACCCGAGAGCAGAGAGACCGCAGAGGAGTCGGCCCGCCGGCCGACGAGAGAGAACCATCATGAAGTGTGCAGCAACCGTCATCGGCACGGGCGTGATCGCCGCCGCCTCGCTGGCCACCCGTGCCGGCGTCCCCATCGCCTGGAACAACGCGCTGGGGGGCGATTGGCAGACCGCCGCCAACTGGGACCCCATGGCCGTCCCCGGCCTGAGCGACGCCGTGCTGATCGGTCTGGGTGGTGTCTACACCGTCAGCGTGCTGGGGACCGACGCCGCCGCCGCCGACCTGACGATCTCCAATGCTGATGCCACGCTCGCCGTCCGCTCCGCGCGCTCTCTGACCCTCGGCCAGTCCTTGCACAACCTCGGCGTGGTCACGATCAACCCGACCGCCTCGATCGCGACCACCCAGGTCCGCGTCGCCGACGGCGTGGTACTGACCGGCACGGGTCGTATCGTGCTCAACGCCCCCGGCGTGCGATCCTGGATCTCCCCGGTGACGCCCGGCGCGTCCTTCACGCAGTCCGCCGGCCACACCATCCGGGGCGAGGGACAGATCTCCACCGGGATCACCAACCACGGGCTCGTCTTGGCCGATGTTCCGGGGGGCGTGCTGATCCTGAACAACAGTCCCAAGACGAACCATGCCCAGATGTCCGCCGCGAACGGTGGCACACTGCGGTTCCAGGCTTCCACCATCAATCAGTCCCCCACCGCCGTGATCGGCGCCGACGGCGCCGGCAGCAAGATCGAGTTCATCGGTGTGACGGTCCACGGCGGAACCATCCAGACATCCGGAGGTGGTCTGATCTCGATCTCGCAGGGCGACGCCACGATCGGCAATCTGACGCTCGCCGGCGACAGCGAGATCGCCAACGCCCGCTTCCTCAACGTCTCCGGCGACATCGCCCACCACGGCCGCATGACCGTCAACCCGGCCGCCGGCACCTCCACCACCTCGGTGCGCATCGCCGACGGGACCACGTTCTCCGGCGACGGTCTGATCACGCTCAACGCGCCCGCTTCACGCGCCCAGATCCTGCCCGCCACGGTGGACGCGTCCTTCACCCAGGCCTCCGGCCACACCATCGAAGGCCACGGACAGATCACCGCCGGCATGACGAACAACGGTCTGGTCGTCGCCAACGATGACGGGCTCGGGCTGATCCTCAGTTCCAACCCCAAGGTCAACAACGCCACGATGCGGGCCGAGGGCGGCGGAACACTCATCTTCTCCGGCCAGACCATCACGCAGTCGCCCGCCGCGACGATCACCGCCGACGGCCCCGGCAGCACGATTCAACTCGCCGGCGTGACCGTCCACGGCGGAACCATGCAGACCTCCGATGGCGGTGTCATCTCCGTCCTCGGCGGCGACTCGACGATCAGCGATGTGACCCTCGCCGGTGACAGTCAGATCACGGGGGCGCGGACGCTCAGCGCCTCGGGCCACATCGTCCACACTGGCCACATGGTCGTCAACCCGGCGGCCAGCGCCTCCGCCACCTCCCTGCGCGTCACCGACGGAACCGCCTTCACCGGCGACGGCCGGATCACGCTGAACGCGCCCGGCGCTCATGCCAGAATCACCCCCGCCACCGCCGGCGCCGTGCTGACCATCGGGCCCGGCCAGACGATCGGGGGCATCGGCCAGATCGCCGCCGCCATGCGTCTGGAAGGGACCATCGCCCCGGGCTCCTCCGTCGGCGCCCTGATCGCTTCGCAGCCCATCACCATGATGGCCAGCGCCGTCTTCGAGGCCGAGGTCGCCGGTCCCGCCGACGCCGACCAGATCAACTCCACATCGTCATTCCAAGCCAACGGCACCCTCAACGTCACGCTCGTCGAGGGGTTCAACCCGCCGCTGACCTGGAACGCCGTCCTCGTCAACGCCACCCTGGGCGTCTCCGGCGCGTTCGACACCATCAACGCCCCTCAACCCGCCGACAACCGTCTCGCGTTCCGCGCGGTCTACACACCCACACAGATCCGCATCGGTGTTTTCTGCACGGCAGACGTCAACGCCGACGGCCTGCTCAACTTCTTCGACATCTCCCGGTTCATCGCCGACTACAACGCCGGCAACCCCGCCGCCGACATCGCCGCTCCCATCGGTGTCCTCAACTTCTTCGACATCGCCGCGTTCATCGCCCGCTACAACAGCGGCTGTCCGTGATCTGGGATCAGGACAATTCGATCAGGGCGCCATCACCAGACTTCCTGACTGATGGCTGATGGCGAGTGGCAAGTCGCCCTTCCTTCCCCTACTCCCCCCCCCCCGCCACCCCCAACCCCACCCGAGCAAAACCCCAGTTCTAAAAGTAAAACACCCCCAAACGCGGAGGCCCCCCCCCCCCGCCCCAGGGCACCACGAACACCGCCAACACCTCCGTCGGGCCGTGGATGTCCCAGCGCTCGATGACCATGGACCCGTTGACGAACACCCGCACGCCGTCGTCACTGAGGGTGCGCACCCGCCACCGTCCCGGCGGCAGTGCGATCTGCGTCTGCGCCACCAGCCCGAAACGGTCGCGCGCGGGGATCGCCAGCCGCTTCTCGACCGACGCCGGGCTCCCATTCCCGAACGCCAGATCCATCTGGTTCAACTGCACCGCCCCCACGCCCCGCGCTTCGGCCCGCCACGCGTCCACATCGACCAAGGGATCGGTCTTCCATTCCCACGCACGCACCGTCCACGCCGCGTCAACAAAGCGCCCCTCGATCGGTCGTGACCAGCCGTCCCCCACCCGGATCCGCCCGGTGTACGACGACACCACCGCCCCCTTCCGCGGCTTGACCGACACCAGCCACGGCCGCCACCCCTCCGGTCCGTCCGGATGCGCCACCTCGACCACCGCGCCGTCCACCTCCACCTTGGGCATCACATTCGACCCCACGGGCACATACACCTCGTACAGATCACGCCCGCCGACCCGAGAATGCTCGCGCACGAGCGGCGTCTGCAAATCCCACGGGCCCCATTCATCCACCACGATCCACTCGCGACCGGGTGGGTGGATGCGTTCCGGCCGCGGCGGCAGGAAGCCACTTCCGGACATGACATCGGGCAGGTCTTTCGCCCGCAGTTCCCCGCCCGAGCCCGCCACGTCAACGCCCGCACCCGTTTCGATCTCCCAGGAGTTCTGTGAACGCTCGAAGAAGTTGAGCCCCACCCGCGGACCGGCGTACCCCGGCGCGTCACCGAGGTCCTCGATCTCGACACCGACCATGCCGCCTCGCGCGAACGCATGGCCCCCCCGCATCTCGAAGCGGTTCCGCCAGATCTCGTTGTCGAGCACGCCCAGATAACGCGCCGCCACACCCGGCTTGGCGAGCAGCCCGGCATCGTGATCCCACCAGAGACGCACGCCGACCTTGTTGTTGGTGAAACGGTTCCGCGCGATCGTGTTCCCGGCCCCGTGCTCGATGTTGATCCCGCCGCGCTCCCGCCCATACGCCATGCCGCCGTTGTCGGCGAAGACGTTGTCGAGGATCCGCATGTCCTGCGAGTACCCCCCCCAGATCCCGCAGATCGCGTTGCCCTCGAAGAGATTGAAGTGGATCAGGTTGCCCTCGCTGAAGGTCATCTCCAGCCCGTGCGCCGGCGCAAACGACAGGTCATTGGCAATGAACTCGTTCCTCGCGTTCCCCCACGGCCCATCCTGCACCAGTTCGATCGCGTCGTTTCCCCCGAACCCGAACACCCCGTCCCCGCCGTGCGTGGCCGAGTTGCCGATGATCCGGTTGTCCCGGCACGCCTCGAACATCAGGATTCCCGCCGAATCCTGCCCGCGGTTGTACACCCCTTCCACATGCCCGCGCACGCAGAAATCAAACCGGTTCCGCTCGACCGTGTGCCCCGACGCCCGCCACATCGCCAGCCCCCAGCCCGACAGGAACGAGCAGTCATTGCCTTCGACCACCCCGTTGTTCGATGCGTCCAGCACGATGCCGTTCTGCCCCCGCCGCACCCGCACGCGTTCCAGCCTCGGCTTCTCCGTGTTCTCCACCCACACCGCCGCCGCGTAGTTCGTCAGCCACTCGTTCCCGTCGTTCCTGTGCGGCCACAACCAATCCCCCGATCCCTCCCGCGTCGCCGTGGAGGTCAGCCGCTGCCGCCACATGTCGGTGAACTCCGCGTCGCGCACCACGAGCCCGTCCGCGGCCACCGCCATCAACCCGACGCGATAGCCCCGCACCCGCGCGCCCACAACCTCCACATCCTTTTTGCCGTCCACCACGATCGCCGTGCCCGTCAGCGTGTTCCAGCCTTCCCCGTCTCCCGGTCCATCACTCAGCCACCGGTCGATCCCCTCCCGCCCCACCAGCACCGAACCCGGCGCAAACTCCACCCGCACCCCCTCCGCCCGGATGTGGATCACCCCATCCCCGTTCGCGTCGCGGATCACCGTCCCCTCCGGGATCACCACGCGGCACGACTCGGTGATCACCACGTCGTCCCGGTCCACCACCACCACGGGCAGGTCCGCCGTGGTCCCGGCCAGCATCACAACCAGGTGCAGCATGCGCTTCCTTTCCGAAACGGAGCGGGGGGCTTCCAGCCCCCCGTTGCCCCGAAAGGGGCGAGCCAGGTCCTCTCCACCCTACGAGACCTCAATGCGGGCGACAGGAATCGAACCTGCACGGGTTGCCCCACGGGAACCTAAATCCCGCGCGTCTGCCAGTTCCGCCACGCCCGCTGCACACGTCGCCCCGCGGCGACCGCGGACCCGGACAATCCCGCCGGGCCGCACGATTGTTGCCGCTTGACCCCGGCCAATCCCCCGATTCTTCCGCCCGTTGGCCCCGATCCAACCGATATCATGCATTCACGGGCTCCCGGGCCCCGCCCTCCATCCCCCAACAGGGAGACCACCCATGCGATTCCGCGACCAAGTGGCCCTCACCCTGCCGGCCCTCATCCTCCGCCTGACCCTCTGCCTGATCTTCGTCTGGGCCGGCCTGGGCAAGATCCTCGGCGAGACCACCGTCACCGGCGCCGATGCCGCCCGCCTGCACAACCTCGGCGTCACGCTGACGCCGACGAGCGTCACGCCGCCACCTGCCCCCCCCCCCTGCGGCTCCGCCCACCGCATCGCCCACCCGTCCGCTGCCGGAGCCGACCCTTCCCGCGACCGACATCGTCACGCCCGAGGACGCCCCGTCGGCCGACGGTCTCCGGGAGCCGTCCGGCGACGAGCCGCCGCCCGCCAACCGATCCTTCGCCCTCGCCGAGCCGCGCTGGATCCCCGTCCGTCTCGTGCGCGCCCCGCTCACCGCCGCGGACTTCCCGGCCGAGCACCGCGTCCAGCGCGTCCACGGCATCACCCTGCTGCTCTCGCGGGCCGCCGATCCCGGCCTCGACAGCCAGTCGCGCCCCGTCCCCCGCACCATGCCCGCCTGGGTGGGCGCCGACCGCTGGCCGGTCTACCTCGCCTGGGCCGCCGCGGTGACCGAACTGCTCGCCGCCTTCATGCTGTTCTTCGGCGTGCTGACCCGGCTGGGCGCGCTGCTCATCATCGGCATCATGCTCCAGGCGATGTGGCTGACCCAGATCGGCCCCGCCGTGGTCGGCCGCGTCGACAACCTCATCGGCTTCCTTCCCAAGGCCGCCGACCCGTGGTCGCCCGCGTCCTACCAGACGCTGTTCTTCCAGCTCAGCTGCCTGGCGATGGCCAAGGCGGTGTTCCTGCTCGGCTCCGGGCCCATCGGCTTCGACCGCGCCCTGTTCCGCCCGGCCGAACGCCTCGAACGCACCGACTCCAACCCCAAGCGTCGCTCCACCTTCGACCGCCAGCCCACCGACACCCCGTAAGCTGATCCATGCCCGACGACCGGTCCAGCCGAGCCCGACGCACCACCCGCTGGATTCTGCCCCCCGCCGCGTCCATCGCCGTCCACGCCGGCCTGCTCATCGCCCTGACCGCCGTCACCATCGAGGTCACCCGCGAGAAAGAGCCCCCCCGCCCCCCCCCCGCCCCCCCCCCCGCCCCCCCGCCCCCCCCCCCCCCCCCCCCCCCACCCACCCCCCCCCCCCCCAACCCCCCCCCCCGCCCCCCGCCGCCGCGCGCCCGCCGCAACCAACCAACGAACCCCCTTCGCAGACCCCCGGCGCGACCCCGGCCCCCGGCGCCATCCCCGCGCCCTCCGAACCCGCCGCCATCGCCCGCGCCCTGGCCGACGCCGCCCGCCCGGGCCCCGCCACCGCCGCCCCGCTCGCCCCTCCGGCCCCCACACCGGTCACCGACGCCATCCTCTCCCCCGCCAACGCCTCCTCCCCCACTGTCCGCTTCGCCGAGATCGACGCCGCCCCCGCGCGCACCGTCGTCTTCGTCGTCGACGCCTCGGGCGCCGTCGCCAGCGCCTTCACCTTCGTGCGCGAGGAACTCCTCCGCGCCATCGACCAGCTCAGCCCCACCCAGCGCTTCCAGGTCATCGTCTTCCCCGGCCCGGAGAACTCGCCCCCCGTCGCCGCCCCCATCGGACGCAACGGCTCCCTCGCGCTGGCCACCCCCGCCGCCAAGCGCCAGGTCGCCCAGTGGATGGCCACCTTCCGTCCCCGCGGTCAGTCCAAGCCGCTCGCCGGTCTGCGTGACGCCCTCGCGCTGCGCCCCGACATCGTCATGCTCATCACCCGCTCCATCGAGCGCACCGGCCCCGACGCCGCCTGGGGCGACGGCCTCCACGAATCCCTCGCCGAACTCGACGCGCTCAACCCCACCGACCGCACCGGCCGCCGACGCACCGCCATCGCCGCCGTCCAGCTCCTCGACGAGGACCCCACCGGCATCATGCCCGCCATCGCCGCCCGCCACGGCCATGGCGTCTCCGACTACCGCGTCGTCACCGCCGACACCCTCGCCTCCATGCAGCCCCGCCTCCCCCGCACCTCCGGCGCCGTCCGCAATCACACCATCGACGCCGCCGCCGCCATCCTTGCCGAACTCGACGACACCGGCGCCGCCCTCCGCCTCCTCCACGGCCTGCCCAACGCCGCCGACCGCGCCCGCGCCGACGAACAGGCCCAACGCGCCGCCAACCTCGCCGCCCGCACCCCCGACGACGCCCGCGCCCGCGTCCTCCTCGCCCGCGCCCAATCGCTCACCGCCGATCCCACCCCCGACGCACTCGCCCCCGCCATCCACACCCTCACCGAAGAACTCCTCCACGACGCCGACGCCGACGCCTGGCGCCGCCTCGCCCTGATCGACACGCTCACCCTCGCCGGCCGCCCCGCCGACGCACTCACCGAACTGGCCGCCCTGCAGACCGACGCCGCGGAACTGCCCCTGGCCGACGCCACCCGCGCCCGCATCGCCACCACCGCCGCCGCCCTGAGCCAGGAGTCCACGGACCCCGCCTCCGACGCCACCGACGACCCCTACTGGACCCTCGCCCTCGCCGAGGCCCGCACCCGCGCCCGCCTCCGCGACCCCCGCGCCACCGACCACTACGAACCGCTGCTCGCCCTGCTCGACCGCGCCGAGCGGGAGCGGGCCGCCGACTGGCCCGCCGTCCTGACCGACCGCATCGCCCGCGCCGCCGACCTGGCCCCCGCCACCGCCGAAGGGGCCCCGCCCCGCGCCCGCCTCATCATCGCCGAGCACTGGGCGCGCACCCCCGACACCCGGTCCGACGCCCGCCGGCTGCTGGGCACGCTGATCGATACCGACAGCCCCCT